>NZ_JBEYHH010000004.1:0-317519 GCF_040635175.1 Streptomyces sp. NPDC006997
CAACACCACGAGAGCGGTGCGAGAGGAGGAATGATCCCCTCGCACACAGCGTCCTCGCTGTGTTTGTTCTTCAAAGGAACCTCGCCCCAGCAGATACTGGAGACGGGGTATCAACATATCTGGCGTTGACTTTTGGCACGCTGTTGAGTTCTCAAGGAACGGTCGCTTCCTTTGTACTCACCCTCTCGGGCTTTCCTCCGGGCGCTTCCCTTCGGTCTTGCGTTTCCGACTCTATCAGACCTTTTTCTTGACCTGACCCCCAGTCAGCGGGGTTTGTCTCATGCTTTGGGGCTTTCGCCCTGCGGCCTTCCGACATTCACCACGTTAGCCGATTCCCCCGGCAACTCATAATCGAGATCCGCAGTTGTCGAATTCGGGCGTGCGGGCACGACGAATTCGACCCCGCAGGGGGGGTGTCGTAGGTAGTGGGTTGGCCGCTCCGGCTGCTGTCTTACCGGCAGTACCCGTTCCAGCGGCTCGGGCTACGTTACGGACCTTCCAGGGGCGAGTCAAGTCGCCGACTCACCGGCTGACCGTGAGCAAGGTGCACAGCGGCTCAGGCTCCGGCGGACGGCTTGGCTCTCGGGCTCAGTCGGTACGCCGAGACCGTCGGATCACCGGCGAGGTAGAACCGGTGTTGCCAGTCATGGGCCCTGCTCACGCCTACCCGAGGACCAACCTGGATGAGGGCGGCAGGTACCGACTCGCCCTCGGACAACATGACCGAGGTACCTGTCAGCAGGTCTGCGCCGTCGTGCTCCGCCGTGATGCCGAGTGCCTGGCAGAAGTTCCCCGGACCTCGGGCAAGGCGGGGGCTCTCGACCTTCTCCCCTCTCCGCTTGCGTGCAAGGTCCTCCCCCTCGATGACCCTGCCTGCCCGGATGAGGACGGCCGAGGCGATGCCGTCCGTCCCGGTGACGATGTTGGCGCACCAGTGGAGACCGTGGGACCGGTAGACGTACAGGTGTCCTGCGGGTCCGAACATGGCGGCGTTACGGGGCGTCCGACCTCGGTAGGCATGGGAGGCTGGGTCAGCCGTACCCGAGTACGCCTCGGTCTCCGTGATGGCGATGCTCACGGTCCCCTCTGGGGTCTTGCAGGTGAGGACGCTCCCGAGCAGCCTGGGGGCGACCTCCTCAGCAGGATGGGCGAGGAGGTCGACGTTCATGCTGACCGCCTTGACCTGCCGTAGGCGGAGTAGACGTACACGTGCCCGGGCGGACCGAACATCACGTCGTTGCGGGGCGTACGCCCCCGATAGGCGTGGGAGCCGGGGTCGTTCTGGCCGTCGTAGGCCTCCACCTCCGTCAGGCGCAGGGCGATCGGACCGTCCGGGGTGGTGCGGACCAGGGTGCGGCCGAGGAGGTCGGGGGCGACCTCCAGGACAGGCCGGTCGAAGAAGGTCCCGGGGAGGGGCGTACGGTCGGGGGTCGCGATCATGCCGTCCGAGGGTAGTGGAGCCGGGCGGTGTCACGGGGTGGTCAGCGGGCCTCCGCCTTGCCAGGGTGAGGCGCGGAACCGGTCACGGCCGGATCGCGTTTGTAGGGATCAAGGGACTCTTGGGACTCTGGAGAGGGAGAGACATGGCGTTCAAGAAGCTGCTCGCGAGTCTGGGGGCCGGTGGCGCCTCGGTCGAGACGGTGCTCACCGAGGTCAACGTGGTGCCGGGTGGTGTCGTCCAGGGTGAGGTGCGGATCCAGGGCGGGTCCGTGAACCAGCAGATCGAGGGGCTGTCCGTCGGGCTCCAGGCCCGGGTCGAGGTCGAGGGCCAGGACACGGAGTACAAGCAGGACATCGAGTTCACGAAGGTGCGGCTGGGTGGGGCCTTCGAGCTGGCGGCCGGTGCCGTGCATGCGGTGCCGTTCGGTCTGGAGATCCCGTGGGAGACCCCGGTCACGATGATCGACGGTCAGGCGCTGCGCGGGATGGACATCGGTGTGACGACGGAGCTGGCGATCGCGCGGGCCGTGGACTCCAGTGACCTGGACCCGGTCAACGTGCACCCGCTGCCCGCGCAGAAGGCGATCCTGGACGCGTTCATCCAGCTCGGCTTCCGCTTCAAGAACGCGGACATGGAACGCGGTCACATCCGTGGTACGCGGCAGAAGCTGCCGTTCTACCAGGAGATCGAGTTCTACCCGCCGCAGCAGTACCGGGGTCTGAACCAGGTCGAGTTGAGCTTCGTGGCCGACGAGCACGCCATGGACGTCGTCCTGGAGATGGACAAGAAGCCGGGGCTGTTCAGTGAGGGCAGCGACACCTTCCGGTCGTTCCAGGTGGGGCTGCACGACTACCAGTCGACCGACTGGGCGGCGTACCTGAACCAGTGGCTGTCCGAGGTCGGCAGCAAGCGGAACTGGTTCTAGGCTCGCCAGTCACGGAACCAACCGATCTGGAGGTATCCCGGTGACCGAGCTGAAGAGGCGACCGCTCCCCCACGACTTCCATCCGCCCGTGCCGTCGTTCACGGTCGTGAGTGAGGACGTCGAGGAGGGGGCGACCCTCAAGGACGCTCAGGTCTACGCGGCCGGTAACACCTCGCCGCAGCTGCGGTGGGAGGGGTTCCCGCCGGAGACCAGGAGCTTCGCCGTGACCTGCTACGACCCGGACGCCCCGACGGGGAGCGGGTTCTGGCACTGGGTGGTGTTCGACATCCCGGCCTCGGTGACGGAGTTGCCCGTGGGGGCGGGCAGCGGGAAGTTCGAGGGGCTGCCGGAAGGCGCCGTACAGGCCCGTAACGACTACGGGTCCAGGGACTTCGGGGGTGCCGCGCCGCCCCCGGGCGACGGGCCGCACCGGTACGTCTTCACCGTGTACGCGGTGGACCGGGAGAAGCTCGGTCCGGACGCGGACGCCAGTCCCGCCTTCGTCGGTTTCAACCTGCGGTTCCACACGCTGGCGCGTGCCCAGCTGATCGGTGAGTACGAGGTGCCCGCCGAGGGCTGAGCGGTTCCGAGGATTCACCGAGCGTTTGCCCGCCTCTGGTCTTGAAAGTGATCAGAGGCGGGCATTTTGTTGCCGGGGGGCGCGGGGTCGCCCCCCGCGGAGCAGCGGATATTGCGTTGTCCATCTCGGCGTGCCCGGCCAGAGTTGATCCCAGCCCGCCAGGGGGTGGGCCGGTGCGCACGGGAGGTGGGCTGGTATGCGGGACACGCTGGTACTGAACGCGAGCTTCGAGCCGTTGTCGACGGTGACGCTGAACCGAGCCGTCGTTCTGGTGCTCCAGGACAAGGCCGTCGTCGAGCAGGCCCACCCCGAACTGCGGATGCGTGGCGCGGCGGTCGACATACCGGCGCCCCGGGTGATCCGGCTGTGCAGGTACGTACGGGTGCCGTTCCGAAGACAGGCGCCGTGGTCGCGGCGGGGTGTGCTGGTGCGGGACCGGCACCGGTGCGCGTACTGCGGGCGGCGGGCGACGACCGTGGACCACGTGGTGCCGAAGTCGCACGGTGGACGGGACACCTGGCTGAACACAGTGGCCTCGTGCGCGGAGGACAACCACCGCAAGGCGGACCGGACGCCTGAGCAGGCGGGTATGCCGTTGTTGCGGGAGCCGTTCGAGCCCACTCCCGCCGATGCGATGTTGCTGGCGCTGGCCTTGGAGGATGTTGAGGCGTTGCCGGAGTGGATGGGGCGGGCCGCGTAGCCCCCTCCCCGGCCGGGGGCGCGGGTTCGTCTTCGTGCGCGGGCGCGTTGTGGCTTGTCACGCAGTTCCCCGCGCCCCCTCTGAGGCGCGGGGGCTGGCGTCTCGTTCTCAGTCGATGGACGGGTTCTCGCGGCGTTCCGTGGGCTGGCCGGGGACCTTGGGGGTCGAACCGCCGTTGTTCGGGGCGAAGTTGCCCATGGCGCCGGAGAGGCCCTTGAGGGCGTCGCCGATTTCGCTGGGGACGATCCAGAGCTTGTTGGCGTCGCCCTCGGCGATCTTCGGGAGCATCTGGAGGTACTGGTAGCTGAGGAGCTTCTGGTCCGGGTCCCCGGCGTGGATGGCCTCGAAGACCGTGCGGACGGCCTGGGCCTCGCCCTCGGCGCGCAGTGCGGCGGCCTTGGCCTCACCCTCGGCGCGCAGGATCTGGGACTGCTTCTCACCCTCGGCGCGCAGGATCTCCGACTGGCGGACACCTTCGGCCTGGAGGATCGCGGCGCGCTTGTCACGGTCGGCGCGCATCTGCTTCTCCATCGAGTCCTGGATGGAGGTGGGCGGCTCGATGGCCTTCAGCTCGACGCGGTTGACGCGGATGCCCCACTTGCCGGTCGCCTCGTCGAGGACGCCGCGCAGGGCCGCGTTGATCTCCTCGCGGGAGGTGAGGGTGCGCTCCAGGTCCATGCCGCCGATGATGTTGCGGAGGGTGGTGACCGTCAGCTGCTCGATCGCCTGGATGTAGCTGGCGACCTCGTAGGTCGCGGCGCGGGCGTCGGTGACCTGGTAGTAGATGACCGTGTCGATGTTGACGACCAGGTTGTCCTGGGTGATCACCGGCTGCGGCGGGAAGGGCACGACCTGTTCACGCAGGTCGATGCGGTTGCGGATGGTGTCGATGAACGGGACGACGATGTTGAGGCCCGCGTTCAGTGTCCGCGTGTAGCGGCCGAAGCGCTCGACGATGGCGGCGCTAGCCTGTGGGATGACTTGGATCGTCTTGATCAGGGCGATGAAGACCAACACCACCAGGATGATCAGGACGATGATGACCGGTTCCATCGTCTGTTCCCCGTACCCTTCTCCGCCTCGGCGCTCTCGGCAGACCTATGGTTGCAGATCTTATGGTTGTCGAAGATCTTGCTGGTCGAGTCTGACAGACCGTCGCGTGCCGTGTGGGATCTTCGGTCACATGACGATGGCGGTGGCGCCTTCGATGTCGACGACGTCGACTTCCTCGCCCACTTCGAAGGTACGGCCGGTGTCGAGGGCGCGCGCGGACCAGACCTCACCGGCGAGCTTGATACGGCCGCCGGAGCCGTCGACGCGTTCCAGGACGACCGCTTGTCTGCCCTTGAGGGCGTCGACTCCCGTGGCGTACCGGGGGCGTTGGGCGCGGTGCCGGTTGGCGATGGGGCGTACGACGGCGAGCAGGGCCGTCGACACGGCGACGAAGACCAGGACCTGGAAGACGGCGTCACCGCCGAAGATGCCAGCGGTCACGGAGGCGGCGACGGCGCCGACCGCCAACATGCCCAGTTCGGGCATCGCGGTGACCACCAGCGCGATGCCGAGGCCCGTAGCGCCGACCAACCACCATACCCACGCGTCGATTTCCACATGGTCATGGTAGGACCGCGGGTGCCTGTGCGGACAGGGCGCACGGAGGTCGTACGGGTTCGCCGCGCGGGGGTTCGGCAGAGTCGCCGGTCAGGAGAGGGGGAGGCCCTGCGCGGTCCAGCGGTCGCCGACCTGCTCGACGACGAGCGGGAGGCCGAAGCAGAGGGAGAGGTTGCGGGAGGTCAGTTCCAGCTCCAGCGGGCCCGCGGCGAGGACCCTGCCCTGGCGGATCATCAGGACGTGGGTGAAGCCGGGGGCGATCTCCTCGACGTGGTGGGTGACCATCAGCATCGAGGGGGCGATCGGGTCGCGGGCGAGGCGGCCGAGACGGCGTACGAGGTCCTCGCGGCCGCCGAGGTCGAGTCCGGCGGCGGGCTCGTCGAGGAGGAGGAGTTCCGGGTCGGTCATCAGGGCGCGGGCGATGAGGGTGCGCTTGCGCTCGCCCTCTGAGAGGGTGCCGAACCTGCGGTCGAGGTAGTCGGACATGCCGAGGCGGTCGAGGAAGGCGCGGGCGCGCTGCTCGTCGATGTCCTCGTACTCCTCCTGCCAGGCGGCGGTCATGCCGTACGCCGCGGTCAGCACGGTCTGGAGGACGGTCTGGCGCTTGGGGAGCTTGTCGGCCATGGCGATGCCGGCGACGCCGATGCGGGGGCGCAGTTCGAAGACGTCGGTGCCGGGGGTGCCGAGGGTCTCGCCGAGGATGGTGGCGGTGCCCTTGCTGGGGTAGAGGTAGCTGGACGCGACGTTGAGGAGGGTGGTCTTGCCGGCGCCGTTGGGGCCGAGGATGACCCAGCGCTCGCCCTCCTTGACCGACCAGGAGACCTGGTCCACCAGAGCCCGGCCCTCGCGGACCACGGATACGTCCTGAAGCTCCAGAACATCGCTCATGAGCGCGTTGTCTCCCCTTGCAGTGTGGCCGGTCTCGGCTGTCGCGTACGCCTGTGGCTCGGTCCGCCGCGCCGGTGGGCGCAGTCCTCAAGGAAATCTACGCCACCGGTCCGTCGGTCCATTCCATCGGTCCGGTACTTAGGCTGGGGTCCATGCTCTCTGAACCTCGTTCTGGACGCCTCGCCTCCTGGGGAAACGCCCTGCTTGCCGGACTTGTGTCGCCGGATGACGCCGTGCTCGCCATCGTGGGTGAGGACGCCGTGCACCGGATGGTGGGGCTGCCCGGCGAGTCGGGGCCGGTGGGGCTCACGCTGGCGTTGGGGCGGCTGCGGGCGCTGGGGGTGCGCGGGCTGCGGGTCGCGCTGCCCGCGCCGGGGCATCCGCTGGGGCTGAGTGGTCCGCCGGAGTTCAACGCGCGGGCGCTGGACGCGGAGGAAGCGGTGATCTGTCACGGCGCCGGGTTCGGGCTGGTGCCGGAGGTGACGGAGGCGGGGCCCGCCGGGGACGTTCATGTGGAGGTGGTCTGGCACTGTCTCGCGGTGCGGGAGGCGCCGCCCGCGGACGTGCCGTCGCTGGGTGAGGCGGAGCGGGAGCTGGCGGAGGCGCTGCGGGAGGCGACGGAGGTGTTGTCGCGGTTGGACGTGGCGGCGTCGGGGCCGGTGGCCGGGGCGGCGATCGACGCGTACCGGGCGCGGGCCGAGCGGGAGGCGGAGGTGTTGGCGCCGGGGTATCCGGGGCGGGCGGCGCGGGTGCTGGAGCTGGCGCGGCGGGTGGGGGTGCTGGTCGCTGTCGCGTCGGAGAACGGGCACGGGGGTGCGGTGACCGGGGGTGCGGTGAGCGCGTCGGAGATGGGGGCGCGGGCGGAGGCGTTGCGGCCGGTGGAGCGGACGGCTCGGCGGGCTCGGGTCGCGGCGTACAACTCCGTTGTGGAGGAGTGGGAGCGGGGGGTGCGGTGAGGTCGGTGCGGTGTGCTGGGCGTTGGTGCTGGGCGGGGGCGTCGCGCGGCCCGGCGCTGCGGGGCGCCGCTGCGTCCACCCGTGCCGCCCCAGCGGCACGGGTGGACGCAGCTGGGGCGGCGACGGCGGGGCGCTAGCGGTTGAGGCCGAAGTTGCCGAAGGCCGGGTTCAGGACGCCGATGACGTTGACGCTGTTGCCGACCGCGTTGACCGGGACGTGCACCGGGGCCTGGACGAGGTTGCCCGAGACGACGCCCGGGGAGCCCGCGGCCGTGCCGTGGGCCGTCGAGCTGTCGCTGGCGGCGGCCATCCCGGCGCCCGCGGCCATCAGACCACCGGCCACCATCGTCACGGCCGCCGCCTTCTTCAGGTTCTTCACTCTTCTTGAGCCCTCCTGTGCGATCGCCGCGGCGGGAGCGCCGCAGCACACCCTGGAGAACGCCGGAGCGTGACGGAGGATGCGCCATCCGGGGGACATTCCCACGACGGTATGAATCTCAGCCCGGTGTTCGTCAGCCTGTCACACCGTGGCGGACGGCCCACAGCGCGGCCTGGGTGCGGTCGGCGAGGTCCAGTTTCATCAGGATGTTCGAGACGTGGGTCTTGACCGTCTTCTCGGAGAGGATCAGGGCGCGGGCGATCTCGCGGTTGGAGCGGCCGTCGGCTATCAGGCCGAGCACCTCGCGCTCGCGGTCGGTGAGGGTGCCGCCCCTGCCCTGGCCGGTGCCGGCCTCCTCCTGGGACAGCAGGGCGGTGGCGACCTCCGGCTGGAGCAGGATGTGACCGGCGTGCACGGAACGGATGGCACCGGCGAGCGCGTCGGGGTCCACGTCCTTGTAGACGTACCCCGCGGCGCCCGCGCGCAGGGCGGGGACGACCGTGCGCTGCTCGGTGAAGCTGGTGACGATGAGCACGCGCGCGGTGTGGTTCAGCTCGCGGAGCTTGCGCAGTGCCTCGACACCGTCCATGCCCGGCATCTTGATGTCCATGAGGACGACGTCGGGGTGGAGCCGCTCGGTGAGGTCGACCCCCTCGGCGCCGTCGGCGGCCTCGCCGACGACCTCGATGTCGTCCTGCACTTCAAGGAAGGTGCGCAGGCCCCGGCGGACCACCTGATGGTCGTCGACGAGCAGGACCTTGATCGGGTCAGCCACCGGGGACCTCCATCTCGATCGTGGTGCCCTTGCCGGGCGCCGATTCCACGGTCAGCCTGCCGCCGGCACCGCTGGCGCGGTCCCGCATGGAGACCAGGCCGAGGTGGCGGCCCGCGTGCCGGACGGCCTGCGGGTCGAAGCCGCCGCCGTCGTCGGTGACGCGCAGGACGGCGCCGCCGCCGCGGCGGGCCAGGGTCACGTCGACGTGGGTGGCGCCGGAGTGCCGTAGGGCGTTGTGCAGGGCTTCCTGGGCGACGCGCAGGAGGGCCTCCTCCTGCGCGGCGGGCAGGGCGCGCACCCCGCGGGCGGTGAAGGTCACGCGCGCGGTGTGGGCGCGGTCCAGGACCTGGGCCTGGGTGCGCAGGGTGGCGATCAGGCCGTCCTCGTCGAGGGCGGCGGGGCGTAGTTCGACGACGGCGGCGCGCAGTTCGTCGCTGGCTTCGGCGGCGAGGGTGGCGACCTGGTGCAGTTCGCCCTTGGCGCGGGCGGGGTCGCGGTCGACGAGGCGGGCGGCGGCCTGGGCGGTGAGGCGCAGGGAGAACAGTTTCTGGCTGACGGCGTCGTGGAGTTCGTGGGCGAGGCGGGAGCGTTCCTCGGCGATGGTGAGTTCGCGGCTGCGCTCGTAGAGGCGGGCGTTGGTCAGGGCGATGGCGGCGTGCTGGGCGAGGATGCCGAGGAGTGCCTCGTCGTCCTGGGTGAAGCCGCAGCCGCCGTCCGCCGGCACGCGGTTCTTGTTGGCCAGGTAGAGCGCGCCGATGATCTCGTCGCCGTCGCGGATGGGCAGGCCGAGGAAGTCGACCAGCTCGGGGTGGGCGGCGGGCCAGCCCTCGAAGCGGGGGTCCTTGCGGACGTCGGGGAGGCGTTCGGCCCTGGCCTTGTGGAGCATCGCGGCGAGGACGCCGTGCTGGCGCGGGAGCGGGCCGATGGCCTTCCACTGCTCGTCGCTGACGCCGTCGACGACGAACTGGGCGAAGCCGCCGTGGTCGTCGGGGACGCCGAGGGCCGCGTATTGGGCGTCGAGCAGCTCACGGGCGGAGGCGACGATCGTCTTGAGGACGTCGTGCACCTCCAGGTGCCTGCTCATGGCCAGCAGCGCCGAGCTGATCGCCGCGAGGCCGGACCGGGGGCCGTGACTCATGTCCTCACGGTACCGGCGGGGTGTGACAGCGGGGATCGGCCCCTGGACGGCCGGTGCCTAGGGCGCTGGGCCTAGGGCGTGTGGCGAAACTCCCGGACCTGGGGCGTAGGCGGAAGGGTGCGGGTGGTTCGGGGCTCGGGACGGAGGTGGGGCGGGTGGGGGCGTTCCTAGGTTGAGGGGCGTCGGCACGTCGACGGGACGGTGCCGGGAGTGAAGGGGAACGACGTCATGCCGGTAGCGGTGATCACGGGGGCTTCGAAGGGGCTCGGGCGGGCGCTCGCCGGGGCGCTGGCGGCGCGGGGCTGGGATCTGGTGCTGGACGCCAGGGGCGCCGGGGCGCTGGAGGGGACGGCGGCGGCGTTGGAGGAGGCGTACGGGGTGCGGGTGGTGGCCGTCGCCGGGGATGTCACGGACGCGGGGCACCGGTCGTGGCTGGTGGCGGCGGCCGGGGAGCTGGGCGGTGTCGATCTGCTGGTGCACAACGCGAGCGCGCTGGGCGCCGAGCCGCTGGTGCCGCTGGCGGGGCTGCCGGTGGAAGGGCTGCGGCGGGCGCTGGAGGTGAACGTGGTGGCGGCGCTGGGGCTGGTCCAGGAGGCGTTGCCGTGGCTGCGCCGGTCGGCGGTGGGGGCGGTGGTCGCGGTCAGCTCGGACGCGGCGGTCGAGGCGTACGGGACGTGGGGCGGCTACGGGGCGTCCAAGGCGGCCCTGGACCAGTTGGCGGCAGTGCTCGGGGTGGAGGAGCCCGGGGTGCGGGTGTGGACGGTGGATCCCGGGGACATGGCCACCGACCTGTACGCGGCGGCCGTACCGGACGACGACGCTCCGCGGCCCGACCCGGCGGGTGTGGTGCCCGCGTTCCTGCGGCTGCTGGACGATCGTCCGGCGAGCGGCCGTCACACGGCGTCGGCGCTGCTGGAGGGGGTCCGGTGACGCTGGCGCTGAGGGTGCCGGAGGAGTTGTCCGCGCGGGTGCCCGCCGAGCAGCGCGGACCGGGGCTGGAGCGGGACGCCGTACGGCTGCTGGTGTCCCGGGGTACGGAGGTGTCGCACCACGCGTTCCGGGAGCTGCCCGGGCTGTTGCGGGCGGGGGACCTGCTGGTGGTGAACACGTCGGTCACGCTGGCCGCCGCGGTGGACGGGTGGGTCGGGCACGCGCGCGTGGTGGTGCACTTCTCCACCCTGGGGGACGACGGGCGGTGGGCGGTGGAGTTGCGGGAGCCGGACGGCCGGGGGACGACACGCGCGCGTGCGGGCGGGCCCGCGGGGATGGAGGTGCGGCTGCCGGAGGGGGCGCGGCTGGTGTGGGAGGAGCCGTTGAGCACGCGGGGTGGGCGGCTGTGGTGGGCGCGGGTGTCGGGGCCGGGCGTGCCGGGGCTGCTGCGCGGGCACGGGCGGCCGATCCGGTACTCCTACACCGCGCGGGACCAGCCGCTGTCGGCGTACCAGACGGTGTTCGCGCTGCCGTCCGCCGAGGGGGCGGGCAGCGCGGAGATGCCGAGCGCGGCGCGGCCCTTCACGGCGCGGCTGGTGACGGAGCTGGTGAGCCGGGGGGTGCGGTTCGCGCCGGTGACGCTGCACACCGGGGTGGCGTCGGCGGAGGCGCACGAGCCGCCGTACCCGGAGCGTTTCGTGGTGCCGGAGGCGTCGGCGCGGCTGGTCAACGCCGTGCGGGCGGGTGGCGGACGGGTGGTCGCGGTGGGGACGACGGCGGTGCGGGCGGTGGAGTCGGCGGCGGGCGCGGACGGGGTGGTCCGGGCGGCGGCGGGGTGGACGGACCTCGTCGTCACGCCGGAGCGCGGGGTGCGGGTGGTGGACGGGCTGCTGACGGGGCTGCACGAGCCGGAGGCGTCGCACCTGCTGATGCTGGAGGCGGTGGCGGGCCGGGCGGCGGTCGACCGCGGGTACGAGGAGGCGCTGCGCGGGCGCTACCTCTGGCACGAGTTCGGGGACGTGCATCTCGTCCTGCCAGCGAATGACCCTCACTCAGAGCGTTGCTGACGCAACTCATGGTGAGAGCGCCGGGCGGCTGGTGTGAGCCCGCGCATAGGGCGCAGATCACGTACGAAGGCGTATAGGAGGCCGACGCCCCGCCTCAAGCGGGACATTGGGTAATTATGTCCTGTTTCGCCGATTGTTGATCCACTACCGGGCTTCGTACGTCACACCTTTGCCACGGATTTTTGCGACCGCTAACAATGGCTGCCGTCGCTCAGCGCCGCGGGTTGCCGCCCGCGGCGTTCGTGCGGGCAGGGCCAGCCAGGGCCCGTGTCCCCGCTGGTCAGCGAGCGACCTCCGCGCTATTCGAAGAGGTCCGTCCTTGAAGCTCCAGAGCATGTCCGTCCGCGGTCGCCGTCGCGCCCTGAACAAGCGCAACAAGATCGCGATCGGCGGTGTCGCCGTCCTCGGCGCCACCGCGGTCGCCCTCTCCGCGGTCCCCAGCAACGCGGGCACGGTCACCACCGCGGAGGCCGCCCCCGCCGCGGCCCCGGTGGCGCTCGGCGCCGAGCGCGTCGAGAACGTCCGGGCGAGCGTCACCGACCAGCTCGCGACCGCCAGCCTGAAGGTGGGCGCGGTCGAGGCCAGGCAGAAGGCCGCCGCCGAGGCCGCCGCCAGGAAGGCCGCCGCGAAGAAGGCCGCCGCCGAAGCGGTGGCGAAGCGGAAGGCCGCTGCCAAGGCCGCCGCGCAGCGGAAGGCCGAGCTGGCCCGGCAGGCCAAGGAGGCCGCCAGCCGGTCCGCGCAGCGCGCCCAGGTCAAGAAGGCCGCCGTGAAGACGTACCCGAACACCCTCGACGGCTGGATCCGGCAGTCCCTGGACATCATGGAGTCCAAGGGCATACCCGGCAGCTACCACGGGCTGCACCGCAACATCATGCGGGAGTCGTCCGGCAACCCGAAGGCCATCAACGACTGGGACATCAACGCCGTCAACGGCGTCCCGTCCAAGGGCCTGCTCCAGGTGATCCCGCCGACCTTCCAGGCGTACCACGTGCCCGGTACGTCGTGGAACATCTACGACCCGGTCGCCAACATCACGGCCGCCGCCAACTACGCGGCCGACCGGTACGGCTCCATCGACAACGTGTTCAGCGCGTACTGAGGTCGCGCGGACCTCAGCCTCGCGTAGGCCGAAGGGCGGCACCCTCCTGACGGGGTGCCGCCCTTCGGCGTCGTAGCAGTCGTGTCGGGGTGCTACTTGCGCATGACCTCCGGCTCGTGGCGGCGCAGGAAGCGGGCCACGAGGACGCCGCAGACGGTGGCGAGCACCAGCAGCGCGACCATGTTCAGGCCCCAGATGCCCACGGAGTGCTCCCACAGCGGGTCCGTGTTCGACGGGTCGTCCTGGTCGGGGAAGATCTTGTTGAAGTCGAGCGTCGCCCCGGCGGCGGCGACGGCCCAGCGCGAGGGGAACAGGTACGACAGCTGGTTGACGCCGATCGCGCCGTTCAGGATGAGCAGACAGCCGGTGAAGGGCAACTGCGCGACGGCGAACATCACCAGCAGCGGCATGGTCTTCTCGGCCGTCTTCACCAGCGCGGAGATGACCAGGCCGAACATCATCGAGGCGAAGCCCAGCATCATGATCGGCAGGGACAGCTCGACGAGCACCGCCCCGCCGAGGACGAGGCCCTTCTCGGGGATCTCCCGGCTGACGAACCCGATCGCGCCGATCAGCGCGCCCTGGATCATGGTGATGGCGCCGAGCACGATCACCTTGGACATCAGATAGGCGGAACGGGACAGGCCGGTGGCGCGTTCCCGTTCGTAGATGACCCGTTCCTTGATCAGTTCTCGTACGGAGTTGGCGGCCCCGGCGAAGCAGGCGCCGACCGCGAGGATCAGCAGGACGGTGGTGGCGGTGCCGTTCGGGACGATCCGGCCCTGGGCGTTGGCGCCGTTGGGCAGCAGCCCCTTGTCCGGGTCGATGAGCAGGCTGACCGCGCCGAGCACGGCGGGCAGGGCCACCGACAGCGCCATGAAGCCCTTGTCGGAGGCGATGACGGAGACGTAGCGGCGGATCAGGGTCCACAGCTGCGAGCCCCAGCCCTGCGGCTTGGGCGGGCGGATCGCCTGCATCGGCGGCATCTGTACGGCCTGCGGCGCGACGGCGTCGATGTCCGCGGCGTACATCTGGTAGTGCTGCGAGCCCTTCCAGCGGCCCGCCCAGTCGTAGTCGCGGTAGTTCTCGAAGGCGGAGAAGACGTCGGCCCAGCTGTCGTAGCCGAAGAAGTTCAGCGCCTCCTCGGGCGGGCCGAAGTAGGCGACCGCGCCGCCCGGCGCCATCACCAGGAGCTTGTCGCACAGCGCCAGCTCGGCGACGGAGTGGGTGACGACGAGGACCGTGCGGCCGTCGTCGGCGAGGCCGCGCAGCAGCTGCATGACGTCGCGGTCCATGCCCGGGTCCAGACCCGAGGTCGGCTCGTCGAGGAAGATCAGCGACGGCTTGGTGAGCAGTTCGAGGGCGACGGAGACGCGCTTGCGCTGGCCGCCCGACAGGGACGTGACCCGCTTGTCGCGGTGGATGTCGAGCTTCAGCTCGCGCAGCACCTCGTCGATGCGGGCGTCCCGCTCGGCGGCGGTGGTGTCCGCCGGGAAGCGGAGCTTGGCCGCGTACGTGAGGGCCTTCTTGACGGTCAGTTCCTTGTGCAGGATGTCGTCCTGCGGGACCAGACCGATGCGCTGGCGCAGCTCGGCGAACTGCTTGTAGAGGTCCCGGTTGTCGTACAGGACCTCGCCCTGGTTGGCGGGGCGGTAGCCCGTGAGCGCCTTGAGCAGGGTCGACTTGCCGGACCCCGAGGGGCCGATGACCGCGATCAGCGACTTCTCCGGGACGCCGAAGGAGACGTCCTTCAGGATCTGCTTGCCGCCGTCGACCGTGACGGTCAGGTGGCGGGCGGAGAAGGACACCTCGCCGGTGTCGACGAACTCCTCCAGGCGGTCGCCGACGATACGGAACGTCGAGTGGCCGACGCCGACGATGTCGGTCGGGCCGAGCAGCTGCGAGCCGCCCTTGGCGATCGGCTGGCCGTTGACGTACGTGCCGTTGTGCGAGCCCAGGTCGCGGATCTCCAGGCGGCCGTCGGGCGTCGCGTGGAACTCCGCGTGGTTGCGGGAGACCTGGAGGTCGGAGACGACCAGGTCGTTCTCCAGCGCGCGGCCGATGCGCATGACCCGGCCGAGCGAGAACTGGTGGAACGTGGTCGGGCTGCGGTCGCCGTACATCGGTGGTGCCCCCGCCGCACCACCGGGGCCCTGCTGCTGCGGGATGTGCGGCGCGCCCTGCTGCGGCTGCTGCCAGCCCTGCTGCTGCGGCACGTGCTGCTGCGGCGGCTGCTGCTGGGGCACCTGCTGCGGCGGCGCCTGCTGCCCGGCCCAGGCCGGGTTCGCGCCCTGGACGCCCTGGGCGGCGTACGGCTGCTGCGGCTGCGCGACGGCCGCGGCGGTACCGGACAGGCTGACCTGCGGTCCGTCGGTCGCGTTGCCCAGGCGCAGTGCCGTGCCCGGCCCTATCTCCAGCTGATGGATCCGCTGGCCCTGCACGAACGTGCCGTTGGTGCTGCCATGGTCCTCGATGACCCAACCGCGGCCGTTGAAACCGACCGTGGCGTGTCGCCAGGAGACCCTGGCGTCGTCGAACACGACGTCTCCCTGCGGATCGCGTCCGAGCGTGTAGGACCTGGACGGATCGAGCGTCCACGTCCGTCCGTTAGATTCCAGTACGAGTTCCGGCACTCCATGCCCCACTGAGTTGTCCCCCGAGTTACCCCCATCACAGGGAGTCTAGGGATGTCGAACATCGGGGGGAACTATTTCAGGACCGGCCCCCTGACCGAAAGTCGGGCCTTGTGAAGAGCGCGTACGCCCGGTGCGATTGGTCCGGTCGGCGGGGTTGAAACCAGCTCGGAAAGTGGTAATCCCACCCGAGGGGGACAGGCGCGGCGGCGGTGCCGTGCCGCGGATCGGGGGGTCTGCATGAACGTCCAGCACACCCGTACCAGCCGTGCCGACGGGAAAGTGCCGTGGGTCGACGTCCTGCTGTCCGCGGTCGCCTCGGTGAGCTGGGCGCTGATCGGGATGGCGGGGGCGGCGGCGCTCGGGCTGCACCTGCTGGAGGCGGACGCGTCCGCCTCGCTCGGGCCGATGACCGCGGCGGTGGTCGCGCTGGGGGCGGGCGGTTCGGTCACCCCGTCCGGCGACGTCTCCGCGTTCGGTCTGGAGAGCGCCCAGGCGACGACGGCCATCGAGATCACGCCACTCGGCGTCAGCCTGGTCGGCGCGCTCCTTTTGTCCTGGTTCTTCCTACGGTCCCTGCGGGCGGCCGTAGTTGTGGTCTCCCCCGCCGAACTCGCCGCCCGCGCGGGCACGGTGGTCGCCCTGTTCACCGCGGTGCTGGGCGGGCTGGTCTGGGCGGGGCACGACGTCATCACCCTCGACGGCGGCTCGCTCGGGCTCGACGACCTGCCGGGCGGGTCGGGCTCGGGGGGCGTGGACATCCCCGGGCTCGGGGACGTGGGGAACATCGGCGGGCTGCTGCCCGACCGGCTCGGTGACCTCGTCGACGCGAGGGCGGCGGTCGGGTTCAGCGTGGACACGGCGCCGACGCTGCTGGGCGGCGCGGGCTGGGCGGCCGGGGTGCTGCTCATCGCGCTGCTCGCCTCACGCCGTACTCCCCTGCCGCCCGGCTGGGGCGCGGTGCACCGGGTGGTACGGCCCGCGGTGTCGGCGGTGGTCACGGTGGCGCTGGTGGCGGTGGCGGCGGGGCTCGCGGCGGCCGGGTACGCCGCGGTCGGCGACGACCATCCCCGGCGTGTCGCGGGCGCGGCGCTGCTCGGCGCGCCGAACGGGGTGTGGCTCGGGGTGCCGCTGGGGCTGTTCGTGCCGTGGGACGGGGAGGCGTCGGGGGCGCTGACGCGGTTCCTGCCCGACCCGCTGGACGACCTGCTGGTCGACAGCGACCGGCCCGTCACCCTGGGCGGGCTGGCGGAACTGGACAGCCGGGTGTGGCTGCTGGGCGTCGCGGCGGCGCTAATGATGCTGCTCGCCGGGGTGCTGACGGCGGCCCGGACGCCGGTCGCGCCGGTCGGCGGGGTGGGCGCCGTGGGGTTCGCGGGGCGGTGCGCGCTGCGGCTCGGGGGCGTCACCGCGCTGACGCTGCCGCTGCTGGCCTGGCTCACGGAGGTCTCCGTGGACGCGTCCCTCGCCGTGCTCGGCTTCGACGCCTTCGGCGCCGCGATCGACCTGCGCGGGCACCTCGGCACGGCGCTGCCGCTCGGCGCGGTGTGGGGCGCGGGGGCGGGGGCGGTCGGGGCGCTGCTGGCGTGGGCGAGCGGGGCGGCGGGGCGGTGGGCGTCCCCGCTGGCACGGGGTGACGTGGGCACGGGCGGCGCGCCCCAGGGGGGCGGAGCCGGGCCCTACACCCCCGGGACGCCGTACCGTCCGCCCAACCCGGCGACCAACCCGTACCTGCGGTTGCCGGAGGAGTTGCGGGAGCCCGAGGACGCGCCCCGCCCGCCGTCGGGCGGCGACGTGTACGGCGCCCCGACCGTGACCGGGCCCCTGGAACCGCCCCGCAGGCCGCCGCGACGGCCGGCGACCTCACCGGAGGAGGGACCGCCTCCCCCGCCGGGAAGGCCGCCGAGCTGAGGGAACGCGGTGCCGTCGCCCGTGTGACAGGCTTGGGACGGCTGCCGGACACCCACTGTTCGGTGTCCGCTGGGCGGACCTCGGGGGCGGGAGGCACTCGGTGCCGGATACGGTGGAACCACCATGAGCGCTTCGCAGACCTCTGATATCCCCACCCTCCTTGTCAAGATCTACGGCAAGGACCGGCCGGGCATCACGGCCGGACTCTTCGACACTCTCGCCGCCTTCTCCGTCGACGTGGTCGACATCGAGCAGGTCGTCACCCGTGGCCGGATGGTGCTGTGCGCTCTGGTGACGCATCCGCCCCGCGGCCTGGAGGGCGATCTGCGGTCGACCGTCCACAGCTGGGCGGAGTCGATGAAGATGGAGGCGGAGATAGTCTCCGGCCACGGCGACAACCGGCCGCGCGGGTCCGGCCGTTCCCTGGTGACGGTGCTCGGGCATCCGCTGACGGCGGAGGCGACGGCCGCCGTGGCCGCCCGGATCACCCGGGTCGGCGGCAACATCGACCGCATCTTCCGGCTCGCCAAATACCCCGTGACGGCGGTGGAGTTCGCGGTGTCCGGGGTGGAGACCGGGCCGCTGCGCACCACCCTGGTCACGGACGCGGCGGCGCTCGGGGTGGACGTCGCGGTGGTCGCGGCGGGCCTGCACCGGCGGGCCCAGCGCCTGATCGTGATGGACGTGGACTCGACCCTCATCCAGGACGAGGTGATCGAGCTGTTCGCCGCGCACGCCGGGTGTGAGGCGGAGGTCGCCGAGGTGACGGCTGCGGCGATGCGCGGTGAGCTGGACTTCGAGCAGTCGCTGCACGCGCGCGTGGCGCTCCTCGCCGGGCTGGACGCCTCGGTGGTGGAGAAGGTGCGCGGCGAGGTGCGGCTGACGCCCGGCGCGCGCACCCTGATCCGCACGCTGAAGCGACTCGGCTACCAGGTGGGCGTGGTCTCCGGCGGCTTCACCCAGGTCACGGACGACCTCAAGGACCGCCTCGGGCTGGACTTCGCCCAGGCCAACACCTTGGAGATCGTCGACGGGAAGCTGACCGGCCGGGTCACCGGCGAGATCGTGGACCGGGCGGGCAAGGCGCGGCTGCTACGCCGGTTCGCCACCGAGGCGGGTGTGCCGCTGGCGCAGACGGTGGCCATCGGCGACGGCGCCAATGACCTGGACATGCTGAACGCGGCGGGGCTCGGGGTCGCCTTCAACGCCAAGCCGGTGGTGCGGGAGGCCGCGCACACGGCGGTGAACGTGCCGTTCCTCGACACCGTGCTCTACCTGCTGGGCGTGACCCGCGAAGAGGTCGAGGCGGCGGACGCGCACGAGGAGATCACCCAGCCCCCGGCGCTCTGAGGGCGCCGGGGGTTCGGGGTCAGGTCACGCGGAGGGGGCCCAGTAGTCGAGCAGGGTCGCCACGCCCGGCTCCAGGGCCTTCCAGGGGCCGCTGAAGGACAGCACGGCGAAGGCGGCGGCCGGGAACCCCCGGCGTTTCATCCGGTCACGGGCGTCGCCCTCGGCACTGCCCGCCAGGATGTCGGCGAGGCCGTGGATTCCGGGGTTGTGGCCGACCAGGATGGCGTTCTGAACGTCGTCGGGGGTTTCGTTGAGTACGGCGATCAGCTCGCCGGGAGACGCCTCGTAGACCCGCTCCTCGTAGTGGGTCCTGGGTCGGTGGGGCAGCAGCTCGTGGACGGCCAGCTTCCAGGTCTCGCGGGTGCGCACGGCGGTGGAGACCAGCGCCAGGTCGAGGGTGATGTCGGAGTCGGCCAGCTTGCGTCCGGCGACTGCCGCGTCCATGCGGCCCCGCTCGGCGAGTGGGCGTTCATGGTCGTCCACCTGCGGCCAGTCGGCCTTCGCGTGTCGGAAGAGGACGATCTTGCGGGGTTCTGCGACGCTCATGCACTCCAGCTTCGCATGAAACACGCCACCGGGCGCGGGTAGTTGACACGCGGCTTCGTCACTGGCGGATCAGCTGCTGAGCGCGCTCGATGAAGTGTGCGAAGGCCGGGTCGGCGCTGGCCGCCTGGGCGTCGGACGGGTTGAGTATGAGCGCGAGCAGGGTGATGAAGGCGAGCGTCGGCAGGGCCAGCGCCCACCAGGGCAGCCGGGTGTCGACGCCGCCCCGGGGCGCCGGGTGTGGCCGGGTGTGCGTGGGGGCCGACATGGGTGCCTCCGCTGTCCTCGAGTGATCCGCGCTCTCGCGGCACATCTCGAATCTACGGACCCGGCGGCCCGCAACCCATCCGGAGATCCACCCACTTGACCCTGAGCCTTTCCCCCTAGGGGATGCGGGGGCTAGCCCCACCCCCGGCAGGCGGGCTCACGGCGCACGGGGACCAGAGGCTCACGGCGCGGCGATGGACGCGATGACGGCGATGATCACGAAGATGGCGAGGAACGAGCCGAAGACGAGCAGCATCTTCTTCTGGCCGTCGCGGGGGTTCGGGTCGAGCACTGGCATACCGCAAGTCTCGCACCCGGCGCCGACCGCCCGACGCCGGGGTCAGCGGCCCGCCGCCTCGTCCTCCACCGTGCGGTCGCGGCCCGCCAGGACGCCCACCGCGATCTGCGGGACCATCAGGCAGGTCATCAGGGCGAGCGGCAGTCCCCAGCCCCCGCTGTGCTGGTAGAGCACGCCCACCAGGAGCGGCCCGGGGATCGAGACCAGATAGCCGGTGCTCTGCGCGAAGGCCGACAGCTGGACGACGCCCGCGCCGGTCCTCGCCCGCATCCCGACCATGGTCAGCGCCAGCGGGAAGGCGCAGTTGGAGATGCCGAGCAGCACCGCCCACAGCCAGGCGCCCCCGGCGGGCGCGAGGTACAGCCCGGCGTACCCGGCGAGGCCGCTGACGCCGAGGGCGACGACGATCGGCCCCTGGTGGGAGAGGCGCGCGGCGACCCTGGGGATGACGAAGGAGAGCGGGACGCCCATCACCATGGTGAGGGCGAGCAGCAGCCCCGCCCGGCCCGCGGGCACGCCCGCGTCCCGGAAGATCTGCGCCATCCAGCCCATCGTGATGTAGGCGGCGGTGGCCTGGAGCCCGAAGAAGACGGCGAGCGCCCAGGCGGTACGGCTGCGGGTGATCCGCACGGCGGACGGCTGCCCCACGCGCGCGTGCCCCTCGGCACCGGCGACGGAACCGCCCCCTGAGCCGTGCCCGGCAGGGGCCCGGTCCCGCACGAAGGCCAGCCACGGCACCATGGCCGCCACCGCCAGCCCCGCCCACACCGCGAGCCCCGACCGCCAGTCGCCGCCCAGCGACCGCGTCACCGGCACGGTCGCGGCGGCGGCGACGGAGGTGCCGAGGGCGAGGGCCATGGAGTACAGGCCGGTCATGGAGCCGACCCGGTCGGGGAAGTACCGCTTGACGATGACCGGCATCAGCACGTTGCTGACGGCGATGCCCATCAGGGCGAGGGCGCTGAAGGCCAGGAACCCGGCCGTACCGCCGGTGTACGGCCGTATGAGCAGGCCCGCGGCGATGGCGGCCATGCCCGCGCAGACCACCGCGCCGGGCCCGAAGCGGCGGGCGAGGCGCGGTGCCATGACGCCGAAGACGGCGAAGCAGAGCGTGGGCACGGAGGTGAGCAGGCCCGCCACGCTGCCGCTCATGCCGAGCCCGTCGCGGACCTCTTCGAGGAGGGCGCCGAAGCTGGTGATGGCGGGGCGCAGGTTCATGGCGGCCAGCACGATGCCGACGACGAGCAGGCGGGTCACCCACGCGCGCGGGGGCGTCGGCTTCCCCGCCCCGGCGTCGGGGTCGGCCGCGGATGCGCGGGTAGTCGGGGACAGATGCGTCCGGGTTGCCTGGCGTGCCATGACGCTCATCATAGAATCATGGGATGATTGGTTGTCCAGGGTGGGGTCGCCAGTCCCCACCGGTTCCGTGCGAAGGTGGGCCATGCCCTTGAGCCACCCCCGCCGTTCGGCGCTGTCCGAGCAGGTCATCGCCGAGCTGCGCAACCAGATCACCTCGGGCGAGTGGCCGGTCGGCTCACGCGTCCCGACGGAGCCCGAGCTGGTCGAGCAGCTCGGGGTCGCCCGCAACACGGTCCGCGAGGCCGTCCGGGCGCTGGCGCACAACGGCCTGCTGGACATCCGCCAGGGCTCCGGCACCTACGTGGTCGCCACCAGCGAGCTGGCGGGCGTGATGCACCGCCGGTTCGCCGGTGCGGACCCCCGGCACATCGCCGAGTTGCGCTCCACGCTGGAGTCGGGCGCGGCGAAGCTGGCCGCCGAGCGGCGCACGGAGAAGGACCTCAAGCAGCTCGACGCGCTGCTCCGGCGCCGCGAGGACGCCTGGCTGACCGGCGACGCGGAGACGTTCGTGACGGCGGACGCCAGCTTCCACATGGCCGTGGTGGCGGCCTCCCACAACGACGCGATGACCGCGATGTACGCGGACCTCGGCGAGGTGCTGCGGGACTGGCTGCGCGCGGACGTCGGCCAGGAGCTGACGCCGGAGTCCTACATGGACCACACCCCACTGCTGGACGCGCTCCGCGCGGGCGACGCGGTGACGGCCGCGGCGGAGGCGGCGAGCTACCCGTTCTCGTGCCGTCCGGACCGGGTCAGCCCGCCACCCGCTGGTGGCTGACCCACACCGCGCGGACCTCCTTCCAGCACCGCCCGGTGATCCGTACGGTCGTCGCGGGCCCGGCGTCGGCCGGGGCGCTGTCGGTGTCCAGGTCCCACCAGCGGGCGCACTCGACGTGCAGGCGCACCCGGTCGGTGTCGACGTAGGGATTGTGGCAGTGGGCGACGACGTGGGAGCCGTGGATGCGGGTACGGCACTCGGCGCCGAACGGCGGCGGGCTCCCGGCCTTGCCGGGCGCCACGCGCGCGTGGGGCAGCGCCTCGTACGGCAGGGACAGGACGAGCGTGACGGCGACGGTCACCGCGGCCAGGCTGGGGGGCAGGCGCACAACGGGACCTCCTCGGCCGTACGGGGCAGGGAGTAACGCGCGTGGTCAACGCGTATTCCAGCGTGTACGGTCGCGGCGCGTTCCGCCCGGCCGACTGGGCCGGACGGGCGACGGCGCCCGGACTCCGGAACGCGCCGACGCCCCGCCCCCGCGAACGGCGGGAGACGGGGCGTCGTACGGACGTACCGGCGGGTGCTGTCAGGCGCCGACGGCGTGCAGGCCGCCGTCCACGTGGATGATCTCGCCCGTGGTCTTGGGGAACCAGTCGCTCAGCAGGGCCACGACGCCGCGCCCGGCGGGCTCGGGGTCCTTCAGGTCCCACTCCAGCGGGGAACGGTGGTCCCAGACGGCGGCCAGCTCGCTGAAGCCGGGGATCGACTTGGCGGCCATGGAGGCGAGCGGGCCCGCCGAGACCAGGTTGCAGCGGATGTTCTGCTTGCCCAGGTCACGGGCCATGTACCGGCTGGTGGCCTCCAGGGCGGCCTTGGCCGGGCCCATCCAGTCGTACTGCGGCCAGGCGTACTGGGCGTCGAAGGTGAGGCCGACGACGGAGCCGCCGTTCTGCATCAGCGGCAGGCACGCCATGCCCAGCGACTTCAGGGAGAACGCCGAGACGTGCATCGCCGTGGCGACGGACTCGAACGGCGTGTTGAGGAAGTTGCCGCCGAGCGCGTCCTGCGGGGCGAAGCCGATGGAGTGCACGACGCCGTCGAGCCCGCCCAGCTCCTCGCCGACCACGTCGGCGAGCCGCCCGAGGTGCTCGTCGTTGGTGACGTCCAGCTCGATGACCTTGGTGGGCTTGGGCAGCTTCTTGGCGATGCGCTCCGTCAGCGTGGGCCGCGGGAACGCCGTCAGGATGATCTCGGCGCCCTGCTCCTGGGCCAGCTTGGCGGTGTGGAAGGCGATGGAGGACTCCATCAGCACACCCGTGATCAGGACACGCTTGCCCTCGAGGATTCCGCTCATGTGTTCAGTGACCCATTCCCAGTCCGCCGTCAACCGGGATGACGGCTCCAGTGATGTACGAGGCGTCGTCCGAGGCGAGGAACCGCACCGTCGCGGCGACCTCCTCGGGCCGCGCGTAGCGGCCGAGCGGCACCGACGCCAGGATGGCGGTGCGCTGGTCGTCGCTGAGCACCTTGGTCATGTCGGTGTCCACGAAGCCGGGCGCGACGACGTTGAAGGTGATGTTGCGCGACCCCAGCTCCCGGGCGAGGGACCGCGCGAAGCCGACGAGCCCGGCCTTGGAGGCGGCGTAGTTCGCCTGCCCCGGGCCGCCGTACAGACCGACGACCGAGGAGATCAGGACGACCCGGCCCTTCTTGGCCCGCAACATGCCCCGGTTGGCGCGCTTGACCACCCGGTAGGTGCCGGTGAGGTTGGTGTCGATGACCGAGGTGAAGTCCTCCTCGGACATCCGCATCAGGAGCTGGTCCTTGGTGATGCCGGCGTTGGCGATCAGGACCTCGACGGGACCGTGCGCGTCCTCGATCTCCTTGTATGCCTGCTCCACCTGCTCGGGGTCGGTGATGTCGCACTTGACGGCGAGGAAACCGGCTGGCGGCTCGCCGGACCGGTAAGTGATCGCGACCTTGTCGCCGGAGTCGGCGAAAGCGCGGGCGATGGCGAGGCCGATGCCCCGGTTACCTCCGGTGACGAGAACCGAGCGGCTCAACGGATCACCCTTTCGATAGCGGTCAGATACCCGCCCGAACACCTCGTCCACGGGCGACGACGGCAGGCGGCTTCCCTGGAAACCTATCGGTCGCGGGCCTGCGGGAGACATTCGGGCATCCACAGTGGCTTACGGGAGTGACTGTCGGGTCCCTACAGTCACCGCCCCGCGTGACCCTCCGTATGTCAGTCCGCCATCCCGGGAGCGTGAGCGGCCAGTCCCTCGGCGCGGGCCGTCTCCAGCATCCTGCGGTCGTACGTCACCAAGGCGGTCAGATCGTCCCGCAGCGACAGCGCACTGGCCACGTGGATCGCGTCCAGGGTCCGCAGTCGCCCGACGAGAGCCGCCGCCCCGTCGCGCACCTCCCGAGTGAGGAGGATCTCCGTGACCCGGGCGTCCAGATCGTCCATCGCCTTCGGGAAGTGCCCTATGAGGTCGAGGGTCCGTACGGTCTCCACGAAGCCGAGCGTGCTGGTGGCGAGCGGCTCCGTGACGCGCTGCTGGAGGAAGCCGTCCAACTCGGCCCAGTGGTTACGGCGGGTCATCCACGTCACCAACGCCGACGTGTCCATGTAGATCAACGGTCGTCCTCCGCGCGCTCGGCCATCAGCGCGGCCAGGGGGTCGACATCGGCCGACACCTCGTAGTGCGGCATGTTGTGCCGGTCGGCGGCGGTGACCGGCTTCAGCTTGATCTTTCCCTGCGCCACGAGGTGCGCGTACCGCTCCATGGGGCCACCGGCCGGTGACAGTATCGCGATCACGTTGCCGTGCCGGGTGACCTGGATGGCTTCGCCCTTCTCGACCCGGGCGAACACGGCGCTGGGGTTGTAGGAGAACTCACGGACGGAAATCGTGGTCACGATCGGCTCCCTCGATGCAGGTAGGAGTTGTATCTACCTATCCTCGATTGTACCTACAACGTGTACTCGGCCCAGACGGTCTTTCCGGGCCCCGTCCGACCGCACACCCCCCACCGCGCGACCAGCGCCGCGACGAGCAGCAGCCCCCGGCCGTCCTCCGCGTCCACCGCGCCAGCGGGCGCCCGCGACGGTTCGGGGACGCCGGGGTGGACGTCGGACACCTCCACCCGTACGACGGCGGCCGCACGGTCGTAGCGCAGCGCCAGCCCGAAGTCGCGCCCCGGGACGCGGCCGTGCAGCACGGCGTTGGCGGCGAGTTCCGCGACGACGAGCGCGACGTCCTCCGACGCCGGGCTGCCGTACGGGATGCCCCAGGAGTCGAGCTGCTGGGTGGTGAGCCGCCGGGCGAGCCGGGCGCCGCGTCTGGTGGCGGAGAGGCGCTGGGCGAACACACTCACGGTGACGGTCTCGTGGGGAGGTGGTGCGACTGGCATGGGGGCAGCCTCCTGGCCGACCGCGCCTGACCAACAGGTCCGACGCCCATACAGACGCCCTTGTATCAGTGCACACTCTGGACTGGGTGGGTAACTCCCCGTGACCGTTGTCGGGTTGGCAGGGATGACGGGGCGAGGACCTGAGCACGGGAGGCACGTGGCGATGACGACGGAAGCGGAACTCTCCGACAGTCTGCGGACGTTCGGCGCGGTGCTGAAGGCACTGCGGGAGGAATCCGGGTTGACCCAGGAGGAGTTCGCGGCGCGGGTACGGTACTCGGCCGCGTGCATCGCCAAGATCGAGCAGGGGAAGCGGTTCCCTCCGGAGAAGCTGCCGGGTCGGGCGGGCGAGGCGTTGGGGCCGGTGGCGAGCAAGGTCTTGGAGGCGGCGGCGCGGAGTCTTCGGCGGAGGGCCGGGCTGGCGTCCTGGTTCCAGCAGTGGGCCGGGATCGAGGAAGAGGCGATCTCCCTGTATGCGTACGAGTGCCGGGCGATCCCGGGGCTGTTGCAGCCGGAGAGCTACGTCCGTGCCGTGTTCGACCTCCGTCTGCCTCCGGTGACCGAGGAACACATCGAGCGCAAGGTCGCCGCTCGTCTGGACCGGCAGCAACTCCTCACCAGCCGTCCGAACACCGCGTTCAGTTTCATCGTCGAGCAGAGCGTGGTGGAGCGGCGCATGGGAGGCAGCAGCGTCACCAGGGAGGTCATCGACCGCCTGTTGGACGTGAGCCAACAGCGCAACGTCGAGTTCCAGATCATGCCCACGGTGCAGGAGGACCATTGCGGGATCGATGGTCACATGTACCTGGCCGAGACCCCGTCCCACCAGTGGATCGGCTACACGGAAGGGCAGCGATCGAGCAGCCTGATCACCGCGCCGAAAGACGTGAGCGTCCTGCTCCAGCGCTATGGCAGGCTGCGTTCCCAAGCCTTGGACTGCCGGGCTACGGTGAGGCTGCTGGAACAGATGCGAGGAGCGCTATGAGCAAGAGGGACGAGCTGAGCTTGAGCTGGGTCAAGAGCAGCTACAGCGGCAGCGAGGGCGACAACTGCGTCGAGGTCGCCGTACGCCCCGAGGCGGTCCACATCCGCGACTCCAAGGACGAGCAGATCCGCCCCCTCGTCGTCACGCCGTCCGCCTGGGCGGCGTTCACGACACTCGCGGCGTCGTCGTAGACCGTACGGAGCGGGCGGGCCACGGGAGAGAATTCCGTGGCCCGCCCGTCTTTGTCACCCCGAAGGGATTCCGTCTGTGCCCCATGAAGTCGATCCGTCCTTCCTGGCGCTGCCCCTACGCGCCCTCGCCGACGCCGCGCTCGCACGCGCGCGTGCGCTCGGTGCCGACCACGCCGACTTCCGGTTCGAGCGGGTGCGCAGCGCCTCCTGGCGGCTGCGGGACGCGCGTCCGTCCGGGTCGTCCGACACCACCGACCTCGGCTACGCGGTGCGGGTGGTGCACGGCGGTACGTGGGGGTTCGCGTCCGGCGTGGACCTCACGATGGACGCCGCCGCGAAGGTGGCGAGCCAGGCCGTGGCCATGGCAAAGCTGTCCGCGCAGGTGATCAAGGCCGCCGGGTCCGACGAGCGCGTGGAGCTGGCCGACGAGCCGGTACACGCCGACCGGACCTGGGTCTCGTCGTACGAGACCGATCCGTTCACCGTGCCCGACGAGGAGAAGTCGGCGCTGCTGGCGGAGTGGAGCCGTGGGCTGCTGGCGGCGAGCGGGGTCGACCACGTCGACGCCTCGCTGCTGACCGTGCACGAGAACAAGTTCTACGCCGACACGGCGGGGACCGTCACCACCCAGCAGCGGGTACGGCTGCATCCGCAGCTCACGGCGGTGTCCGTGGACGAGTCGAGCGGTGAGTTCGACTCGATGCGGACCATCGCGCCGCCGGTGGGGCGCGGCTGGGAGTACCTCACGGGCACCGGCTGGGACTGGGAGGACGAGCTGGCGCGGCTGCCCGAGCTGCTCGCGGAGAAGATGCGGGCGCCGAGCGTCGAGCCGGGGCTGTACGACCTGGTGGTGGACCCGTCCAACCTGTGGCTGACCATCCACGAGTCGATCGGCCACGCCACCGAGCTGGACCGGGCGCTCGGCTACGAGGCGGCGTACGCGGGGACGTCGTTCGCCACCTTCGACCAGCTGGGCAAGCTGCGCTACGGCTCGGACCTGATGAACGTCACCGGCGACCGGACGGCCGAGCACGGGCTCGCGACGATCGGGTACGACGACGAGGGCGTGGCGGCGCAGTCCTGGGACCTGGTGAAGGACGGGACGCTGGTCGGCTACCAGCTGGACCGGCGGATCGCGCGGCTGACCGGGTTCGAGCGGTCCAACGGGTGCGCCTTCGCGGACTCCCCCGCGCATGTGCCGGTGCAGCGGATGGCCAACGTGAGTCTCCGGCCCGATCCCGCCGGGATGTCCACGGAGGACCTGATCGGCGGGGTGGACCGCGGGATCTACGTCGTCGGGGACCGGTCGTGGTCCATCGACATGCAGCGGTACAACTTCCAGTTCACGGGGCAGCGGTTCTACCGGATCGAGAACGGGCGGATCACCGGGCAGCTGCGGGACGTCGCCTACCAGGCGAGCACGACCGACTTCTGGGGCTCGCTGGCGGCCGTCGGCGGTCCGCAGACGTACGTCCTGGGCGGTGCCTTCAACTGTGGCAAGGCCCAGCCGGGGCAGGTCGCCGCCGTGTCGCACGGCTGCCCGTCCGCGCTCTTCAAGGGCGTCAACATTCTGAACACCACGCAGGAGGCCGGTCGATGAGCGCGCCCGTGAACAAGCCGCACGAGATCGTCGAGCGGGCCCTTGAGCTGTCCCGGGCGGACGGCTGTGTGGTGATCGCCGACGAGCACTCGACCGCCAACCTGCGCTGGGCGGGCAACGCGCTGACCACGAACGGCGTCACGCGCGGGCGCACGCTCACGGTCGTCGCGACCGTCGACGGGAGCGAGGGCACGGCAGCGGGGGTGGTGTCGCGGTCCGCGGTGACGGCGGACGAGCTGGAGCCGCTGGTGCGGGCAGCCGAGGCCGCCGCGCGCGGCGCCGGTCCCGCCGAGGACGCCCAGCCCCTGGTCACGGGGGTGCCCGAGGCGCCGGACTTCACCGCGCCGCCCGCCGAGACGTCGTCCGCGGTGTACGCCGAGTTCGCCCCGGCGCTGGGCGAGGCGTTCGCACGCGCGCGTGCCAGCGGCCGGGAGCTGTACGGCTTCGCCAACCACGAGATGGTCTCCACCTACCTGGGCACGTCGACGGGGCTGCGGCTGCGCCACGACCAGCCCAACGGCACCCTGGAGCTGAACGCCAAGTCCCCGGACCGCACCCGGTCGGCGTGGGCGGGCCGGTCGACGCGGGACTTCACGGACGTCGACCCGGCGGAGCTCGACGCGGAGCTGGCCGTACGCCTCGGCTGGGCGAAGCGGCGCGTGGAGCTGCCCGCGGGCCGGTACGAGACGCTGCTGCCGCCGACCGCCGTGGCCGACCTGCTGATCTACCAGCTGTGGTCGGCGTCGGGCCGGGACGCGGCCGAGGGGCGGACGGTGTTCTCCAAGCCGGGCGGCGGCACCCGCGTGGGCGAGCGGCTCAGCGAGCTGCCGCTGACCCTGCGCAGCGACCCGGACGAGCCGGGCCTGGAGACGCCGCCGTTCGTGGTCGCGCACTCCTCCGGCGCCGACCAGTCCGTGTTCGACAACGGGCTGCCCGTCCAGGCCACGGAGTGGATCCGCGCGGGCGAGCTGGCACGGCTGACGACCACCCGGCACAGCGCGGCGCTGACCGGGCTGCCGGTGGCCCCGGCGATCGGCAACCTCGTCCTGGACGGCGGCTCCGACCGCTCCCTGGAGGAGATGGTCGCCGGCACCGAGCGGGGGCTGCTGCTGACCTGCCTGTGGTACATCCGCGAGGTGGACCCGGCGACGCTGCTGCTGACCGGGCTGACCCGGGACGGGGTGTACCTCGTCGAGAACGGCGAGGTGACCGGCGAGGTGAACAACTTCCGGTTCAACGAGTCACCGGTCGGGCTGCTGGGCCGGGCGGTGGAGGCGGGCCGTACGGAGCGCACCCTGCCCCGGGAGTGGAGCGACTGGTTCACCAGGACGGCGATGCCCGCGCTGCGCGTGCCGGACTTCAACATGAGCAGTGTCAGCCAGGGCGTATAACCTCGTAGGCGTTCCCCTCGGCTGTCACCCGACCGGCCGGGGACCGCTCTTGGACCTCTAGGAGACACGAGAACCGTGACGGACATCGTCGACGAGCTGAAGTGGCGGGGGCTGTTCTCCCTGTCCACTGACGAGGACGCTTTGCGCAAGGCGCTCGCGGACGGTCCCGTCACGTTCTATTGCGGCTTCGACCCGACCGCGCCGTCGCTGCACGTGGGGCACCTGGTGCAGGTGCTCACCGTGCGCCGCCTCCAGCGGGCCGGGCACCGCCCGCTGGCCCTGGTCGGCGGCGCCACCGGCCTGATCGGCGACCCGCGCCCGACCGCGGAGCGCACGCTGAACAGCCCGGAGACCGTCGCGGGCTGGGTGGACAGGCTGCGCGCGCAGATCGAGCCGTTCCTGTCCTTCGAGGGCGAGAACGCGGCCGTGATGGTGAACAACCTCGACTGGACGCGGAACCTGTCCGCGATCGAGTTCCTGCGCGACATCGGCAAGCACTTCCGCGTCAACAAGATGCTGACGAAGGACTCGGTCGCCCGCCGCCTGGAGTCCTCCGAGGGCATCAGCTACACGGAGTTCAGCTACCAGATCCTCCAGGGCATGGACTTCCTCCAGCTCTACCGGAGGTACGGCTGCACGCTCCAGCAGGGCGGCAGCGACCAGTGGGGCAACCTCACCGCCGGTCTCGACCTGATCCACCGCCTGGAGCCGGACGCCTCGGTGCACGCGCTGGCGACGCCGCTGATGACGAAGGCGGACGGCACCAAGTTCGGCAAGACCGAGGGCGGCGCGGTCTGGCTGGACCCGGAGATGACGACGCCGTACGCGTTCTACCAGTTCTGGCTGAACGTGGACGACCGGGACATCTCCCGGTACTCGCGCATCCTGTCCTTCCGGTCCCGGGAGGAGCTGGAGGAGCTGGAGCGGCAGACCGAGGAGCGTCCGCAGGCGCGGGCGGCGCAGCGGGCGCTGGCCGAGGAGCTGACGACGCTGGTGCACGGCGCGGACCAGACCACCGCCGTCATCGCCGCGTCCCGGGCGCTGTTCGGCCAGGGTGAGCTGGCGGAGCTGGACGAGCGGACGCTGGCCGCCGCGCTCTCCGAGGTGCCGCACATCCAGGTCGCCGAGCCCGGCCCGGTCGTCGACCTGTTCGCGGAGGTCGGCCTGGTCGCCAGCAAGTCGGCCGCGCGGCGCACGGTGAAGGAGGGCGGCGCCTACGTGAACAACGCGAAGGTCGCCGCCGAGGACGCCGTACCCGCCAAGGAGGACCTGCTGCACGGCCGCTGGCTGGTGCTGCGGCGCGGCAAGAAGAACCTGGCCGCCGTCGAGGTGACCGGCGCCTGACCGTCGACGAGGCCGGTGCCTGAGGGGGGCGTACGACCCTCAGGCCCGGCGTCGGTTGCCGCGCAGCGCCATGTAGAGCCGGTCGCCGACCGAGACGATGATCACCGCGGCGATCACCTGGAAGACGTGCCGCCACCAGTCGATGCCGCTGGTCGCGTCGACTCCGGCGGCCCGCGCGAGCGCGTTGCCCGCGACGGCGCCGAGGATGCCGAAGATGGTGACCAGCCACAACGGGCTGTGCTGCTTGCCCGGGATGATCGCTTTGGCGATCAGGCCGAGCACGAATCCCACGATGATCGCCCACAACCATCCCATGGCCGCCTCCTCATCCCGCTCGTTCCGGAAGGTACGCCCAGTCTCGGCCCGCCCCGTACCACCCGCACCTCGCGTACGGCCATCCGACGGACGTCCCCCGCCGGGGCCCCGTGGCCCCTTGCCCACAGAGGCGCCCCCACGCTCGAAGGCGGCGGGTGGGCGGCGTAACGTGGTGGTTGGACCGGGCGAGTCCGATGCGGGCGGATGGTGGAAGTGTGATGCGGAAGCGGCATGACGGCGGCGGTGGCGCCCAGGTGTTCCGGATCACCGGCGCCCGGCAGGGCCTCGCGGAGGACGTCCGGGGACGGCAGCGCCGGTATGTGATCTCGATGTCCGTGCGGACACTGTCGGTGATCCTCGCGGCCACCCTGTGGAACGTCGAGCGGCACGTGGCGATCGTGGCGCTGGTGCTCGGGGCGGTGCTCCCCTACATCGCTGTGGTGATCGCCAACGCGGGGCGCGAGAACGCGCCGTCCTTGCCGTCGACGTTCGTGACGGCACCGACGCCCCCGATGATCCTGCCGCCCCGGGACACCCCGCGGGACACCTCCGAGCCCACCGGTGCCGCGGAGGGTGGGGGCGGGGCACGCGACCGGCAGTGACCCCGGGGACGGCTGCGCGTCTTGTCACCGACGGTTCCAGCCAAGCTCAAGAAAAGCTCATATCGATCGTGCAGTTCCGGTGCCCGGCGGCCGGTGCGGCGTGACATACTTCGTAGGCGCTCCGCATCCCCCGTCGGAGCGACGGACCGACGCCGGGCAGCTCCCCCCGTGGCTGCTCGGCGTCGCCTTTTCCCGCGGTTGTGAGACATACCTGTGACTGACGAGACGACCCCCATCTGCTCCGCCAAGGGCTGCCGTGTCCCCGCGGTCTGGGTACTGGCCTGGAACAACCCCAAGCTCCACACCCCGGACCGCCGCAAGACCTGGCTGGCGTGCGAGGAGCACCGCGCGCACCTGTCGCAGTTCCTGGGGGTACGGGGGTTCCTGAAGGACGTCGTCACCCTCACCGAGTGGGAGGCCCGGCAGGGCGCCTGACATCCGGCGGCTACCTCTTCACCCGGCTGCGGACGGCGAGCGCGGCGAGTCCGAGCAGGGCGGGTTCGACGACGCAGGACGCCATGTCGACGTAGGTCCCCGCGACGGTCAGCTCCTGTCCGGAGGACCGGAACACCACCGAGTTGACGACCACCCGCAGCGCCTTCTCGAACCGCTCGGACGACAGGCGGCGGCCGTACGGCCCCGAGGGGTTGACGGGGTCCGGTGTGCGCGTGGTCAGGGTGACGGTGCCGCCGGTGGTCTTCCCGGTGCTCACGGGTTCGGGGGCGTTCCGCGGCAGGCCCCACAGCATCATCGCCAGCACGGTGGCCGTCACGGCGAGCAGTAGCCAGCCGAGCGCGCGCGTCGCCCGCAGACCGTAGCCGGACACCGCCCAGTACAGGTGGAGGAGCGTCCGCTCGCCGCGGGACGCGTCGGGGTCGTGACGGCGCATCTCCATCTCGCCGTAGTAGAAGTCCGCCGCTCCCGGCTCGTTCCTGCCGTCCTCCAGGGCCTTGCGGAGCTGGCGGTACACCGGCGCCAGCGCGGCGGGCTCCCGTACGTCCGCGCCGTCCGGCGCGGGCGTCCACCCGTCGGCACCGCGCCGCGCCGCGCGCCAGTGGTGCTCCTCGACCAACGTCCTCCGCCGGGTCCAGCGCACCCCGGGAGGCGGCAGGGGGAGGGGGCACCGGCCCTCCAGCTTCAGCTGGTCGAGGTGGACCGACTCCGCGAAGAGGCAGCACGTCAGGTCCACGTCGGTCAGTACCAGGTGCGCGGCGTCGACGCCCCGCAGGGACGTGAGACGCACCCGTGGGTCGGTCAGCCCCTCTTCGCTGATCTCCGCACCGTCCTCCGAGAGGAACGGGCGGGACCGGCTGGCGACGCCGACCGGGAACTCCAGGACGGCGTCGCTCAGGTCGACGGCGGCGTACCGGAGGCGGAGGGACGCGGTGGACGCCCAGCGCGTCCCCCGGCAGCGCAGCTCCCGCACGGCGGCCTCGATCGTCACCGCGGACTCGAAGACCGCGCCGGACAGGTCAAGGGCCGCCGGGAACACCACCGGGCCCAGTCTCTTCGTGCGCTGGAAGGCCGCCCGCCGGAACACGACGTCACCGCCTACGTCCGCCGCGCCGAACCCCGCGTCGCCCCCGATGATCGCGCCGACGAACATGACACCCCTGGCGAAGCGCGCGCCGTGGAACGAGACGTCCTCACGCATCGTCGCCGCGTCGAAGCATGCCTCCTGGCGGAACTCGGCCCGGTCGAACCACGCCGCCCGGGCGATCTCGGCCTGGTCGAACCGGGCGTCCCGCCGGAACACCGCACCGTCGAACCAGGCCGCGCCACCGACCGTCGCCGCGGCGAAGCGGGCGATCCCCCCGAACTCCGTCCCGCTGAACACCGCGTCACCGCCGACGGCCAGCCCCTCGAAGACGGCGTCACCACCGACCTCCCGGACGGAGAAGCGCAGTGCGCCACCGACGCCGGCCCGGTGGAACCACGCCCCGGCGTGGATCTCCACGTCCTCGAACCAGAGGTCGTGGGCGACCCGCGCCTCCCCGAACCTGACCGCGGCCTCGAACCTGACGGTGTCGAAGCACGCGCCGCCCTCGAATCGCGCCGCGCCGAACGAGGCGACGCCGGTGACGTCCAGGTGCTGGAACTGCGCGTCGCCGCTGAAGCGGGCCTCGTCGAAGTCGACCCGGCCGAGGCGGGACCGTCCCGTTCCCGGGTCCCGGAGCGCGGTCAGCAGCTCGTCCAGCAGGTCCTGGGTGAAGGGCGTGCCCCGGTGGTCGAGGTCGGCGCCGGGCTCCAGTCCGTCCAGGTACGCGGCCCGCTCGGTCGCGCCGAGATGCGCCAGGCAGGCCGGGTACGACTCGACCCGACGGCCGGGACACGGGCCACGGGCCCCGGTGCGGTCGCAGTGCGGCCAGTCGGGGGCTTCGGACGCGATGGTGCCGGGAGACACGGTGATGGTTCCGCTCCTTCTGGTGTCGGTGGCGGCTTCACGCCGTGTAGACCGTGATGACCTTGCGGTCCGCGCGCATCGGCCGTTTGACCACCGCTTCCATCACCCACTTCCCGGGCTCCCCCACCATCTCGGCCCGGAACCGGCCCGTCCCGCTGGCCGAGAAGACGACCGGCTGTCTGGCGGAGGTGCCCACGCGCCAGATGACGGCCCGCAGGTCACGGTCCTGGATGTTGATCCCCAGGACGGAGACCTCGAACGCCCGGCCAGCCGCGATCTCGGACGGGGCATGCAGGGTGATCTCCTCGTCACCGGCGAGCATCCCGCTCACCGGCTGGCCCTTCCTCATGGCGACGAGCCAGTCGCCGAGCGCGCGGGCGCCCGCCAGCTCCTCGTGCCGGTGCTCCGTCCAGAGCAGGGCCGTCCGGTCCTGGAGCGCCCAGTCCGCGACGGCCGACTCCCGGGGGACCGTGCCGTCACCCTCCCCGAGGAGACTGTCGTCGGTCCTCGTGACCAGGTGCCGTCCGTCGGCGGACAGCACGACGTTCCGCGCCGTCGGGTGGGCCATGCTCCCGACGCAGTACACCTGGTACGGCAGGCGGCCTCCGGCGTCGGTCCGCCGGTGCGCCTCCCGCTCCGCCATGAACTCCTGGTGGAAGGACCGGGCGTCCTCGACGAGGGCGGTGGGCAGACCGGGGACGGGGTACCGGCGGTCGGCGAGGCCGCGCGGGCGGCTCCTGCCCTCGACGCGGACGACATCGTCGTAGACCGGCAGCAGTTGCGCGACGGACGGGAGGTTCAGGGCGAAGTCGCGCAGGACCTCGTTGAGCGTGCGCGCGTCGCCGCCCAGGGCGGCGTCGTCGCCGACCGCGTGCCCGGTCAGGAGGCGGACGGCCTGGGCCATGCCCTTGTGGGGTGTGCCGAGGGTGACCAGCGTCCGGGCGGTCTCCCGGCCGCCGAGGCACTCCAGGTAGTACCGGCCGACGAGTCCTCCGGTCGAGTGGCAGACGAGGACGGCCTTCGGGTCGTCCGGGCGGTCCGGGTAGGAGGCGTCCACCCGCTCCGACCACCGGGCCAGCTCCCGCTGGACCCGCTCGTCCAACTGCGCGGCGACCAGCCGGTGGGACAGGCGCCAGTCGTAGGCGAAGGGGACGTACTGGCCGTCAGCCAGGTCACCGAGCGCCGCGCGGAGGTCGGGGTAGCCCATGCTGGAGAGGAGTCCGGGCATCGAGTCCGGTGTCATGAGCAGCCCGTCCGGCGTCAGCCGGAAGCGACGTTCGGGCAGTTCGTCGCCGAGGCCCGCGGGGAGGGCGGCCCGCTCCAGTGCCCGTGCGGAGGGCGGCGAGCTGAGCAGCGCGCTGCCGCACTCGTCCCAGACGTCCCGGCCGTCCCTGACCAGCCGGCTGCCGAGGAGTCCGGGGACGAACACCACGAGGTCGTGCTCCACCAGCACCCTCCCTCACCTGGGTGATGTCGTGTGTGTCCTGCTCGGTCGCCCCGCGAAGAACGCGTGGGGCAGCCGGATGAGGTCGCACCGGTCGTTTCCCTGGAGCGCCACCACCAGGCCCTCCGGGTCGGGTGCCGCCGCCGTGGCGTGCACCGCGTACCCGCGCCACGGGACGCCCGGTCCGTGCAGCCAGGCCCTGGTCCGCACGTCCCACACGCGGGGTGCCGCCCGTTCGTCGCAGACCAGCAGCACCGGCCGCTCCGGAGGACCGGCGAACACCAGCGACGCCTTCTCCGGCGTCCCTCCCGGGAGCCGCCGCGGCGGGGCGTCGTACCCGGCCGAGCAGTCCTGCACGTAGACGCCGCGCTCCCGGTCCGCCCAGGCCAGCAGGGGGAAGGACTCCGCGTCCTCCGGGTCGTACAGCTCCCCCAGGACGAGACCGGTGGGGCGTACGGCGTCCAGGTGGTGCTCCTCCCTCGGGCGTCCCTCGTCGTGGCTCCACAGCCGGAGTTCGTCACCGAGGTCGGCGGCCAGCCAGCGCGTGCCGTCCCGCATGGCCCTGGCGTCGATGCCGCAGCAGCGCAGTCCGGCCCAGGTCGGTTCCCCGGTCCGCCAGCCGTGGGAGGCGTCGGCGGGCAGGCGGGCGTGGACGACGCGTCCGCCGTCCGGTACGTAGAGCCGCGGCCCCGTGCCGTCGGGGTCGACGACGAGACGGAGCGACGGGACCCGTTCCCCCGCGTCGCCGCCGAGCGTGAGGTCGGGCAGGGCCTCGACGACGGACAGGTCCTCCGACAGGTGCCAGGTCCGTACGGTGCGTTCCGCCGCCGCGGCCACCGTCCAGCCGTCCGCCACGCGCACCGCGTCCACGGCCGTCACCAGCTTGCGGTGGGTGAGCGGGGTGACGGGAGCGCTGGCCGGAGCGCCACGGTCCGGGCGGGACACCAGGACCTGGTCGTCCCAGGTGCGGCAGAGCAGGGGCGGGCCGTCCGGTGCCCCGGCCAGGGCGACCGCCGGGTGCTGGTTGCCGGGGCGCCGCAGCGTGCCGTGGCCGGACGCGAGCGCGGGCACCACGTCGATCATCCGGATGTCGGAGCCGTCGGCCACGGCCAGCAGCCCCCGCCCGCCGGGCTCGAAGGCCAGGGCCTTCTCCCGGGGCGCGGTCGTCTGGAAGGACGCCTGGCGCCGGGGGTCCTCGACGGCCCAGATGCGGACGGCGACCTCCTCGTAACCGGCGAGGAGCAGGTCGTCGCCGTGGCGTCCGAACGCCAGTCCCCGCGCGGAGGAGTCGAGTCGGGCGACGCGTCGCACGGTGGGCGGTGCGACGGGGGCGTCCGGGTCGGTCTCGCAGCTCCAGACGTGGATGTGGCGGCCGTCGGCGACCGCGATCCAGCCCCGCCGCCCCGCCCGGCCCGGTGCCGGTCCGGGGTCCGGTTCGGCGGTCGCCGCGGCGGCCACCGCGGGCGCTTCGAGTTCGCCCAGGTCCGTGCCGTCCGAGAGCAGGCCGCCGTACCCCTTCGTCCGCCGGTCCACCTCGAACAGCCGGGCGCGGTCCCCGGCGACCAGGACGAACAGGCGGGGTTCGATGCGCAGGGCGGCGAGCCGCTCGGCGTCCATCATGCGGAGGTCGGTGAGGTGGGTGCCGTGTCGGCGCGGGCCGCCCTTCCAGGACCACATCCACATCCGCTGCCCGTCGGCCGCCAGGACGACCGTCTCCGACGCCCGCCCGGCCGCGGCCAGGGACCTGACGGCGCCGCCCCAGCGGTAGACGTAGTCGGGCAGCCGGGACCCGGAGTGCCAGAAGTAGACCGCCTCGTCATCGCGGGCGACGGTGGTCCAGTGCGGTCCGGCGCCCACCTCCCGCACCTCGGTGAGGGCGCTCCCCCGTTCACCGGTCGCGTCCCGGGTCCTGCGGGTCAGCAGCCGGGTGCCCGACTCCGGGTCCAGGACCAGCACCTCCCCGCGTCCCCCGGCGGTCAGCGTGTCCCCGGGCGTCAGTTCCGCCGCGCCCGTACCGGCGCGCCAGCTCAGCGTCCTGGCCCCGCCCAGGGGAGCGGCGCGGCGCCATTCCAGGGGGTCGGGCCGCATGTCGGTCCAGTACTCCTGCCAGGGCAGGAACCCGTCGATCTCCGCCAGCGCCCGGTAGGTGGCGTCCCGGTGGCTGACGAACGCGGTGGCCCTCAGCAACGCCTTGCGGGACAGCAGGGCCTCGGCGGACAGCGGGGAGGACGACTGCCGGAAGTCGCGTCCGACGCGTCCGTACAGCGCCGCGCCGTCACTGTCCCGGGCCAGGGTGGCCGCCAGCGGCAGCATCACGTCCGGGTTGGTCCACAGCAGGAACCGCACGTCCCGGAAGAGCGCGTGCAGTTCCCGCGGCCCGGTCTGGGCGGCGTGGGCGCCCAGGTAGTCGACGGTGTACTCGTCCGCCCTGCCCCAGTCGCCGCCGGCCTGCGCGCGCAGCGCCGTCACGACCTTCTCGTGGGCGCCGCGGGTGTCCAGTCCGGCGCCGGTGAGGAAGAACTCGCCGTAGCTGGGGTGGGCCAGCTGGTAGGTCGTGTGGGTGGTTCCGTCGCCGCGCGGAGCCCGCTGGGAGGCGATGATGCCGCCGCCGGCGCTCCGGCACACGCGTTGCAGGTCGCCGAGGGCCAGTTCCGGGGTCCCGGTGTCCCGCAGCGCGTTGGCGAGGGAGAGCCAGACCCTGCCCGGTGGCAGTCCGCGCCCCTGGATCACGGCCAGGGCGCGCAGCACCTCGTGCGCGCGTTCCGCTCCCCGCTGGGAGACGAGGTGGCCCACCTCCTCGCTGAGGCGCCGGTGCAGGTCCATGCCGCCGGAACTCGTCCAGGCCGACAGGTCGGCCTCCGTGACGACCCGGGGCCGACGGGCGAGTTCCGTCGCGGCGAGCCGGGCCACCAGGAACGAGCCGTGGCTGTGGGAGGCGACGAGCCGGGCGGTCCAGTCGCGGTCGTCGTCCCTCGCGCGCCCCTGGTACGGGGAGCCTTCCGTGGCGAGCACCGACAGGGCCATGCCCGCGATGCTCCGGCGCGCCTCGTCGTCGTCGCCCAGCACCACGGGGCGGACGCTCTGGTTCAACGTGTCGAGCAGCGACTCCTCCTCGGTCGGCGCGGTGGTGCGCCTGCGGGGCTGCGGGCGCGTCCCGACGACCAGGCGGACGCCGGCGAGGGCGGACAGCGGGTTGAGCAGGTGGCGCGCGATGTCGTGGGCCTGGTCCGGAAGCGCCTCGTCGAGCGCGTCGAAGAGCAGGTTCAGGGAGCCCGCCCGGGAGACGAGGGTGTCGACGGCGGCGCAGCACTGCTCGGGGGTGACCGGCTCCTCGGGCCGGGGGCCCACCCCTTCGACGTGCGACAGGACGCCCCACAGTGCCGTGACCAGCGAGTGCACCGACTGGCCCCGGCAGCTCAGGGCGGCGTGGACGGTTCCGGCGCGCGGCAGCGTGGCGGGGGCCAGGTCGGAGCGGAGGGTCTCCCGCCACTCCGGGAGGGAGGTGAGGGCCAGACGGCCGAGCAGAGCCGTCTTCCCCGTCCCCGCGAGGCCCGTCACCACGAGGAGTCCGCTGGGGTGGGTGTCCATCCACCGCACGACCCGGCCCAGGGCGTGGTGCCTGCCCGCGAAGTGACGGCTGAGGTGGCTGCCCTCTTCGAGTCCGAACTGCTCGGCCTCGGCCCACGGCTTCCGCTCCACCAGCTTCGCGGGCGTGTAGACCCGTCGTTCGCTGTCCTGGAAGTGGGGGTTGTCCAGGAAGCTGTTGGGCAGCGAGCGGACCTCGGTGTAGCCGGGGCGCTGCTCGGGCTCGTCGAGGCCGGAGGCGGCGGCCTCCGCGTCCACGGCGTCCCGCAGGTACGGCAGGGGCAGGTAGAGGGCGGAGGGTTCGAAGGGGCGGGCGTGGTCGGGGGCGACGAAGTCCGGCTTCGCCAGGGCTTCCTCCAGCCATCTCACCCACCGGCCCTCGGGGATCTGTACGTCGACCCCCGAGGTGCCGATGACGGCGAACCCGGCCTGCCGGGTCTGGCGGGCCCGGGACACGCTGGCCTGTTCCAGGCTCAGGGCGTGGCGCAGTGCCGCGGGGAGCTGGCTGTGGGAGGAGCAGGCGTCGATGATCAGGAGGGTGTCGGTCTCCTGGTCGGAGCGCAGGATCCGGTCCACGAGCCCCGTCACGGAGACGGCGCGCTCCGGCGCGAACTCCCCGGAGGCCCAGGAGTCGGAGCAGGCGAGGAAGTACCCGTGGTCCGCGCGGTGGACGCCGTGTCCCGTCCAGTAGAGGATCTTCCGCTCGGCGCCGTGGGCGAGGAAGTCCTCCAGTCCCGTCTCCCACAGCTGCTGGAAGTCGGTGCCCTCCCCGTCGAGGTGCAGGCTCTCCCCGAACCCCAGCGAGGTGCGCGCGATGTCGGTGAACCGGTCGCGGACGTCGGCCACGTTCCGCAGTCTCCGCCGCTGCCGTGTGTCCTCGTCGGGATGCGCGTAGTCGGCCACCGCCACGGTGCCGACCAGCGACGACGAGCGCCGCTCGGACTTGACCAGTGACAGGTGGTCGCCCACCTCGCTCCGCCTCATGACCAGTCCCGGGCTGTAGTTTTGTCAGTCGCAACAGAGCTTACTCAAGGGGGAGTTGTCCATGTCTCGGGACAGGTTCACGCTGGTCGGCCGGGAGACGAACTGCCATATCTACGAGGGTGACGGGACCCGTCCCATCCGGGAGGAGGACGTCCGCGTCCGGTACCGGCGGCAGCGGGTGGAGTTCCCCGAGGAGATCGGCAGCTGGCGGCACGCGATCGAGGAGGAGGAACTGCGCAACGAGGCCCTCGGGTTGCCGCACCGCTGGAACAACGAGCGCTTCGCCGTCGAGCGGATCACCGTGAGCCGCAACCACCTGGCGGAGGAGCCCGTGGTCACCCTCACGTTGCAGGACGCCGACTACTACGACTTCCTCACCACGTCGCTCAACCTGGAGCGCAAGCAGAAGAACGGTCTGACCCTGCGCGAGCAGTACCTGGAGGGTGAGGACCCGGCGCTGGCGCCGACGTGGATGAACTGCAGCTTCGGCATCAACGTGGCGCTGGAGACCGGGAGGGACGGCAAGATGCTGTTCTCGCGGCGCAGCGCCCAGGTCGCCGGGCCGAACAGTTCACGGTGGAACTCCTCCGCGAACGAGGGCATGGCACGCCAGCACGACCTGCCCGCGGACGGCAGCCCGATCAGCCTGCACGCGGTGGCCCGGCGCGCCCTGTTCGAGGAACTCGCCGTCCACGCCACCGACCGGCTGGACCTGGAGCTGCTCGGTTTCGGCCTGGACCTGAACAACCACCAGTGGGCCGGTTTCTTCCGCGCGGTCCTGCCCGACCTGGACGAGAAGACGCTGCGGCTGCGCTGGACCCGCGGCGTCACCGACAAGTGGGAGCACGACCGTTTCGAGTTCGTGGACGCCGACCCCGACTCCGTGCTCGGCTTCGTCGCCGACGAGCCGCCGGAGCGGTGGACGCCCTGCGCACCGGCGCTCTTCTACCTCGCCCTGGTCCGTGGCGCCGTACGTCGGGCGGGGGACGATCCCGCCGCCCGCTTCGAGGTGGAGACGGCCGAACAGCGGGTCATCAAGGCCAGGGGGCTGTGAGAGGGGCGTGGCCGTGGAGGGCCCCTACCCCCCGATCGCGGACATCGGTCGGTCCGGCTGGACGAACGTCGGGTCGTCGAGGCCCGCGCCCGCCTTCTTGCCCCACATCGCCAGCTTCCAGATGCGGGCGATCTCCTCGTCCGGGGCGTCGGAGCGGAGGGCGGCGCGGAGGTCGGTCTCCTCGGTGGCGAAGAGGCAGGTGCGGATCTGGCCGTCGGCGGTGAGGCGGGTGCGGTCGCAGGCGCGGCAGAACGGGCGGGTCACCGAGGCGATGACGCCGACGCGGTGCGGGCCGCCGTCGACCAGCCAGCGTTCGGCCGGGGCGGAGCCGCGCTCCTCGGAGCCCTCCGGGGTGAGGTCGAAGCGGGTGCGCAGGGAGGCCAGGATGTCACCAGCGGTGATCATGCCGTCGCGCTTCCAGCCGTGCTGGGCGTCCAGGGGCATCTGCTCGATGAAGCGCAGCTCGTAGTCGTGCTCGACGGCCCAGGCCAGCAGGTCGGGGGCCTCGTCGTCGTTCAGCCCGGGCATCAGGACCGAGTTGACCTTGACCGGGGTCAGGCCCGCCTCACGGGCGGCGTCCAGGCCCTGAAGGACGTCGCGGTGGCGGTCGCGGCGGGTGAGGGTCCTGAAGACGTCGGGGCGGAGGGTGTCGAGGGAGACGTTGACGCGGTCCAGGCCCGCGGCCCTGAGCGCCTTCGCGGTGCGCTTGAGGCCGATGCCGTTGGTCGTCAGGGACATCTGCGGGCGCCGGGACATGGCCGCCACCCGCTCCACGATGGAGACCAGGCCGGGCCGCAGCAGGGGCTCGCCGCCGGTGAAGCGGACCTCCCGGACGCCCAGGGAGGCCACGGCTATGTCGATCAGCCGGACGATCTCGTCGTCCGTCAGCAGGTCCGGCTTCGCCAGCCACTGCAGGCCCTCCTCGGGCATACAGTACGTGCAGCGCAGGTTGCACCGGTCGGTCAGTGAGACCCGCAGATCGGTGGCCACCCGGCCGTAGGTGTCGATGAGCACGTAACCCTCCCGGTCCTCGTACTCCGTCGAGCGTACGCGACGCCACCGACATCGCCCGAGTCCGATCCCACGGCATGGGACGCGGCCCGCGCCGTAGGGGGCTACGACGCGGGCCGCGCGGGGGAGGGAGGAGGGCTCAGTGGGCGCCGGTGCCGGTCAGGGACCGGACCTCCAGCTCCGCGTACTTGTCGGTGTCGGGCTCCTCCTTGGACAGGACCGTGCCGAGCCAGCCCATCAGGAAGCCGAACGGGATCGAGATGATGCCCGGGTTCTTCAGCGGGAACCAGGCGAAGTCGACGTCCGGGAACATCGCCTTGGGGTCGCCGGAGACGACGGGCGAGAACAGCACCAGGCCGGTGGCGACGATCAGACCGCCGTAGATCGACCACAGGGCGCCCTGGGTGGTGAAGCGCTTCCAGAAGAGGCTGTAGAGGATCGTCGGCAGGTTGGCGGAGGCGGCGACCGCGAAGGCGAGCGCGACCAGTCCGGCCACGTTCAGGTCGCGGGCGAGGGCGCCGAGGAGGATGGAGACGGCGCCGATGCCGATGGTGGCGAGGCGGGCCGCGCGGACCTCCTCCTTCTCGGTGGCCTGGCCCTTCCGGATGACGTTGGCGTAGATGTCGTGGGCGAACGAGGACGACGACGCCAGGGTGAGGCCCGCGACCACCGCCAGGATCGTCGCGAAGGCCACCGCGGAGATCGTGGCGAGCAGGATCGCGCCCCAGGTCGAGTCGACGCCGCCGAGGTGCAGCGCGAGCAGCGGTGCCGCCGTGTTGCCGGACGGGTTGGACTCGATGATCTCGTCCGGGGAGATCAGCGCGGCGGCGCCGAAGCCGAGGGCGATGGTCATCAGGTAGAAGCCGCCGATGATGCCGATGGCCCAGTTCACGGACTTACGGGCGGCCTTGGCGTTGGGCACGGTGTAGAAGCGGATCAGGATGTGCGGCAGACCCGCGGTACCGAGGACCAGGGCGATGCCGAGGGAGATGAAGTCGATCTTGGTGGTGGCGGTGCCGCCGTACTGGAGGCCGGGCTCCAGGAACGCCTTGCCCTTGCCGCTGTTGTCGGCGGCGGTGCCGAGCAGGTCGGAGATGTTGAAGTTGAACTTCAGCAGCACCAGGAAGGTGATCAGGATGGTGCCGCCGATGAGCAGCACGGCCTTGACCATCTGGACCCAGGTGGTGCCCTTCATTCCGCCGATGGAGACGTAGACGATCATCAGGACGCCGACCAGGGCGACGATGAGGATCTTGCCCGCGTCGGAGGTGATGCCGAGCAGCAGGGAGACCAGGATGCCCGCGCCCGCCATCTGGGCCAGCAGGTAGAAGATCGACACCACGATGGTGGAGGTACCGGCGGCGGTGCGGACCGGCCGCTGGCGCATCCGGTAGGCGAGCACGTCGCCCATGGTGTAGCGGCCGGAGTTGCGCAGCGGCTCGGCCACCAGCAGCAGCGCGACCAGCCAGGCGACCAGGAAGCCGATGGAGTACAGGAAACCGTCGTAGCCGAAGAGGGCGATGGCGCCCGCGATACCGAGGAAGGAAGCGGCGGACATGTAGTCGCCCGAGACGGCGAGGCCGTTCTGGAAGGCGCTGAACTGTCTGCCGCCCGCGTAGAAGTCCGCGGCGTCCTTGGTCTGCCGTCCGGCCCAGACCGTGATCGCGAGCGTGGCGAGGACGAACAGCGAGAAAAGGGTGATGATCAGCGGTCGGTGCTCGCTGGCCTCGTTCGCGGCCAGGGTGATCGCGGGGCTCATGCGCCGCCCTCCATCCGGTTCTTGATCGCCTCTGCCTTGGGGTCGAGCTTCGCGTCGGCGTGCCGCGAGTACCACCAGGCGATGAGGAAGGTGGTGGCGAACTGGGCGATACCGAAGACGAAGGCGACGTTGATGTTGCCGAACAGCTCGGTGCCCATGAAGCCGCCGGCGTAGTTGGACAGCAGGACGTACAGCAGGTACCAGGCGATGAAGGCGACGGTCAGGGGGAAGGCGAAGGAGCGGTGGGAGCGGCGCAGTTCACCGAACTCCGCGCTCTGCTGCACCTCCACGAACTCCTCCGCGGAGGGGAGTTGGTGTACGGCTTTCGAGGGGGGCGGTGCGTCGGTAGCCACGGAGTCTCCTCGTACGACGGACATGACGGCTCTGGCATTTCTGTGATGTGGGTCACACGGCCGGTTGGCGATGGTAGGCGCCGGGGGCGTGATCCAAAAGGGGGCGCTCGATGGTGCGGGCGTCTTCTGCCCAAGGTCCACGGCGCCGCGCGGATACCGGTTCAACGCAGCTTGCTTCTTTCCGGAACCGTCCCGAAGTCAGGGCGAAGTCAGTTCGAGGAAGTCATTGCTGGCCAGCCGCTTCGGGAGATAGCTTCAGCCTGCCAGACCCGTCATGTACCTGCCCGAGCACCACCTGTGTCTCGGGCCGGTTTCGTTTCCGGATGATGTGGAGACCCCATGTCCCAGCCGCGTTCCCGACGTCGACTCGCCCTCGCCGTGCCGGTGGTGCTGTCGCTGACCGCCTCGCTCGGGTTCCTGCCCACCGCCGCGTCAGCGGCGCCCAGCACCCAGCCCACCACCGCCGAGCGGGCGGCCGAGGGCACGCTGACGTACGTCGTCAACGTGACGCCGACCCGGGCCACGGTCGCGTCGGTCAAGCGGGCCGTCGCCGCGGCCGGCGGCACCGTCGTGACCACGCACGACAAGATCGGCGTCATCGTCGCGCACTCGGCCAACCCCGACTTCGCGGCGCAGCTGCGCGAGGTGCGCGGCGTGCAGTCGGCGGGCGCCACCCGCACCGCGCCGCTGGCCGCCGCGGGCACCACCGACGTCGGCGGCGCCGACTACCTCACCGCGGCCGAGGCCGCGCGGACCGAGGCCGCCTCGGCGGCTGACGCGCAGAGCGAGCCGCTGGAAGCCGACCAGTGGGACCTGCGGGCGATCGGCGCCGACCAGGCCGCCCGGATCAACCCCGGCAGCAGCAAGGTGACCGTCGCCGTCATCGACACCGGCGTCGACGACACCCACCCCGACCTCGCGCCGAACTTCTCCGCGTCCCAGTCCGCCAACTGCGTCGGCGGCGTCGCGGACACCAGCGAGGGCGCCTGGCGGCCGTACACCGCGGACGACTACCACGGCACGCACGTCGCCGGTGAGATAGCCGCGGCCCGCAACGGCATAGGCGTGGCCGGGGTCGCGCCGGGCGTGAAGGTCTCCGCCATCAAGGTGAGCGAGCCGGACACCAGCCTGTTCTACCCGGAGGCCGTGGTCTGCGCCTTCGTCTTCGCCGCCGACCACGGCGTGGAGATCACCAACAACAGCTACTACATCGACCCGTGGCTCTACAACTGCATGGACGACCCCGACCAGAAGGCGGTCGTCGACGCGGTCAACCGGGCCCAGCTGTACGCCCAGGCCAAGGGCACCCTGCACCTGGCCTCCGCGGGCAACTCCGCCCACGACCTGGCCTCCGACGCCATCGTCGACGCGTCGAGCCCGAACGACACGACCCCCGTCGAGCGGACCATCGACCCCAGCGAGTGCCTGGACCTGCCGACCCAGCTCCCGGGCGTCGTCACGGTCAGCGCGACGGGCGTGAAGGACGTCAAGTCGTACTACTCCTCGTACGGCCACCGGGTCGTCGACGTGGCCGCGCCGGGCGGCGACCGGCTCTACCAGATCCCGGACACGCCGTCGCAGAACGGCCGCGTCCTCTCCACGATGCCGAACAACTCCTACGCCTTCCTCCAGGGCACCTCGATGGCCGCGCCGCACGCCTCCGGCGTCGCCGCGCTGCTGAAGTCCACCCACCCGTGGGCCTCCCCGGCACAGCTCCAGCTGCTGCTCAAGGCGCAGGCGGACAACCCGGGCTGCCCCGAGTCGTACGACCAGAACGGCGACGGCACCGAGGACGCCGTGTGCGAGGGCGGCTCACGCGTGAACGGCTTCTACGGGTTCGGGATCGTCAACGCGCTCCGCGCGGTCAAGTAGCCCTCGTCCCGCAGCTGAAGAACTGGAGACCACCCCCTATGACAGCGACCGCTCCGCGGCACCGCCGTGCCCTGGCGATCCCGGTCGGGATGGCCAGGGCGACCGCCGTGGCGTTCCTGCCCAACGCCACGGCCACCGCGGCCGAGCCCGCCCCCGCCGCCGTCACGGCCGACGCCACCTCGCCGAAGTAGGACACGGGCGGTACCCCCGCGGGCCGGACGCCGTCGGTGGCGTCCGGCCCGCACTGCCGTCAGGCCGTCAGGCACAGTGCGGCTGAGCCTCGATCCGCCCGGCTCACCCGAACTGCCCGACCAGCACACCGACACCGGCTTCGGGAAGCGGTCGGCGACGCTGGACCTGGCCATGGCGACGGACCGGGGCGTCTTCGAGGAGTTGCTGGCCTCGGCGGACGTCGTGGTCACGGGGTACCGGCCGGGCGCCCTGTACCGCTTCGGACTCTCGCCGGAGGCACTCGCCGAGCGGCGGCCCGGGCTGGTGGTCGCCCAGTTGTCGGCGTGGGGCGGCACCGGGCCGTGGGGCGCGCGGCGCGGCTTCGACAGCCTGGTGCGGGCCGCCACCGGCATCGATGTCACGGAGGGCGCCCCGGACGCGCAGGCCCTCGACCACGGCACCGGGTACCTGCTGGCGGCGGCGGTGCCGCGGGCGCTGGCACGGCAGACCCGGGTGGGCGGCACGCGGCTCGTCCGGCTGGCCCTGGCGCGGACGGCGGCGTGGCTGACGGACGGGGGCGGCGGAACGGGGGCGGGCACCGCGCCGCCGGGGGTGGGGCGGTGGCTGGCCGGGGCCGACAGCGGGCTCGGGCGGCTGCGGTACGCGCTGTCGCCGGTCGTCTTCGACGGGGGGCCGGGCGACTGGGCGCGGCCACCGGGGGTGTGGGGGCGGACGCCGCCCGGTGGGGGTGAGCCGTCGGGCCGCTGGAGTTGCCCGCGTCCGAGACGGCTGGTGAAGATCGTGAGGTGACGTTCACACGACCGACCTCCGAGGCCGTCGGCGGGACCCGGGCGGCGGACACAGCGGGCGTGCGCCGGGCCGGGACGGTGCTGCTCCTGGTGGCGCTGGGGGCGCTGGTACCGCTGCTGGGGCCGTCCGCGGCCCTGCGCGGCACCGGGGAGGCCGCCGCTCCCGGCGCCGGGGGGACCGCCCTGCTGCGCGGGGTGGTGTGCGCGGCGCTGTGCGTGCCGGTGGGTGAGCTGTTCGTGCGCCGGCTGGCCCGTCGGGTGCCCGGCGCTCCCGAGGCGTGGCCCCGCAGTGGGGCGCCGGTCGCCGCCGCCGTGGGGTTCGCCGCCGCGCTGGGCCTCGCCTCGGTGGTGGCGGCCGGCGACCCGGTGCCGGGGAGCGTCACCGGGATCGACCTGGGCGGGCTGCACGCGTCCCGGGAGGGCAGGCTGGCGCTGCTGGAGGTGAACGCGTTCGCGGTGGCGGGGCTGTGCGTCCTGTCGCGGCGGCCCGGCACCCAGGTGTGGCCGCTGGCGGCGGTCGCCGTCGCGGAGGCGTTGCGCGCGCACCCCACGACCGAGCACACCCCGTGGGTCGGCTCGGGACTGACGCTGGTGCACCTGACGTGCGCGTCCCTGTGGGCCGGCGGTCTGCTGTACGCGCTGCGCACCCTGCGCCGCTGGGGCGCCACGGCGGCGGGCGCCGCGCTGCTGGGCCGCTACGCGCGCGTGGCGGTCGGTCTGCTCGCCGCCGTCACCGCGACGGGGGTGTGGAGTTCGCTGCGCCGGATGCCGCCCGAGACGGTGGTGGAGCAGCTGACGTCGACGGCGTACGGGCGGGTCCTGCTGGCCAAGGTGCTCCTGGTGGCCGCCGTGGCGGGGCTCGCCCTGTGCGCGCGGCGGCGGCTGCGCCACGCGGCGGACCCGCTGACCGCCTGTTCCCCGGCGCGGGCGGAGGTGCTCGCGCTGGGCGTGGTCGTCGCGGTGTCGGGGCTGCTGACGGCGTTGCCGGTGCCGGTCCGCTGGTGAGGGCCGTCCGGACGGATGTCAGGCCGTCACCGCGCGGCCCGGCCCGGCGGTGGGCACGGCGAGGGCCCCGCGGGTCAGGAGGCACTGCGCCGCCGCGTACGTCAGCATCACCCAGAGGTCGGGGGCGGGGAGCTGCGGCCAGTCGGCGACGCCGGTGGCGATCAGCGTGTCCGAGAGCAGGAACAGCGCCCCGCCGGTGGCGGCGACGGGCCCGAGCCTCGTCGCCCCGTACGCCATGGCGGTGAGCAGCAGGCTGTAACCGGCGACGGGCACGCGCAGGTCGGCGGGCAGCCCGGGCCACAGCAGCGCGACGGTGACGACCAGGGCGGTGACGTACCCCGGGAGCGCCCCACGCGCGCGTGCCACGCCGTACCGCAGGAACAGGACGAGGTAGCACACGTGGCCGACCGCGAAGGACGCCATCCCCGCGAGGAAGGCGGGCTCGGCGTCCGACAGCAGCAGGAGGTCCCCGCCCCAGCCGAACAGCAGCGCCACCAGGAGGAGTCGCGGGGCGCCGTTGAGGTGGGCGTAGGCGGCGAGCAGCGGCATGAGGAGCGCCTTGGCCACCGTGTGACCGGCGTCGAAGCCCGCGGCCAGCGAGGCCAGGTCGACGGCGAGGGCGAGGCAGAAGGCGCCGGGCAGGACGCGCGGGAGCGTCACGCGGCCACGGTCTTCTCGGCGGACCGCGCGGTGGTGCCGTCGGACGGCGCCGGTGCCCACCCCGGCCCCCGGAAGACCCGCCCGGCCCGCTCGCGCCAACCGCGCGCCGCCCGCAGGTCCCTGGCGATGGCGACGTACTCGTGGGTGGCGACCTTCAGCGGGTTGTAGGTGTCGATGTTCTTGGTCAGCCCGTACACCGGGCGTTCGGTCTCGGCGACGAAGGAGCCGAAGAGGCGGTCCCAGACGATGAGGATGCCGCCGAAGTTCCGGTCGAGGTAGCCGCCCTGGGAGGCGTGGTGCACCCGGTGGTGGGACGGCGTGTTGAAGGCGAACTCGAACCACCGGGGCAGCTTGTCGATCCGCTCGGTGTGGATCCAGAACTGGTAGACGAGGCTGGCCGAGGAGCAGAACGCGAGCGCCGCCGGGTGGACGCCGAGCGCGACGAGGGGGACGTAGAACGGCCAGACGGTCAGGGAGGTCCAGGGCTGGCGCAGCGCGGTGGTGAGGTTGAACTTCCGGCTGGAGTGGTGGACGACGTGGCAGGCCCACAGGACGCGGATGACGTGGTGGCCGCGGTGGGACCAGTAGTAGAAGAAGTCCTGCGCGAGGAGCATCAGGACGACGGTCCACCACAGCACGGGCACGCGCAGCGGCGTGAGTTCGTACAGCGCGGTGTAGAGGGCGACGATCGGGATCTTCCACAGGAAGTCGAAGCCGAGGCTGCCGAGTCCCATGGTGAGGCTGGTCGCGGCGTCCTTGGCCTCGTACCCGGCCGCGTCCTCGTCGGGGTGGAGCCGGACGCTGACCACCTCGACGACGGTGAGCAGCACGAAGGCGGGTATCGACCAGACCACGACATCGGGGAGGTTCGGCATGGCTGCACCGTAGGACCGTGACGGGGCCACGGCTAGACGTTGTTACCGACAAGTATTACCGGGGGTACGCGCTTGCTTGTTGGCGATCTCCGCCAATGGACAGCGGCGGCGGGCGGGTTCGGGCGAGCGCTGTCAGTCCCGGGCCGTATCCTCAGGGACCATGCTCGAAGACCGCACGACCGCAGGGTCGCCCCCCATCGCGTGGCCGACCGCGTATCCCCAGGGGTACGCGGTCGTTGACGTGGAGACCACCGGCCTCGCCCGCGACGACCGGATAGTCTCGGCCGCCGTCTACCGGCTGGACGCCCGCGGTGAGGTCGAGGACCACTGGTACACGCTGGTCAACCCGGAGCGCGACCCGGGCCCGGTGTGGATCCACGGTCTGACGAGCGAGGTGCTGCGCGACGCGCCCCTGTTCGCGGACGTCGCCGAGGAGTTCGCGGCCCGGCTCGACGGCCGGGTCCTCGTCGCGCACAACGCCGTCTTCGACTGGCAGATGATCGCCCGGGAGTACGCGCGCGCGGAGCGCGAGGCGCCGGTGCGGCAGCGGCTGTGCACCATCGCGCTCGCCAAGGAGCTGGCGCTGCCGCTGCCCAACCACAAGCTGGAGTCGCTCGCCGCGCACTTCGGCGTCGTGCAGCGCCGGGCGCACCACGCGCTGGACGACGCGCGCGTGCTGGCGGAGGCGTTCCGGCCGAGCCTGCGCGCCGCCGCCGAGGGCGGGGTGCGGCTGCCGCTGCACGAGTGCCGTCCGCTCACCGAGTGGTCGGACCGTCCGGCGCCGCGGATCGGGCAGCAGGCGGGCGGGCCCGGCGGCTACGGCGGCTACCGGCCCGGCAGTTGGCGCCCGGCCCGCAAGAGGCCCGCCTGCCCCTATCCCAACCCAGGCCGGTACGAAGCGGGCAAACGCCTCAAACAGGGGATGCGGGTGGCCTTCTCCGGGGACACCTCGGTCGAGCGGGAGCTGCTGGAGGACCGCGCCACCGACGCCGGGCTGCACGTCGCGACGAGCCTGTCCCGGCTGACCAGCCTGCTGGTCACCAACGACCCCCGCTCGGGCACGTCGAAGGTGGTCAAGGCCCGGCAGTACGGCACCCCGGTGGTCGACGAGGCGGCCTTCGGGCAGCTCCTCGGGGACGTGGAGCCGGCGTCGGAGGGGTGAGCCGTACGGACGGGTGATTCCCGGCGACTCGCCCACCGCCCCGCTCGCCCGCGCCGCACCGACGGCCCACCCTGTGCCCCATGGCGACATGTGAGGTATGCGGCAACAACTACGGTATGACCTTCGAGGTGCACGCCCAGGGCGCGGTCCACGTCTTCGACTGCTTCTCCTGCGCGATCCACCGCATGGCACCCATCTGCGAGCACTGCCGGGTGCAGATCATCGGCCAGGGCGTGGAGGTCGAGGGCCACTGGTACTGCGGCGCGCACTGCGCCCGCGCGGAGGGCGGGGTGGGCATCGTCGACAAGGCCTGAGCCCCCACCCGCCCCGCACCGACCCCGTACCCGGCTGAACACACCCCACGACCGAGTTGTACGGTCGTGGGGTGTACCGCTTCCTTCTGTCCCGCCAGTGGGTGATCACCACGTTGGTCGCCCTGCTGCTCATCCCCACGATGATCTGGCTCGGCTTCTGGCAGCTGCACCGGCACGACGAGCGCGCCGCCCGCAACCGGCTGGTCGAGGACGCGCTGGCCGCCGACCCGGTGCCGGTGGAGCGGCTGACCTCCCCGGGACACACCGTGACCCGCGCGGAGCGGTACCGCACGGTCACCGCGAAGGGCCGGTTCGACACCGACGACGAGGTGGTCGTCCGCCGCCGCACCAACGGCAACGACCGGATCGGCTACCACGTCCTGACCCCCTTCGTCCTCGACGACGGCAGCGTCCTGCTCGTCAACCGGGGCTGGATCCCCGCCGACCCCGACAGCCAGACCGCGTTCCCCGAGATCCCCGCACCGCCGCGCGGTGAGACCACCGTCACCGGCCGTCTGATGCCCGACGAGACGAGCGCGGCGAGCGGGATCAGGGACCTCGACGACCTGCCGGACCGGCAGATCATGCTGATCGACAGCGCGCGGGAGGCGGACCGCCTCGGCGCCCGGGTGCTCGGCGGCTACGTCGTCCAGACCGCGCCCGACCCCGAGGGCGGCACGCCGGAGCAGCTCGGCGACCCGGGCAGGGAGAACGCCGCGCTGAACATGGCCTACGCGGTCCAGTGGTGGCTGTTCGCCGCGGGCGTGCCCACCGGCTGGGTCATCCTGGTCCGCCGCGAGGCCCGCGACCGGGCGGCGGCGACGGCCGACGCGCGGGAGCCGACGGAGACAGCACCCGCCGCCGTCTGACACACCGGGAGGCGGCCCGCCGTCACCCGCCCAGCCCCGCCCCCCTGATTGCCCCCACCTCCTCCGGGAACCCGCACCTGCGTGAACCGGCGCATCGAGGACTACGCGATCATCGGCGACGAGCAGACCGCCGCACTCGTCGGCAGGGACGGCTCGGTCGACTGGCTCTGCCTGCCACGGTTCGACTCGGCGGCGTGCTTCGCGCGGCTGCTCGGCGACGAGGACAACGGCCACTGGCGGCTCGCCCCGAAGGACGCGACCGGCCCCTGCACCCGGCGCGCCTACCGCCCCGACACCCTGGTCCTGGACACCGAGTGGGAGACCCCGCACGGCGCGGTGCGCGTCACCGACCTGATGCCGCAGCGGGACCGCGCCCCCGACGTCGTGCGGATCGTCGAGGGCCTGCACGGCAGCGTGACCATGCGCTCCACGCTCCGGCTGCGCTTCGACTACGGCTCCGTCATGCCGTGGGTGCGCAGGTCCGACGGCCACCGGGTGGCGGTCGCGGGCCCGGACTCGGTGTGGCTGCGCAGCGAGCCCGAGGTGCACACCTGGGGCGAGGACTTCGGCACGCACGCCGAGTTCACCGTCACGCCCGGGCAGAAGGTCGCCTTTGTCCTGACCTGGCACCCCTCCCACCAGCCACGCCCCCCGCTGGTGGACCCGTACGAGTCGCTGCGGCACAGCGTCGCCGACTGGCGGGCGTGGACCGCGCACTGCCGCTACGACGGCCCGCACCGGGACGCCGTCATCCGCTCCCTGATCACCCTCAAGGCGCTCACCTACAAGCCGACCGGCGGCATCGTCGCCGCCGCCACCACCTCGCTGCCCGAGGAGATCGGCGGGGTGCGCAACTGGGACTACCGCTACTGCTGGCTGCGCGACTCCACGCTCACCCTGGGCGCGCTGACCGCCGCGGGCTACGTCGAGGAGGCCGAGGCGTGGCGCGACTGGCTGCTGCGCGCGGTCGCGGGCGACCCGGCCGACCTCCAGATCATGTACGGCCTGGCCGGTGAGCGGCGGCTGACCGAGCAGGAGCTGCCCTGGCTGAGCGGGTTCGAGGGCACCGCCCCGGTCCGGATCGGCAACGACGCGGTACGCCAGTTGCAGCTGGACGTCTACGGCGAGGTGATGGACTCCCTGGCGCTCGCCCGCCGCGCGGGGCTGCACTCCCGCCCGGACGTGTGGGCGCTCCAGGTCGCGCTGATGGAGTTCCTGCGCACGGCGTGGCGGGAGCCGGACGAGGGCCTGTGGGAGGTGCGCGGCGGGCGCCGCCAGTTCACGCACTCCAAGGTGATGGTGTGGGTGGCCGCCGACCGCGCGGTGCGCGCGCTGGAGTCGTACCCGCAGCTGGAGGGCGATCTGGAGGGCTGGCGGGCGCTGCGCGACGAGGTGCACCGCGAGGTGTGCGCGAAGGGCTACGACGCCGAGCGGAACACCTTCACCCAGTCCTACGGCTCCCGGGAGCTGGACGCCTCCCTGCTGCTCATCCCGCGCGTGGGCTTCCTCCCGCCGGACGACCCGCGGGTGACCGGCACCATCGACGCGATCCGCGCGGAGCTGGGCCACCACGGCTTCCTGCGCCGCTACGGCACGGACGAGACGGTCGTCGACGGGCTGCCCGGCGGGGAGGGCACGTTCCTGGTGTGCTCGTTCTGGCTGGCGGACGCGCTGCACGCGACCGGCCGCCGCAAGGAGGCCGAGGAGCTGTTCGAGCGGCTGGTCGAGCGCACCAACGACGTCGGACTGCTGTCGGAGGAGTACGACCCGGTGGCCGACCGCCAGCTCGGCAACTTCCCGCAGGCGTTCAGCCACATCGGCCTGGTGAACACCGCCCTCGCCCTCTACGGGGACGACGGGGCAGGATAGGGACCATGGATCTTGGACTGAAGGACCGGGTGTACGTCGTCACCGGGGCCACGCGCGGACTGGGCAACGCCACCGCGCGCGCCCTCCTGGCCGACGGGGCGAAGGTGGTCATCAGCGGGCGGGACGAGCAGCGCGTCGCGGACGCGGCGGCCGGACTCGGCCCGGACGCGGCCGGGCTGGCCGTGGACAACGGCGACCCGGACGCCCCCGCCCGGCTGGTCGCCGCCGCGCGGGACCGGTTCGGCGGCTTCGACGGCATCCTCGTCAGCGTCGGCGGCCCGCCGCCCGGGTTCATCGCCGACAACAGCGACGACCAGTGGCGTACGGCGTTCGAGTCGGTGTTCCTGGGCGCGGCGCGGCTGGCCCGGGTGGCGGCGGCGGAGCTGGAGCCGGGCGGCGTCATCGGCTTCGTGCTGTCGGGCTCGGTGTACGAGCCGATCCCGGGCCTGACCATCTCCAACGGCCTGCGTCCCGGCCTCGCCGGGCTGGCCAAGTCGCTCGCCGTGGAGCTGGGGCCGCGCGGCGTCCGCGTGGTCGGCCTGCTGCCGGGCCGCTTCGACACCGACCGGGTGCGCGAGCTGGACGCCCTGTCCGCCGACCCCGAGGCGACCCGGGCGGCGGCGGAGTCCCGTATCCCGCTGCGCCGCTACGGCACGCCGGAGGAGTTCGGGCGCGCGGCGGCGTTCGCCCTCTCCCCCGCGGCGTCCTATCTGACGGGCGTCATGCTGCCGCTGGACGGCGGCGCCCGGCACGGTTTCTGAGCAACCGTCAGGAGACCCGTTCCGGCCGGTGCCGCACGCCGCGCAGCCGGACCTCCGTGGGCAGCGACGCGAGGCCCGCCGAGTCTCGGGCGTGCCCGATGGCGCCCTCGGTGAGGTCGCGCAGCGCGGCGGCGGGGGCGACGTCGGGCTCCACCCGCAGCCGTACCCGCGCGACGGGCGCGGTACGGCGGCCGGTGAGGTGGACGTGGGCGCGGGCGACGCCGTCGAGGTCGGCGGCCTCGGCGGCGAACGCGCCCTCCATGGCCCGGCCGCGCAGCCGCGCGCTCTCCCCGTCCCCGGTGTCGATCAGCACCTCACCCAGGCGTCGGCGGCGCAGTACGGCCGTCAGCCACCACAGGGCGAGCAGGAACAGGACCGCGAGCCCGGCGATGACGACCGGCCACCACCAGCCCTCGTCCCGCCACCGGGTCCGCTCGGCGTCGCTGAGCAGCACGTCGTCGGGGCCCTGGTGCAGCCACCACGACGGCGGCTCCACGCCGAGCCCGACGGCGAGCACGGCGCCGCCGAGCACCACCAGCACCAGGCCCACGAGCCCGAGCAGCACCCGGTTGACGGCCTTGAGCACCGCGGTCACCCCTTCCGGCCGGGCCGCCGCACCCGCACCGACAGCGCGGGCGGCCGGGCCAGGCCCAGCGTCCCGACCGCGTCGGCGAGCACGGTGTCCAGTTCAGCGCGTACGTCGTCCAGTTCACGGAAGTGCGAGACCGCCCGCACCCGGGCCTTGCGGCGGCGCACCCGCACCCGCGCCGACTGCACCCCGGACACCTCGACCGCCCGGTCCCGCAGCACGCTCGCGGCGGCGTCGCGGTGCAACCCGGCGCGCACCTCGGGACGCGTGCGCCGCATCGGCAGCACGGCACGCAGTCCCGGCGTCACCGCCAGCAGGACCAGCCACAGCCCGAGGGCGGCGGCGACCCCGGCGCCGACCCGCACCCAGGTGTCGTCGAGCGGGCGGTGGGCGAGCTGGTCGGCGAGTTCACGGCGCCAGCGCATCCCCGGCTGGTCGGCGCGGACCGCGGCGATGTCGTAGAGGAACAGCCCCAGGACGCCCAGCAGCAGTACGGCGACGACGGCCGCGGGGACGCGCCGCCCCGACCAGAAGCGGCGTCGCTCGCGGCCGTCGAGCGCCGGTTCCGCCGGGGTGTCGTCCCCGGAGCGGCCGGGGGCGCCGTCGTCCGGTTTCTCGATGACCGGCAGCCGCTGGGTGGCTCCCTCGCTCATCGCGTCCTCCCCTGTGCCGCGCCGTGCGCCGGGATCAGGTGCAGCCGCTCCACGTGGACGGCGACCTCCGGCACGTCCATGCCCACCAGCGCGTTCACCCGTTCGGCGACCCGGCGGCGCACCGCCCGGCAGTGGGCGCCGACCGCGCCGGGGTAGCCCAGCTCCAGGTGGACCCGCACCCGGGCGGTGTCCCGGTGGACCACGACGGTGGCGTGCGGACGGGAGGCGTCCGGCGGCAGGGTGCCGAGCGCCTCGCGCGCCGCCTGCCCGGCGATCTTGGCGACCACCCGGTCGGCGATCCGGATGGCGCCGCGCTCCCTCGGCGGGACCACGGCCAGGGGTTCACGCGCCGCACCGCGCGCCTCCTCCGCCGTACCGTTCACGCGCCTCACCGCCGCCGGTCGTCGCGCGGACGGAAGAAGTCGCCGAGGTCCAGGTCGCTCTCCAGGAACCGGCCGACGACGAACCCGACGGCGCCCAGCGCGGCCACCAGCAGGAAGGCACCGAATCCACCGAAGTAGCCGGCGAAGCCCAGCGCCATCCCGGCGATCATGCCGACCACGGCCATGCTCATGGTGCGCTCCTCAGGAATTCAGTTGTCCGTGTCACTGGATCCGGGGCTCCGGCTCCTCTTCCTCTTCGTCCGGGAGCTTCACGTCACCCACCGCGATGTTGACTTCCACGACCTCGAGGCCGGTCATCCGCTCGACGGCCGCGATGACGTTCTCCCGCACGTCCCGCGCGACCTCCTCGATCGAGACGCCGTACTCGATGACGATCTCCAGGTCCAGCGCGGTCTGCACCTCGCCGACCTCTGCCTTGACCCCTCGGGTCACCGATTTCGATCCGCCGGGCACCCGGTCCCGTACCGCCCCGAAGGTGCGGCTGATCCCGCTGCCCATGGCATGCACGCCCGGAACGTCCCGGGCGGCGAGTCCGGCGATCTTCTCCACGACGCCGTCGGCGATCGTGGTGCGGCCCCGGGTGCCCGGGTCCCCGCCCCCACGCCGGGTGGTCGTCTTGCGGGTACTGGTCTGCGACTCGCCCTGGCCCTCGGGGGTCCGCGTGCGGTTCTGGTCCACGTCGGTCATCGCCGTACGTCCCTTCCGGTGGTCGTCCTTCGACCACCGTAAGCCGGGTTGCCCCGTCGCGCTTCCAGAATGGGGCAGGCTGGAGGAATGACGGCGGACTGGACACAGGCGGTACGGCAGCGACTCGCCCTCGGCAGACTCCTCCCCCTGGGTGACCCGCGCGACGGCGCCTGGTTGACGGAGGACGCGGCCCGGACGGTACTGGACCGCGCGGCGCTCGCGGTGCCGGGGGTGCGGCTGGGCCGGACGAGGATCGGCCCAGCCGACCCGGAGCACACCCACGAGCCCGCGGTACCGCCCCCGCCGAGCGCGCTGCCGCCCGGCCCGCTGCGGCTGACGGCGGACTTCCAGGCGTCGTCGGCCGAGCCGCTCCCGGCGTCGGCGGCCCGGCTCCGCGCGGCCCTGGCGGCCTCGGCACGGCGGCTGGGGCTGACGGTGGCGGAGATCGACCTGCGGGTGACGGGCCTGCTGGAGGAGGTCGGCGGCCCGGAGCCCACCCCGGCACCGGAACCGCCGCGGGCCCACGAGGCGACCGGCGCCGTCGAGGCGCGGGCCGCGGCGGCGGCCCTCGCCGTACCCGGCGTGGACCGCCTGACGGGCACCCTGGGCCGGCCGGTGCACCTCACCGACAGCGGCGGGCACGGGAGCCTGCCGCGCCCGCACGTCCGGCTGGAGCTGGCGGTGCGGGCGGACCACCGGGCGGCGGACGTGGCGAGAGAGGTCCGGCTCCAGGTGGGCGAGGCGCTGCCCGACCACCCTTCGGTGGCGGTACTGGTCACCGCCGTGCTCTGAGGGCGCCCCTTCGGCACCCGACGGCGAACCGGCTACTCCCCCATCCCCGCCAGGTCCCGCAGCCGACGCGCCTGCGCCGCGCGCTCGGCGACCCGCTGCTCGTCGTAGGACCGCTCCCGCGCACCCCGCAGCAGCGCCTTGGTCTCGATCACGGCGTCCCGGGGCGCGGCGAGCAGCGCCGCCGCCAGGTCGCGCACCGCGTCGTCGAGCTGGTCCGCGGGCACGGCGAGGTTGGCCAGCCCGGTGCGCTCGGCCTCCTCGGCCTGGACGAAGCGGCCCGTCGCGCAGATCTCCAGCGCACGGGCGTAACCGACCAGGGACAGCAGGGGGTGCGTCCCGGTCAGGTCGGGCACCAGGCCCAGGCTCGTCTCACGCATGGCGAACTGCACGTCGTCGGCGACGACGCGCAGGTCGCACGCGAGGGCGAGCTGGAACCCGGCGCCGATGGCGTGCCCCTGGACGGCGGCGATGGAGACGATGTCGCTGCGCCGCCACCAGGTGAACGCCTCCTGGTACTCGGCGATGGTCGCGTCCAGCTCGGCGTCACCGCCGCGTGCCAGGTCGATGAAGGACGGCTCGCCGTCGAAGCCCTCGGGCGTGAACGCCTGCCGGTCGAGCCCGGCCGAGAAGGACTTCCCCTCGGCGCGCAGCACGACCACGCGGACGGTGCCCGGGAGCAGGCGGCCCGCCTCGGCCAGCGCCCGCCACAGAGCGGGGCTCTGCGCGTTGCGCTTGGCCGGATTGGTCAGCGTCACCGTGGCGACCGCGTCGTCGACGGTGAGCCGTACGCCGTCCTTGTCGAGTACCGGTTCGGTTACCGAGTCGAGCGAAGCCATGGGACGCCTCCGATGGGTGCGGTCATCGTCGGATGCCGGGAGGCATCCGTGAGTGCCGTACGGCAGCACTCGTAAGTGACTGCACAGTAACCACCCGGCCGATCGGATGCCCGACCGGGTGGTCACCACCGGAGACGGTGGAACGCCCGGGGTCAGGCCGAGGCGGCCTTCTTGCCCCGCGTCGCTCCGCCACGCCCTCGCAGCGTGACGCCCGACTCACTGAGCATCCGGTGCACGAAGCCATACGAGCGGCCGGTCTCCTCGGCCAACGCCCGGATGCTCGCACCGGCGTCGTACTTCTTCTTCAGGTCTGCCGCGAGCTTGTCGCGCGCGGCGCCGGTCACCCGGCTGCCCTTCTTCAGAGTCTCGGCCACCCGTGCCTCCTCATGGGAAGTGCGCTCTGGTCTCCTCATGATCACCCCTCCGGGCCGTCATGGCCACCCATTCGGCAAGGTCCATGCGAGAGGGTTTTGACGACAGGAGCACATCCCCACAAGTGGAATGACTGATTCCAAAGGATCGCGCACGTACCGCCGAACGGGTTCCCCCGCGAAGGCGCAGGTCAGAAACGCGTCGCGGCCGAGCCCCCCGGGACGGGGGACTCGGCCGCGCGATCGATGGAGGACACACCCGGGTACGAGGAGATCTCACACAGATGGTGGATCACCGATGGGCCGAATGATCCATACCCTGTGGATCACTCATTCGATCAAGCGAGGGCGACCAGATCGGCGTAGTCCGCGCCCCACAGGTCCTCCACGCCGTCCGGCAGCAGGATGATCCGCTCCGGCTGGAGCGCCTGGACCGCGCCCTCGTCGTGGGTGACCAGGACGACCGCGCCCTTGTAGGTGCGCAGCGCGCCGAGGATCTCCTCGCGGCTGGCCGGGTCGAGGTTGTTGGTCGGCTCGTCGAGGAGGAGGACGTTCGCCGACGACACCACCAGGGTGGCGAGGGCGAGGCGGGTCTTCTCACCGCCGGAGAGGACCGCGGCGGGCTTGTCGACGTCGTCGCCGGAGAACAGGAACGAGCCGAGCACCTTGCGGACCTCCACGAGGTCCATGTCGGGGGCGGCGGAGCGCATGTTCTCCAGCACCGTGCGCTCCGGGTCGAGGGTCTCGTGCTCCTGGGCGTAGTAGCCGAGCTTGAGGCCGTGGCCGGGGACGACCATGCCGGTGTCCGGCTGCTCCACCCCGGCGAGCAGCCGCAGCAGGGTGGTCTTGCCCGCGCCGTTGAGGCCGAGGATGACCACGCGCGAGCCCTTGTCGATGGCCAGGTCGACGTCGGTGAAGATCTCCAGGGAGCCGTACGACTTCGACAGGCCCTCGGCCATCAGCGGGGTCTTGCCGCAGGGCGCGGGCTCGGGGAAGCGCAGCTTGGCGACCTTGTCGGACTGCCGGACGGCCTCCAGACCGGCGAGCAGCTTGTCCGCGCGGCGGGCCATGTTCTGCGCGGCGACCGTCTTGGTGGCCTTGGCGCGCATCTTGTCGGCCTGCGAGTGCAGGGCGGCGGCCTTCTTCTCGGCGTTGGCGCGCTCCCGCTTGCGGCGCTTCTCGTCGGCCTCGCGCTGCTGCTGGTAGAGCTTCCAGCCCATGTTGTAGACGTCGATCTGGGCGCGGTTGGCGTCCAGGTAGAACACCTTGTTGACGACCGTGTCGACCAGCTCGACGTCGTGGGAGATCACGATGAAGCCGCCGCGGTAGGTCTTGAGGTAGTCGCGCAGCCAGACGATCGAGTCGGCGTCGAGGTGGTTCGTGGGCTCGTCGAGGAGCAGGGTGTCCGCGTCGGAGAACAGGATGCGGGCCAGCTCGATCCGGCGGCGCTGACCGCCGGAGAGGGTGTGCAGGGGCTGCCCGAGCACCCGGTCGGGCAGGTTCAGCGCGGCAGCGATGGTGGCGGCCTCGGCCTCGGCGGCGTACCCGCCCTTGGTGAGGAACTCCGTCTCCTGGCGCTCGTACTGCTTCATGGCCTTGTCGCGGGTGGCGCCCTTGCCGCTGGCGATGCGCTGTTCGTTGTCGCGCATCTTGCGGATCAGGACGTCGAGGCCGCGGGCGGAGAGGACGCGGTCGCGGGCGAGCATGTCGAGGTCGCCGGTGCGGGGGTCCTGGGGGAGGTAGCCGACCTCGCCGGAGCGGGTGATGGTGCCCGCGGCGGGGATGCCCTCGCCCGCGAGGCACTTGGTGAGGGTGGTCTTCCCCGCGCCGTTGCGGCCGACCAGGCCGATGCGGTCGCCCTTGGCGACCCGGAAGGTGGCGGACTCGATGAGGACACGGGCACCGGCGCGCAGCTCGATGCCGGAGGCGGAGATCACGGACAGACTCCAGGGCGGATTGGGGGGCGGGGTGGGCGGCTGAGGACGTTCCCGCCGTCTAGTGCGCGAGGAGAATGGCCATGGGGCCAGTCTAACGGGGCGGCGCAAGCCGTTTTTCCCGGCGTCGACGCACACCGCCGGCGGGCGGTGGGCCAGGGCGCGGGGGTCCTGACCCCGCCCACGGGCCGCGCCTGCGGCTCCCGCGACCACCTGGCCCGCGACGTCGAGGGCCATGACCGGAGCCTCGGGACGTACGCCCCCGAGGCAACGGCCCGAGTCAGCTGCCCCCGGTGTGCACCTGGAAGGCCGCGCGGCGCACCGCCTTGGCCAGGGCCGGGTCGGGGTGCGCGGCGGCCAGCGCGACCAGCACCTGCACGGTGCGGGGGTGGCCGACGGCGCGCACCTCGTCGAGCAGCGCGGGCACGGTCGGCTGCACCGCGGACTCCAGGTGCCGCACCAGCAGCGGGGCCTCACCGTGGTCGGCGACGGCGGCGGCGGTGTCGACCCAGAGCCAGGTGGCCTCCTCCCGGGTGAGCACCTCGTGGGCGTCCTCGGGGTCGGCGCCGTCGTGCTCGGCGAGCCACAGCAGGGCGTAGGGCCGCAGCGTCGGCACGTCCAGGACGGCCCGCACGTCGGGCTCGGCGGGGGCGCCGACGACGCGCAGCGCCTCGAAGGCGAGGCCGCGCAGCAGGGCGTCCTCACCGCGGGCGGCGTCGAGGAGTTCGGTGACGGCGCCGCCGACGGGGCGGGCGGCGAGCCAGGCGCGGTACTCGGCGCGGGCGGCGTTGGGGCGGAGCTGGGCGCAGCCGCGCAGCATCTCCTCCGCGGAGGCCTCGATGTTGCCCGCGGGGCTCTGGGCGGCGACGCAGATCTGTTCCAGCTTGACCCAGACCGCCCAGCTGCCGAGCGGGGTGAGGGTGGCCTGCGCGTCGCCGTAGGTGAGGGCGCCGACGGCGGCCAGGGCGTGCAGGGCCCAGTCCAGGAGCGGGGCGAGCGGGGTGTCGTCCGGCTGCCGCGGCTGGGGTTCGGGCTGGGGGCCGTAGGGGATCTCGCAGCGTTCGGTGCGCAGTTCGCGGACGCGCTGTTCGAGCAGGTCGAGGAGTTGGGCGACGGGGACGGGCCCGGCGGAGAGCTGGAGGAAGGAGAGCAGTTGGGGCATGGCCGAGACGACCTCGGCGACGGCCGCGGGCGCCTGCGCGGGCTCGGGGTGGGCGAGCGACCAGGCGTCGAAGAGGGCGACCCAGCCGCGCAGGACGGCGCTGTCGTCGCGGTCCCAGGCGCGCAGCCGCCAGCCGGGGCGGGCGGTGCCGCCGTGCACCTCGACCAGTCCGGCGAGGCGGGCGGTGTCCCAGTCGGCACGGACCTGGGTGGGTGTCAGACGCAGGTCGTCGGCCGCCCGTTCGGCGGTCGCGTCGGAGAGGGTGGCCTTGTCGTCGGCGGGGACGCCCATGCGGCCGGGGTGCAGCGCGGCATCGGCCCAGCGGGCGACGCGGGCGGCGCCAGCCAGTTGGGTGCGTGCCATTCCGGCCAGTTCCGCGGGGGCGGGTGTGCCCTCCGGCGGGCGCGGTGCGGGGCGGCGTGGGCGCCGCTGTTCCATCGCTCGGGGGGCGGCGGCCAGGGGTCGCGGGCGGACGAGTCGGAGCCTGGAGTCGCGCGGGATACGGGACGTCACGGGGGCAGTCTTCCGGTTGACGGTCCGAAAACCCAAACGGAATGCCGGTGGCACCGCCGGGGGCGGCCGGAGCGCGGGGTTCCGGAAGAGGTCGGGAGGGGCGGCGGGGGTGATCAGGCCAGTGGTCCGGCGTTGAACGGACGCCAAGCGGAATGGTGGTGCGCGGGCGCGTGCGAGGGGGGTCCGGGGGTCACATCAGGGGGGTGAGGAAGCGGCGGAGGGCCTCCTCGTAGGACTCGGGGTCGGCGTTCCACATGGCGCCGTGCGGGGCGCCGCGGACGGTGCGCAGGGTGACCCGGTCGGGGCGGCGGGCGGCGAGGCGCTGGGAGTGCGCCCAGGGCGCCACCGTGTCGTCGGGGCCGTGGAAGACCAGCGTCGGGGCGGTCAGCCGCGCGGCGGTGGACGCGTCCTCGACGTGGTCGCCGTGCGGTCCGGCGCGGCCCTGGGCGGCGCGGACGGCCAGCGGCAGCAGCACGCCCGGGGTGCGGTGGGCGGCGGCCAGGGCGCGCAGCGTCGCCTCCCAGTCGAGGACGGGCGAGTCGAGGACCAGGCCGGAGACCCGGTCGGCGACCGGGGAGTGGACGGCGGTGCGCAGCGCCATGGCGGCGCCGGTGGACCAGCCGTGCAGCACGACCCGGCGGGCGCCGTAGCGCACGGCGTAGCGGATGGCGGCGTCGACGTCGCGCCACTCGGTCGCGCCGAGGTGGTGCAGGCCGTCCGGGGAGCGGGGGGCACCGAGGTCGCCGCGGTAGGCGAGGGAGAGGACCGGGAAGCGGAGGCGGTGCAGCAGGCCCATGACGTTCATGGGGTGCTCCCGGGTGGTGCCGAGGCCGTGCACCGTGATCACCCAGGTGTCCCGGGCGCCGGGCACGAACCAGGCGGGCAGGGCGCCGAGTTCGCCGGGGACGTCGACGTCGGCGTGGTCCAGGCCGAGGGCGGTGCGGGGGTTGCCGACGTACACGTTCGGGGTGAGCCACACCTGGTCGCCCGGTTCGAGGGTGCCGTGGGTGACGCGTTCCAGGCGGCGTACGACGGTGTCGGCGGGGTGGGAGTCGGCGCGCAGCACGGGGCCGACCACGGCGTGGGAGCCGTCGCCGGAGAGTCCGTAGACGCCGGGGCGCAGCGCGGCGAGGTCCCGGGTGAGGGCGACCTGCCCGGCGGCCGTGCCGTGCACGGTGAGTCGGGGCTCGGTGGGCAGCGGCCGTCCCGGTGGCGCCTTGAGCGCCGCGGCGCTGGCGAACCGGCCGACGGCCACCGCGGCGGCGCCGGCCCCGAGTACGGCGGTGACGGCAGCGGCCGTCGCTCTGGCAGTGCGCACGGCTACCAGTGTCCCGGCGGAGGTGGTGACCGGCCAGCGGGGCGGCGGGGCGGGGTGACGGCGGGGTGTTCCGGGCCTCGCCGGGTGCGGTGCCGTCAGCCGCGCTGCCCGTACCCCTTGAGCCGCTCCCCGACTTCCCGGAGCTGCCGCTCGGACAGCAGGGTCGGGGAGCGGCCCGGGACCGAGGAGGCGGTGAGCCAGAGGCGGCACATCCACTCCAGTTGGGCGGTGCGGTCGTACGCCTGGTCGAGGGTGTCGCCGTAGGTGAGGGTGCCGTGGTTCTGGAGGAGGCAGCCGGAGCGGTCGGTGAGGGCGCGGAGCGTGTTCCCGGCCAGTTCCTCGGTGCCGTAGGTCGCGTAGGGGGCGACGCGTACGGGTCCGCCGAGCGCCTCGGTCATGTAGTGCACGGGCGGCAGCTCGGGGACGAGGGTCGAGACGGCGGTGGCGTGCACGGCGTGGGTGTGCACGACGGCGCGGGCGTCGGTGGCGCGGTACACGGCGAGGTGCAGGGGCAGCTCGCTGGTCGGCGTCAGGGTGCCGCGCACCTGGTGTCCGTCGAGGTCGACGCCGGTGAGGTCGGCCGGGGTGAGCCGGTCGTAGGGCACCCCCGAGGGGGTGACCAGGACGGTGTCGCCGACGCGGACGGAGACGTTGCCCGAGGTGCCGACGACCAGTCCGTCCGCGACGGTGCGGCGGGCGGTCTCCACCAGGGCCCGCCAGGCGTGCGCCTCGCGCTCGCCGGTGCCGTTCCCGGGGCCCCGCGCGGCCCGCTGTTCGCGTCCCTGTTCGGCCATGTCGTGATCCTTTCAGCCGGGTCCGGGACCCCGCGCGGCGGGGTGGCCGCGGGCTGGTCTGGACCACGAGTGCCACATCACAGATTCAGACACCCTCAAGCCCTCCCCAGTTCACCTTTCGTTCACCTGGGTTACCTACGTTCATCCAGCCAATGACCTCGAACGATTGCCTGGGTAAATGGAAGGCATCTCGCTGATCCTCGCGATTGTGGTAGTCACCGCACTCGCGTTCGATTTCACGAACGGTTTCCACGACACCGCGAACGCGATGGCCACCACCATCTCGACCGGTGCCCTCAAGCCCAAGGTCGCGGTGGCCATGTCCGCCGTCCTCAACCTTGTCGGTGCGTTTCTCTCGGTGGAGGTCGCCAACACGATCTCCAAGGGACTTGTCGACGAAAGCGGTATCCGTCCCGAGGTCATCTTCGCCGCGCTGGTCGGTGCGATCCTCTGGAACCTGGTGACCTGGCTCGTCGGACTGCCGTCCTCGTCCTCGCACGCCCTGATGGGCGGTCTGATCGGCGCGACCATCGCCTCCGCCGGTGTCGGCGCCGTCCACGGCGACGTGCTCGTCACCAAGGTGCTCATCCCGGCCCTGGCCGCCCCGCTGGTGGCGGGCGTCGCCGCGCTGCTCGGCACCCGGCTGACCTACCGGCTCGGCCGCAAGGCCGACGGCGAGTCCGCCCGGAAGGGCTACCGCTCGGGCCAGATCGCCTCCGCGGGCCTGGTCTCGCTCGCCCACGGCACCAACGACGCGCAGAAGACGATGGGCATCATCACGCTCGCCCTCGTCGCCGGCGGCTCCCTCGCCCCCGACTCCGACCCGCCCGCGTGGGTCATCCTCTCCGCGGGCCTCGCCATCGCGCTCGGCACCTACCTCGGCGGCTGGCGCATCATCCGCACCATGGGCACGGGCCTGACCGACCTCCAGCCGCAGCAGGGCTTCGCCGCCCAGACCAGCGCCGCGACGGTCATCCTGGCCTCCTCCCACCTCGGCTTCTCGCTCTCCACCACGCACTCCGTCTCCGGTTCGGTGATGGGCGCGGGCCTGGGCCGCAAGGGCGGTGTGGTCCGCTGGTCCACGGCCACCCGGATGTTCGTCGCCTGGGGTCTGACGCTGCCCGCCGCCGCGCTGGTCGCCGCGCTCGCCGAGTACGTGACCGGCCTGGGCGACTGGGGCACCGCGCTGGTCGCCGTCTTCCTGGTCGCCTCCAGCGCCGCCATCTGGAAGCTGTCCCGGCGCGAGGTCGTGGACCACACCAACGTCACCGCCACGGAGCCGGTCGCCGAGGAGCCCGCCGGGGTCATCACCACGGCCATGGCGGCCGTGACGCCGCCCCCGACGGTCGCGGCGGCCGAGGAACTGGCCGCCTCCGTCCCCGCCCCGGCGAGCCCCGCCGCACCCGACACCAAGACGGCCGTCTGAGCCCCGCGGACGCGGGCAGGTAAGGAATCAGCAGCATGAAGATCGACTGGGCGGCCCTCGGTTCCGTCTTCGGCGTCAGCCTCGTGGCCACCGTGGCCCTCGTGGCCCTCTTCACCCTCGGCATCGCGGGCCTCTCCCGCCACGAGCGCGCCACCCAGCGCGGCGGCTCGGACGCGGCCGCGGTGACCGGCGCGTACGCCTGCTTCGCGGCCTGCGCGGCGGCGGTGGCGTACGGGATCTATCTGATCGTGGCCTGAGCGCCGCGACTCCCCCCGCCCTGCCGGACACCTACGGGTGCTCCCGGCAGGGCGGAGCCATGTCCGCCTCGGCCGGGAGGGTGAGGGCGGCGACCGTCGGGGACTCGCGGACGTCGGGCGGGTGGGGGCCGAGCAGCGCGCAGAGCCGCCTCGGGTCCCCGTCGGTGAGGCGGCCGAGGTCGTAGGTGAGCGGGCCGAAGTCCGTGTGACCGCGCAGGTGGCGGCCGTCGAGGTCCCAGACGTGGGCGGCGGCGTGCAGCGTCGCCAGGCGTTCCCCGCTCGCGTCGTCGCGCAGCTCGACCTCGCCGCCCCGGGCGCCCACCAGGATGCCGCCCCGCCCGTAGAGGTCGCCGAGCGCGAAGCCGTCCGCCAGGAACCTCTCGGGCGCGCCCCGCTCCGGACGCCACAGGTCGATGCCCGTCCCCGTGGCCAGGGCGACCACCTCACCGTCCGAGCGGAAGATCGCGCCGCGGGTCGTGTCCCGCGGCACGGTCAGCACGGCCGTCGGCCCGCGGCTCACGGCGCGACCGCGCAGCCGCCACAGCTCCGCGCCCCCGTCGTCGCGCAGCACCAGGAACTGTCCCTCGTGTCCGGGGCGGCCGACCACCTGGACGCAGCCGCGCTGCTCCGGCCGGGTCCGCCGGACACAGCCCACCTCGGGGAGGGGACGGCGCGCGCCGGTCCGGCCGTCCAGCAGGACGAGCCCCTCACCGGTGAGCAGCAGGAAGTCGGTGGCGCCGTAGGGCTGCACGTCGTCCACCTCCACCGGGTGGCCCGCCCGGTCCGCGTCCGCCGCCACCCGGGCGAGCCGGTCGCCGCCGTGCAGGGCCCAGCCGTCCGTCCGCCAGCCGACGACGGCGGTCCCGGCCCGGTTGGCGACGACGCTCTCCTCCGGGCCGTTGACGTACGGCGCCAGGGCAAGCGGGCCGTGCTGTCGGCCCCTCGGACCGGACACCGCCAGGCTGACGGAGTAGTCCTCGGACTCGGGCCCCGTACTGCGCTGGGACAGCGTGGCAAGAGCACCGGAGTCGGCCGCGAGGTCCATGTCCAGCACCCCGCCCGGCTCCGTTCCCCCTGGCGGGTACCCGGTGGGAACGGCCTGGAAGGCCAGCAGGTCCTCCCCGGCCGTCGCGTAGAGCAGCGGCGTGCCCCCGGGGGTGCGGACCACGCCGAACCAGGCGGTCCGCAGCGGCAGCACGGCGGAGTAGCGCTCCCCGGTGACGAGGTCCTGGATCAGCTGGCGCCCCACGGTGTCCTGGTACCGGTTCAGCTCGTCCCGGCTGTCCCTCAGCAGGTACCGGCCCGTGATGTCGGTCCGGAGCGTGTGGTTGACGGGCCAGCGCCCCTTCTGGCCGGTCCACTGCTCCACGTCGAGCCGGATCCGCCAGAACTCGTCGTCCGACGCGCTCGCCCCCAGGGTCCGTCCGGCCGGGTCCAGCGTCACCTCGCTCTGGCCCTCCCAGGCGGCCTCACCCGCGCTGGACCGCGTGGCGTAGACGTCGGCGTCGTCAGCGCTCCGGTGGGCGACCACGGTCAGCCCACCGGTCTTCAGTGCCACCCCCTCCAGGCACTCCCCCGGAGCGAGCAGCCCGTCGGGGAGGGCGGCCTCGCGCTCCCGTACGGCGTCGGCCCCCACCTCGGCCACCCGCAGCCAGTCGGCCAGCTCGTCCCCGTCGCACGGCGCCCTGTCGGCATCCTCGCCGCCGGGCGCCACGGCGTGTACGAGCCCTCGCCCGTCCGGCGAGAAGTCCAGGGTCAGGGTCTCCGAGGCGGCGGGGTCGCGGGGCTTCCAAGCCCACGGCAGCGGATCCCGGACCCGCTCACCGACGTGCCACACCCGCACCGTCCCGTCTCCCGCGCCCGCCGCGACCTGCCGTCCGTCGTCGCTGACCGCCACCTTGTCCACCAGGTCCGGCACCCCGCGCAGCGACACCGTGCGCGGTGTCTCCGTCTCCAGCCCCGACAGCAGGAACACCCGCCGGTTCCGCCGCGGCCCTTCGTGCAGGACGGCCATGTGGTGGCCGTCCGCGGAGGCCGCGATCTCCTGGACCGTGCCCGGCGGCAGGATGCGGTGCGCCGAACTGAGCGAGGCGAGGGACAGCTCGTGGTTCATGAGCGCGGCCCGCGTCTCCGGGGTGTCACTGGTGCGGCGGGCCGCCAGGGCGAGCAGGGCCGCGTCGACGGGGCTGTCCTCGGCCCGGTGTTCCGCGAACTCGACCAGCTGTCCCGCGGCATCGTCCAGCGCCTCCTGTCCCCGGCCCCGGAACTGGTCCCACGCGGCCACCCCCAACAACCCCGCCAGCACCGCCAGGCACGCCACCAACGCCACCCCGGTCCGTCCCCGCCGCACCGAGCGCCGCCGGTGGAGGCGGCTGACGCGGATGAACTCGGTCTCCTCCGGGGAGAGTTCGCCGGGGCGGGTCGACGACCACTCGCGGGCGGCGGTGAGTTCCTGGCCGCGTAACGTCAGATCGACATGTCGACCGCTGTCCTCCCACTCCCGCAACCGGCCGCGCAGCTTCTCGTGCCAGGTGAGGAAGGCGTGGGAGTCGCGGAGCCAGTCGCGCAGGGTGGGCCACTGGCGGACCAGGGACTCGTGGGCGAGGGCGACCGTCTCGCGGCCGGAGCTGTCGCGGGCCAGGACGAGGAGGCGGGTGCGGGCCAGGGACTGGGCGGCGGCGCGCAGTTCGGGCGGGAGGTGGTCGAAGGCGCGGGCGACCCGGGCGTACTCCTTGCCCTTGACCGGGCGCGCGAGGCGTTCGAAGAGGCGGCGGGCCACCGCCGGGTCGGGGCCGCCCGGTGTCTCGCAGACCTTGCGCAGTTGCAGGTCGGCGTAGCGGGACAGCGCCCCCTCCACCCCGCCGATCTCCTGGTACGCGGCATGGGTGAGACGGCCCCGGTCCTGGCGTTCCCAGAGTTCCGCGAGGGCGAACTCCACCAGCGGCAGCGCGCCCGGTTCCGCCCCCGCGTCCGTGACGACCCGCTCGGCGAGACCGGGCTCGAACTCCACGCCGGGCACGGTGTCCAGGGGCCGCCGGACCACCTGGTCCAGCTGGCCCGGGGTCATCGGGGCGACCATCTGGAGGGTGCCGCTCAGGGCCTCCGCCCGGCCGCCGGCGACCAGGTCCTCCAGGGAGGCGGAGCGCAGCGTCGCCAGCACGCGCAGGTGACGTCCCCCGGGGTGGACCGCGCGGGTCATCGGCAGCAGGACGTCCAGCAGGGCGCGGGCGTCGGCCGGGCGGGCGCCGACCGTCTCCTCGAACTGGTCGAGGAGGATGACATGGCCCGACGCGCCCCCGTGCGCCAGGACCCGCGCCCCGAGCAGGACCGCCGTGCCGGTGCGGTCCGGCGCCGCGCACAGGTCGCGGGCCAGCGTCGCCGCGGGCGGGAACTGGACGGCGAGCGCCTCCGCGAGGGTGCGCACCGGGTCGGTGTCCGGCTGCCCCACGAAGTCCGTGACCGTGTGGCCCGAGGACCGCAGGAGCGGGAGCACCCCCGCCCGGACCAGGGACGACTTGCCCACCCCCGAGGCGCCCGCCACCGGCACGAAGGGGTGTGCCGCGAGCGCCGCCGCGAGGCGTTCGCTGTCCGCGCGGCGGGCGAAGAAGACGGCGGCGTCCTGTTCGCGGAAGGGTTCCAGGCCACGGAAGGGCGAGGGGCGCGGGCCCTCACCGAGGCCCAGCAGCAGGGGCGCCGGGATCAGGTACGCCGTCGTCGCGCCGGTGCCGGTGTCCGCGGCGACCGTCATGCCGACGACACCGTCCTGCTCGGCGTCCCACACGGGCGCCCCGCTGAAGCCCTGCCCGATGACGGGGCCGGTGCCGGGCGCGGGCCGGGTGGCCTCCATGGACGTCCACCCCTTGCCGACCGGGGCGCGCAGCCGTCCGCGCACCCACACCCCGTGGTCCTCGGTGCGGGGCGGGAAGCCCAGGACGCGGAACCGGTGGTCCCACACCGCCGTACCGCCCGCGAACCGCACCGGCGCGGTCCCCGGCACCGGCTCCGCCAGGCGCAGCAGGGCGATGTCCCCGCCGCCGTCGCCGCTGACGGGCCGCCAGTGGGTGACGGTGGCCGTGAGACGGGGGGACGGCTCGGGGAGGAGGGGGAAGTCGACGGTGACCGGGGCGGGCGGGGACTCCGGGTCCGTGGCGTCGGTGCCCAGCGCGCTCGCCACCACGTGCGCGCAGGTGCACAGCGTCCGCGGCTCGACCAGGAACCCGCAGCCGGTGACCGCGTCGCCCCCGTCGGCAGGGCGCCAGAACCGGGCGATGGCGTGCGGGAGTTCGCCGTCAGGCGTCGGCATCGCGCTGGCCGGGGACTTCGGGGCCGTCCGGGTTGGTCCACTCCATGGTGACGCTGAAGTGCGCCTCGCTGGAGGCCCGCGCCACCACCACGCCCGCCTCCGCGCTCAGCGTGATGCCGAACTCGACGGTCACCGCGCCGGGCGGCCTGGGCAGCCCACGGGCCCCGTCCAGGACGGCGCCGAGCGCGGGACGGACCCGCGCGAGCGCCTGCTGGAGCGTCTGGGCGGCGCTCCCGACCGTCCCGCCCCGCGACACCCGCCGCACCCCGGCCGGACCGTCGCCCGCCACCTCCAGCAGGACGATCTGACCGTCGTCCAGCAGCATTTCGCCCACGTACGCCACGCCGCGCCGCCTCCCCTCACGTACGGGACATTGCAGGCGCCCGCCGCCGCGCGGACAAGCGAACCGGCCAATCGTGCCCGCTGAAGGTGAATCAGCCGCGAGTCGGTCCGCCCGAACGCGGCGCCGTGGTAGCGGCATCCGCCCGGGTGTGGGCCTCCACACACTCCAGCCTCGCAGGTCAACGGCAAGTTGACTGCCGTTCGGGGGCATGGTGGACTGCCCGAGCCATGTACGGCGGCAGGAGAGGAAGCCCGGTGCGAATCCGGCGCGGTCCCGCCACTGTGACCGGGGAAGACCTTCCCCGGGAGCCAGGAACTCTCACCGCCGGTCTCGTCGAACCAGGGCGTGGACACCCTGAGTGAGGACATATCGCGATGCTCGGCTGCCGCCTGCGGTCCCGCACCGGAGCTACTCCCCCCTTCCCTGACCCCACGGCCGGCTGACCCCCGTGCGTGCCGATCGCGTCTTCGCGTACGGCGCCACCGCCGGTCTCCTCGGTGACCTCCTCCTCGGCGACCCCCGCCGCGGCCACCCCGTGGCCGCCTTCGGGCGTGCCGCGAGCGCCGTGGAGCGGGTGCTGTGGCGCGACCACCGGGGCCGGGGCGCCCTGCACACCGCGGTGTGCGCCGGTGGCGCCGTCACCCTCGGCGCCGTGGCGTCCCGTGCCGTACGGTCCTCCCCCGCCGCCTCCGTCGCGCTGACCGCCGCCGCCACCTGGGCGGTCGTCGGCTCCACCTCGCTCGGCCGGGAGGCCCGCGCCGTCGGGCGCGCGCTGGAGGCCGGGGACCTCGCGGCGGCCCGGGAGCGGCTGCCGCACCTGTGCGGGCGGGACCCGCAGGCGCTGGACGCGGACGGGATCGCGCGGGCGGTCGTGGAGTCGGTCGCCGAGAACACCTCCGACGCGGTCGTGGGCGCCCTGGTGTGGGGCGCCGTCGCCGGGGTGCCGGGACTGCTCGGCTTCCGGGCGGTGAACACCCTGGACGCCATGGTCGGCCACAGGTCGCCCCGCTACCGCCGCTACGGCTGGGCCTCCGCCCGCCTCGACGACCTCGTCGGCTGGCCGGGGGCGCGGCTGACCGCGGTACTCGCCGCCGTGGCGGGGCCGGATCCGCGCGGTGCGGTGCGGGCCTGGCGGGCGGACGCGGACCGGCACCCGAGCCCCAACGCCGGGCCCGTGGAGGCGTCGTTCGCCGGCGCGCTCGGGGTGCGGCTCGGCGGCACCCTGTCGTACGGCGGACGGGTCGAGCACCGGCCCGTCCTCAACGGCGCCGGACGCGCGGTGGCCGTACCGGACATCGGACGGGCGGTACGGCTGTCCCGGCGCGTGGGCGTGCTCGCGCTCGGCGTCTGCGCCGCCGCCCGGCTGCTCACCCGACCAGGGAGGCGTACGTCATGACCGGTGGGGGACTCCTCGTCGCGGGCACCACCTCCGACGCGGGCAAGAGCGTCGTCACGGCCGGGATCTGCCGGTGGCTGGTGCGGCAGGGCGTGAAGGTGGCGCCGTTCAAGGCGCAGAACATGTCGCTGAACTCGTTCGTGACCCGCGAGGGCGCCGAGATCGGGCGGGCGCAGGCCATGCAGGCCCAGGCGTGCCGCGTCGAGCCGACCGCGCGGATGAACCCCGTCCTGCTCAAGCCCGGCGGGGAGCAGTCCAGCCAGGTGGTGCTGCTGGGCAAGCCGGTCGGCGAGCTGAGCGCGCGCGGCTACCACGGCGGGCGGCAGCGGCGGCTGCTCGGGACGGTGCTGGACTGCCTGGCCGAGCTGCGGGGCACGTATGACGCGGTGATCTGCGAGGGTGCGGGCAGTCCCGCCGAGATCAACCTGCGCCGCACCGACATCGTGAACATGGGCGTCGCCCGGGGCGCCCGGCTGCCCGTGCTGGTCGTCGGGGACATCGACCGGGGCGGTGTGTTCGCCTCGTTCTTCGGGACCGTGGCACTGCTGTCCCCCGCGGACCAGGAGCTGGTCGCCGGGTTCCTCGTCAACAAGTTCCGGGGCGACGTCTCCCTCCTCGAACCCGGCCTCGACATGCTGCGCGGCCTCACCGGGCGGCGGACGTACGGCGTGCTGCCGTACCGGCACGGGCTCGGTATCGACGAGGAGGACGGGCTCCGGGTGTCCTTGCGCGGGACGGTGCGGGAGTCGAACGTCGCGCCGCCCGTCGGGGAGGACGTGCTGCGCGTCGCCGTCTGCGCCGTCCCGCTGATGTCCAACTTCACCGACGTCGACGCGCTGGCCGCCGAACCCGGCGTCGTCGTGCGGTTCGTGGACCGGCCGGAGGAACTGGCCGACGCGGACCTGGTGGTCGTACCCGGGACCCGGGGGACGGTCCGCGCCCTGGAGTGGCTGCGGGAGCGCGGGCTCGCGGAGGCGCTCGTGCGCAGGGCGGCCGAGGGGCGGCCGGTGCTCGGCGTCTGCGGGGGCTTCCAGGTCCTCGGGGAGCGCGTCGAGGACGAGGTGGAGAGCCGCAGGGGCTTGGTGGACGGGCTCGGAGTGCTGCCCGTACGGGTGCGGTTCGCGCGGGAGAAGACGCTCACCCGGCCGGTCGGCGAGGCCCTCGGAGAGCGGGTCGAGGGGTACGAGATCCACCACGGGGTCGCCACCGTGGAGGGCGGCGCCCCCTTCCTGGACGGCTGCCGGGTCGGCCAGACCTGGGGCACCCACTGGCACGGCTCCCTGGAGTCGGACGGCTTCCGGCGGGCCTTCCTGCGCGAGGTGGCGGACGCCGCGGGCCGCCGCTTCGTCCCCGCCCCCGACACCTCGTTCGCCGCGCTGCGCGAGGAGCAGCTCGACCGGCTCGGCGACCTGATCGAACAGCACGCGGACACGGACGCGCTGTGGCGGCTCATCGAGTCCGGCGCGCCACCAGGACTGCCCTTCATCCCACCGGGAGCGCCCGCATGAGCACAGTGTTGTTGTTGTCGACCGCCGACACCGATCTGCTGGCGGCGAGGGCCGCCACCGGCGCCTCGTACCGGATCGGCAACCCGACCCGCGTGGACGTGGCGACCGAGCTGCCCGCGCTGCTCGACGGCGCCGACCTGGCCGTCGTACGGCTGCTGGGGGGCAAGCGCGCCTGGGAGGACGGGCTGGCCGCGCTGAAGGCGTCCGGGAAGCCGACCGTGCTGCTCGGTGGGGAGACCGTGCCCGACGCCGAGCTGATGGCGGAGTCCTCGGTGCCCGCCGGGGTGGTAGCGGAGGCGCTGCGCTACCTCGTGGAGGGCGGGCCCGCCAACCTCACCGAACTCGCCCGGTTCCTCTCCGACACCGTGCTGCTGACCGGCGAGGGGTTCGAGGAGCCGCGGAAGATGCCGGAGTACGGCGTCCACGGCGGACGGGCGGTCCTGGACGGCCGGCCGACCGTCGGCGTGCTCTTCTACCGCGCCCACGAACTCAGCGGCAACACCGCCTTCGTGGACACCCTCTGCGACGCGATCGAGGCGAAGGGCGCCAACGCCCTCCCCGTGTACTGCGGTTCGCTGCGCGGCGCGGACGCCGGGCTGTACGAGCTGCTGGGCCGGGCGGACGCCCTCGTCGCCACCGTCCTCGCGGCGGGCGGCACGCATGCCTCGCAGGCGTCGGCGGGCGGCGACGAGGCGTGGGACGTCGGCGCGCTGGCCGACCTGGACGTGCCGGTGCTGCAAGGGCTCTGCCTGACGTCGTCCCGGGCTGCCTGGGAGGCGTCCGACGCCGCCCTCTCCCCCATGGACGCGGCGATGCAGGTGGCCATCCCGGAGTTCGACGGGCGGCTGGTCACCGTGCCGTTCTCCTTCAAGGAGCAGGGCCCGGACGACGTCCCGGTGTACGTCGCCGACCCCGAGCGGGCCGCGCGGGTCGCCGGGATCGCCGTACGCCACGCCCGGCTGCGGCACAAGCCGAACGCCGAGAAGCGGATCGCGCTGGTCTTCACCGCCTACCCCACCAAGCACTCCCGCGTCGGCAACGCGGTCGGCCTGGACACCCCCGCCTCGGCGGTCCGGGTCCTGGACGCGCTGCGGGACGCCGGGTACGGCGTCGAGGGCCACCCCGACGACGGTGACGAGCTGATCCACCGGCTGATCGAGGCCGGTGGCCACGACGTGGAGTGGCTGACGGAGGATCAGCTGGCGGCGGCTCCGGCACGGGTGCCGCTGGCCGACTACCGGGCGTGGTTCGACCAGCTCGACCCCGAGCTGCGGGAGGCGATGCTGGAGGCGTGGGGCGAGCCGCCGGGGTCGCTGTACGTCGACGGCGACGACATCGTGCTGGCGTCGCTGCGGTTCGGGAACGTCGTCGTCATGATCCAGCCGCCGCGCGGCTTCGGGGAGAACCCGATCGCGATCTACCACGACCCCGACATGCCGCCCTCCCACCACTACCTGGCGGCCTACCGCTGGCTGGAGAACGGCTTCGGCGCGGACGCGGTCGTGCACATGGGCAAGCACGGCACGATGGAGTGGCTGCCGGGCAAGGGCCTCGGCCTCGGCGCGGGCTGCGCCCCGGACGCCGTCCTCGGCGACCTGCCGCTGGTCTACCCGTTCATCGTCAACGACCCCGGCGAGGGCACCCAGGCCAAGCGGCGCGGGCACGCCACGGTCGTCGACCACCTGGTGCCGCCGATGGCCCGCGCGGACACGTACGGGGACCTGGCGAAGCTGGAGCAGCTGCTCGACGAGTACGCCCTGGTGAGCGACCTCGACCCGGCGAAGGCCCCGGCCGTGCGGGCGCAGATCTGGACCCTGGTCAAGGCGGCGGAACTCCACCACGACCTGCACGTGGACGAACAGCCGGACGACGGCGCCTTCGACGAGTTCGTCATGCACGTCGACGGCTACCTGTGCGAGATCAAGGACGTCCAGATCCGGGACGGCCTGCACGTCCTCGGCGGCGGTCCGGTGGGCGAGCCCCGGGTGAACCTGGTGCTGGCCGTGCTGCGGGCCTCCCAGGTGTGGGGCGGTCGGGCGAACGCGCTGCCGGGGCTCAGGGCCTGCCTCGCCGCGCACTTCGGGCTGGTGGAGAAGGACCTGCTGGCCGAGCCGGGCGCGCCGGTGAAGGTGCCGGTGGAGCTGACGGAGCTGGTGGACGGCCCGGCGCGGTCCGGCGCCGACGCGATCGACCTGCTGGAGCAGGTGTGCAGGCGGTTCGCGGAGGGCATGGAGGCGCGGGGCTGGGACGCGGCGGCGGTGCCCGCGCTGGTGCGCGAGGTCCTCGGCACTCAGCTGCCGGACGCGGTCGCGGTGCTGGGGTTCGCGTGCGCGGAGGTCGTGCCGAGGCTGGCGCGCACGAGCGACGAGATCGGGCACGTCCTGCACGCCCTGGACGGCGGCTACGTCCCCGCGGGACCGTCGGGCTCACCGACGCGCGGGCTGGTCAACGTCCTGCCGACCGGCCGGAACTTCTACTCCGTCGACCCCAAGGCGATCCCGTCCCGGCTGAGCTGGGAGGTCGGGCGGTCGCTGGCCGACTCGCTGGTGCGGCGGTACCTGGAGGACACCGGTGCGTACCCGCGATCGGTCGGCCTGACCGTGTGGGGGACGTCCGCGATGCGCACCCAGGGCGACGACATCGCGGAGATCCTGGCGCTGCTCGGATGCCGTCCGGTGTGGGACGACGCGTCGCGCCGGGTGACCGGCTTCGAGGTGGTGCCGCTGACGGAGCTGGGACGGCCGCGCGTCGACGTCACGGTCCGCATCTCCGGCTTCTTCCGGGACGCGTTCCCGCACGTCGTCGGGTTGATCGACGACGCGGTACGGGCGGTGGCGGAGCTGGACGAGCCCGCCGACGCCAATTTCGTCCGCGCCCACGTGGACGAGGACGCCGCCGAGCACGGTGACCGGCGGCGGGCCACGGCCCGCATCTTCGGCTCCAAGCCGGGGGCCTACGGGGCGGGGCTGCTGCCGTTGATCGATGCACGGAACTGGCGGAGCGACGCCGACCTCGCCGAGGTGTACGCGGTGTGGGGCGGCTACGTGTACGGGCGGGGGCTGGACGGGCGTGCGGCCCGGGGCGACATGGAGACGGCGTTCAAGCGGATCGCGGTGGCGGCGAAGAACGTCGACACGCGTGAGCACGACATCGCGGACGCCGACGACTACTTCCAGTACCACGGCGGCATGGTCGCCATGGTGCGGCACCTGACGGGGGTCAACCCCGAGGCGTACGTGGGTGATTCGGCCGTACCTGACCAGGTCAAGACCAGAAGTCTTGGTGAGGAGACTCACCGCGTCTTCCGGGCGAGGGTGGTCAATCCACGCTGGATGAAGGCGATGCGCAGGCACGGATACAAGGGCGCCTTCGAGATGGCGGCGACCGTGGACTATCTCTTCGGATACGACGCTACAGCGGGCGTGGTCGATGACTGGATGTACGAGAAGCTGGCCGCTGAGTACGTGTTCTCACAGGAGAACCAGGACTTCATGAGGAAGTCCAACCCGTGGGCCATGCGCGGCATCACCGAGCGTCTGCTGGAAGCGGCGGACCGGGGCCTATGGGCGGAGCCGGACCAGGAGACCCTGGACCGGCTCCGGGCGACCTACCTCGAACTTGAGGGAGATCTGGAGGGAGATACGTGATCTCTCTCACGATCCCCGCGTCGGCGGGGAACACAGCAGCTGCGGCCGCAGCTCACCCTCGTCCGGAGGGCCACCCCCGCGTTGGCGGGGACCAGATGTCAACGGTGACATATCTGCGGCAGTCCGTTGACACGCCTTGTGACGCGTCACCAGAAGGAGTGATCACCGCGTGAGCACGCCCTATCCCTTCACTGCCATCGTCGGCCAGGACGACCTGCGGCTCGCGCTCTTGCTTAATGCAGTGTCACCGGCGGTAGGCGGCGTCCTGGTGCGCGGTGAAAAGGGCACCGCCAAGTCGACGGCTGTAAGGGCCCTGTCGGCGCTGTTGCCCGAGGTAGCCGTCATCGCCGGGTGCCCGTTCTCCTGTGACCCCGCCGCGCCCGACCCGGGGTGCCCGGACGGGCCGCACGACGCGGGTGCGGGGGTCAGTCGGCCCGCCCGCATGGTCGAGCTGCCCGTCGGGGCCTCCGAGGACCGGCTCGTCGGCGCGCTGGACATCGAGCGGGCGCTGGCCGAGGGCGTGAAGGCGTTCGAGCCCGGCCTGCTGGCCGACGCGCACCGGGGGATCCTGTACGTCGACGAGGTCAACCTCCTGCACGACCACCTCGTCGACCTGCTGCTGGACGCCGCCGCGATGGGGGCCTCGTACGTCGAGCGCGAGGGTGTGTCCGTGCGGCACGCCGCGCGGTTCCTGCTCGTCGGGACCATGAATCCCGAAGAAGGAGAACTGAGACCACAGTTGTTGGACCGGTTCGGGCTCACCGTCGAGGTCGCCGCGTCCCGGGTGCCCGAGCAGCGCGTGGAGGTCGTACGGCGGCGGCTCGCCTACGACGACGATCCGGACGGGTTCGCCGCGCGCTGGGCGGACGAGGAGGCCGCCGTACGGCAACGGATCGTGACGGCACGGGAGTTGTTGCCGTCGGTGCGGCTGGGCGACGGGGCGTTGCGGCAGATCGCGGCGACCTGTGCCGCCTTCGAGGTGGACGGGATGCGGGCCGACATCGTGATGGCGCGGACCGCTACCGCGTTGGCGGCCTGGGCCGGGCGGACGGAGGTGCTGGCGGAGGACGTGCGGCAGGCCGCGCTGCTGGCGTTGCCGCACCGCAGGCGGCGGAATCCGTTCGACGCGCCGGGGCTGGACGAGGACAAGCTCGACGAGACGCTGGAGGAGTTCTCCGGGGACTCCCCCGACGACGACCCCGACCCTGATCCCGATCCCGGTCCCGACGGGCCCGGCGGTGGTGGCGGCGAGGGGCCGTCGCCGGACGCCGGGCCGCAGGGCGGTGGTGAGGCCGGTGAGCCGCGGGCGGCGGAGAGCGGTGCGGGCGGCGAGCAGTCCCCCGTACGGGCCTCCCAGCCGTTCCGGACCAGGGTGCTCAGCGTGCCCGGGATCGGGGAGGGCACCGCCGGGCGGCGTTCGCGGGCGAGGACCGAGCACGGCAGGACGACCGGGGCGCGGCGCCCGCGAGGGGCGCTGACCAAGCTGCACCTGGCGGCGACCGTGCGGGCCGCTGCCCCGCACCAGCGGGCGCGTGGGCGGTCGGGGCCGGGGCTCGTGGTGCGCCGGGACGACCTGCGGCAGGCGGTCAGGGAGGGGCGCGAGGGGAATCTCGTGCTGTTCGTGGTCGACGCGTCGGGCTCGATGGCCGCCCGGCAGCGGATGAGCGCCGTCAAGGGTGCCGTGCTGTCGCTGCTGCTCGATGCCTACCAGCGGCGGGACAAGGTGGGGCTCGTGACCTTCCGGGGGTCGGCCGCCGAAGTCGCGCTGCCGCCCACGTCGTCCGTGGACGCCGCCGCCGTACGGCTGGAGTCGCTGCCCACCGGTGGGCGGACGCCGCTCGCGGCCGGGCTGCTGCGGGCGCATGACGTGCTGCGGGTGGAGCGGCTGCGGGACCCGGCGCGGCGGGCGCTCGTCGTGGTCGTCACCGACGGGCGGGCCACCGGTGGGCCCGAGCCGGTCGCGCTGGCCGGGCGTGCCGCGCGGCTGTTCGCGGCCGACTCGGTCGCCTCCGTCGTCGTGGACTGCGAGGCGGGGCCGGTGCGGCTGGGGCTGGCCGGGCGGCTCGCCGGGGAGCTGGGCGGGTCCGCCGTGACGCTCGACGAGCTGCGGGCGGACGCGATCGCCGGGTTGGTGAAGGACGTGACGTCGAGGAGGGCCGCGTAGTGCCGCAGGGACAGCCGAGTGTCGTACCGGACGACGGACTGACGACCCGTCAGCGCCGTAACCGTCCGCTGGTCGTCGTGCACACGGGGGTGGGGAAGGGCAAGTCCACCGCCGCCTTCGGGCTGGCGCTGCGGGCCTGGAACCAGGGGTGGCCGATCGGGGTGTTCCAGTTCGTCAAGTCGGCGAAGTGGAAGGTCGGCGAGGAGAACGCGCTGCGGGTGCTGGGAGCCTCCGGGGAGGGCGGCTCCGTCGACTGGCACAAGATGGGCGAGGGCTGGTCGTGGGTCCAGCGGGACGCGCAGCTCGACAACGAGGAGAAGGCCCGGGAGGGCTGGGAGCAGGTCAAGCGTGACCTGGCCGCGGAGACGTACCGGCTGTACGTGCTGGACGAGTTCGCCTACCCCCTGCACTGGGGGTGGGTCGACACCGACGAGGTCGTGGAGGTGCTGCGGGCGCGGCCCGGGAACCAGCACGTCGTCATCACCGGGCGGAACGCGCCGGACGGGCTCGTGGACTTCGCCGACCTGGTGACCGACATGTCCAAGGTCAAGCACCCCATGGACGTCGGACAGAAGGGGCAGAGGGGCATCGAGTGGTGACGTCCGTGTCCGTGCCCCGGCTGGTCGTCGCCGCGCCGTCCTCCGGCAGCGGCAAGACCACCGTCGCCACGGGGCTGATGGCCGCGTTCGCCGCGCGGGGGCTCGCCGTGTCCCCGCACAAGGTCGGGCCGGACTACATCGACCCCGGGTACCACGCGCTCGCCACCGGGCGGGTGGGGCGGAACCTCGACGCCTACCTGTGTGGGCCGGAGCTGGTCGCCCCGCTGTTCGCGCACGGTGCGCGCGGGTGTGACATCGCCGTGGTCGAGGGCGTGATGGGGCTGTACGACGGGGCCGCGGGCGAGGGTGAGCTGGCGTCCACCGCGCAGGTCGCGAAGCTGTTGCGGGCGCCGGTGGTGCTGGTCGTGGACGCGTCGGCGCAGGCGCGGTCGGTGGCGGCGCTGGTGCACGGGTTCGTGTCGTGGGACCCGGGGGTCCGGGTGGGGGGCGTGATCCTCAACAAGGTCGGGTCCGACCGGCACGAGGCGCTGCTGCGGGAGGCGTTGGAGTCGGTGGGGGTGGCGGTGCTGGGGGTGTTGCGGCGGGCGGCGCCCGTGGCGACGCCGTCCCGGCATCTGGGGCTGGTGCCGGTGGGTGAGCGGCGGGGTGCGGCGGGGGACGCCGTCGCGGCGATGGCGGCGCTGGTTTCCGGTGGGTGTGATCTGGAGGGATTGGCTTCCCTGGCGCGGAGTGCGGGGGTCTTGCCGGGTGCCGCCTGGGACGCGGCTCAGGCCCTGGCTCCTTCGCCCCCGCCGCCCCTTCCCGTCCCCTCCCCGGGGGGTGGGCCCCCAGAGCCCCCTTCCGGCCCTGGAAGGGCCTCGTCCTCAAACGCCGGACGGGCTGGCAGACGTCCTGTCGTCGCCGTCGCCGGTGGGGCCGCGTTCACCTTCTCCTACGCCGAGCACGCCGAACTGCTCGCCGCCGCGGGGGCCGAGGTCGTCGTCTTCGATCCGTTGCGGGACGAGGAGTTGCCCGAGGGGACCCGGGGGCTGGTCGTCGGGGGTGGGTTCCCCGAGGTGTACGCCGGGGAGCTGTCGGCCAACGAGCCGTTGCGGGAGGCCGTGCGCGAGCTGGCGTTGGCCGGGGCTCCCGTGGCCGCCGAGTGCGCGGGGCTGCTGTACCTCTGCCGGGAGCTGGACGGGCGGCCGATGTGCGGGGTGCTGGACGCGAAGGCGCGGATGTCGGAGCGGCTCACGCTCGGGTACCGGGACGCCGTCGCCGTCGGTGACAGCGTGCTGGCCGGTGCGGGGGCGCGGATGCGGGGCCACGAGTTCCACCGGACCGTCGTCGAGCCGGGCGCGGGGGACGCGCCCGCCTGGGGCGTGCGGGGGGCGCGGCCCCGTGTCGAGGGGTTCGTACAGCGCGGGGTGCACGCGAGCTATCTGCACACGCACTGGGCGTCGGCGCCCGGTGTGGCCCGTCGGTTCGTGGAGAGGTGTCGGACGTCATGAGCAGCGACAGCAGGCTGGTCGGGGTCGGGGTGGGTCCCGGTGACCCGGAGCTGGTGACCGTCAAGGGCGTGGGCGCGTTGCGCGCGGCGGACGTCGTCGTCGTACCGGTGATGGACACGGGCGAGCGGGGGCGTGCCGAGGCGACCGTGCTGCACTACGTGCCCGGCGGCAAGGTCGTCCGGGTGGTGTTCGCGCTGAACGAGCGGACGGACCGGGCCCGCCGGGAGGCGGCGTGGGACGCGGCCGGTGAGCGGGTGGCGGGGCTGCTGCGGGAGTACGGCCACGTGGCGTTCGCGACGATCGGTGATCCGAACGTGTACTCCACGTTCACCTATCTGGCGCACACCGTGGCGGAGCTGGTGCCGGGGCTGGTCGTCGAGACGGTGCCCGGGATCACGGCCATGCAGGATCTCGCCGCCCGGTCGGGGGCGGTGCTCACCGAGGGGACCGAGCCGTTGACGCTGGTGCCGGTGACGGCCGGGACCGGTGTGCTGAAGGACGCGCTCGGCGGGCCGGGGACGGTCGTCGCGTACAAGTTCGGGCGACAGGCCGCCGAGGTCGTCGAGGCGCTGCGGGACAGCGGGCGGCTCGACGGTGCCGTGTGGGGGTCGGCGCTCGGGCTGCCGGAGGAGTCGGTGCGGCCCGCCGCCGAGCTGGACGGGGCCGTCCTGCCGTACCTGTCGACGCTGATCGCGCCCGCGCGGCGGGACGGCGGGCGGGGCGGGAAGCTGTGACCGGCCGTGTCTCACTGCGCGACGCCGACCACCAGCCAGATGAACAGCACCCCGGCGACCGTGCACAGCAGGGTGGGGCGGGCGGGGTGTTCGTGGTGGGCCTCGGGCAGGATCTCGGCCGCCGCCAGGTACAGCAGCGCGCCGCCGAAGAGGCCGAGGTAGCAGCCGAGCAGGGGTTCGGGGACGGTGACCAGGGTGGTCGACGCCGCGCCCAGCACGGGTGCCACGGCGTCCGCGACCAGCATGGCCACGGCCCGGCGGCGGGCGTTCCCGTACAGGCTGGTGATCGTGTACGTGTTGAAGCCGTCGGCGAAGTCGTGGGCGATGACGGCGAGGGCGACCGCCGCTCCCATGCCGCCGCCGATCTGGAAGGCGGCGCCGATCGCGACGCCGTCCATCGCGCTGTGACCGACCATGGCCGCCGCGGCCGTCAGGCCCACCTCGGGGGCGCGGCCGTCGCTCTCCTCCGCGCCGTGCGCGGCCTGCCGGGCGGCGAGCAGGCGTTCCACCAGGTGCGCCAGGAGGAACCCGGCGACGAAGAGGAGCAGGGCGGCGGGTACGCCGAACACCTCGTCGCCGGCCGCGTCCAGCGCCTCCGGCAGCAGGTCGAGGCCGACGACGCCCAGCATCAGGCCGCCCGCGAGGCCCAGCACCAGGTGGCGGCGGTCCGTCACGCGCTGTGCCGTCCAGCCGCCCGCCAGCGTCATCAGGAACGCGCCGAGCGCGACGAAGACCGCCATGGCCCCTTGGTACCGGACGGCGGCGCGTGGGCGCATGTCCGGCCGTAGCGACCGCAGTACACCCCCTACTCAGACGCTTCTCAGGAGAGGACTCCCCCTCATGGCCGATGCCTCCACCGGCAAGGTGACCTTCGTCGGTGCCGGGCCCGGCGCCGCCGATCTGCTGACGTTCCGGGCCGCGCGGGCGATCGCCGAGGCCGACGTGGTGATCTGGGCGGCGAGCCTGGTGCAGGCGGAGGTCCTTGAGCACGCCCGGGAGGGCGCGGAGATCCTGGACTCGGCGGCCATGTCGCTGGAGGACGTCGTCGCCGTCTACGAGCGGGCGTACGCCGAGGGGCTGCGGGTGGCGCGGATCCACTCCGGTGACCCGGCGCTGTGGGGCGGCACGCAGGAGCAGCTTGACCGGTGTGCCGAGGTCGGGATCGCGACCGAGGTGGTGCCCGGCGTCTCCGCGTTCTCGGCGGTCGCGGCGCTCGCGCGGCGGGAGCTGACCATCCCCGAGGTCGCGCAGTCCGTCGTGCTGACCCGGCTGGGCGGCGGGAAGACGCCGATGCCGCCCGGTGAGGAGGTGCGGGAGTTCGCCCGGCACGGCACGACCATGGCGGTGTTCCTGTCGGCGGCGCGCAGCGGGCAGCTGGTGCGGGAGCTGCTGGAGGGCGGTTACCCGACGTCCACGCCGGTGGTCGTCGCCTACCAGGCGACCTGGCCGGAGGAGCTGGTGGTGCGGTGCACCATCGGGACGCTGGAGGAGACGGTCAAGGAGCACAGGCTCTGGAAGCACACGCTGTTCCTGGTCGGCCCGGCGCTGGACGCGCACGGCACCCGTTCGCACCTGTACCACCCGGGCCACTTCCACGGGTACCGCAAGGCCGACCCGGAGGCCCGCAGGGAGCTGCGCGCGGCGCGGGGGCAGCGGACGTGATCACGGTCGTCGGTACGGGCACGGGGGCGCCGCCTCCGGAGGGGCTGAGGGCGGACCTCGTCGTCGGCGGGCGGCGGCACCTGGACGCCGTGGCGCTGCCGGAGGGCGCCGAGCGGATCGTGCTCGGGCCGCTCGCGCCCGCGCTGGACGCCGTCGCGGAGTACGTCGCCGAGGAGCGGCCGGTGCTGGTGCTGGCCTCCGGGGACCCGGGGTTCTTCGGGATCGTGCGGGCGCTGGCCGAGCGGTTCGGGGCGGAGCGGCTTGACGTGCGGGCCGGGGTGTCGTCGGTGGCCGTCGCGTTCGCGCGGGTCGGGCTGCCGTGGGAGGACGCGGTGGTGGTCAGCGCGCACGGGCGGGACCGGCGCACCGCGGTCAACGTGTGCCGGGCGCGGCCGAAGGTGGCGGTGCTGACCGGTCCCGGCGCGGGCCCGGCCGAGTTGGGGGCGGCGCTGCTGCACCACGACCGGGAGCTGGTCGTCGCCTCGGCGCTGGGTGACCCGGCGCGGGAGCGGGTGGAGCGGGTGACGCCCGCCGAGGCCGCCGCCCGGGACTGGGGGACGGCGGTGAGCGTGGTGCTGTGCCTGGACCCGGCGCGGGTGCCGGGGCCGGCGCGGACGGTCGCGGGTCCGCCTCCGGGGCCCGCCGGGTGGGCGCTGGCGGAGGACGCGTTCGCGCACCGGGACTCGATGATCACCAAGTTCGAGGTACGGGCGCTGGCGCTGGCCCGGCTCGGGCCGCGGCTCGGCGACCACGTGTGGGACGTCGGCGCGGGGTCGGGTTCGGTGGCCGTGGAGTGCGCGCGGTTCGGCGCCGCCGTCACCGCCGTGGAGAAGACGCCGGACGGGGTGGGGCGGGTCCGCGCCAACGCCGCCGCGCACGGGGTCGCCGTACGGGTGGTGCACGGGGCGGCGCCGACGGTGCTGTCCGATCTGGACGACCCGGACGCCGTGTTCGTCGGCGGTGGGGGGCGTGAGCTGCCCGCGATCGTGACGGCGTGCGCGCGGCGCGCCCGGCGCACGGTGGTGGTGGCCGTGGCGGCGCTGGACCGGGTGCCCGCGGTGCGGGCGGCCCTGACCGGCGCCGGTCTTGAGTGTGACGGGGTGCTGTTGCAGTCGTCGCGGCTGGCGCCGCTGCCGGGCGAGGTGACCCGGCTGGCGGCGGCCAACCCCGTTTTCCTGCTGTGGGGCGAGCGGCCCCGCACCCGTACTGAAGAAGGAGTTGACCAGTGATCGGCCTGATTTCCGCCACCGCGGCGGGGGCGGCGGCCCGGGACCGGCTGGCCGCGGCCTGGCCGGACCGGACGCGGGTGTACGACGGTCCGGTGTCCGGTGCCGTGCGGGCCGCGTTCGCGGAGTGCGAGCAGCTGGTGTGCTTCCTGGCGACGGGGGCGGTGGTACGGCTGCTCGCCCCGCTGCTGGCCGACAAGCGGACCGACCCGGGGGTGGTGTGCGTCGACGAGGGCGGGCGGTTCGCCGTGTCGCTGGTCGGCGGGCACGGCGGCGGCGCCAACGCGCTCGCCCGCGAGGTGGGCGCGCTGCTCGGCGCGGAGCCGGTGGTGACGACGGCGACGGACGCGGTCGGACTGCCCGGCCTGGACACCCTCGGCTGCCCGGTGGAGGGCGACCACGCGCGGGTGACGCGGGCGCTGCTGGACGGCGAGCCGGTCGCGCTGGACGCGGAGGTGCCGTGGCCGCTGCCCGCGCTGCCGCTGACGGGGCCGGGCGCGGCGGCGTACACCGTGCGGGTCACCGACCGGGACGTGGCGCCCGGGGAGCGGGAGGTGCTGCTGCGTCCGCCGTCCCTGGTGGTCGGCGTCGGCGCTTCCAAGGGGGCCCCGGTGGCCGAGGTGCTGGAGCTGGTCGAGGGCGCGCTGCGGGACGCGGGACTGTCCGCGCGGAGCGTCGCCGGGCTGGCGACCGTGCACGCGAAGGCGAAGGAGCCCGGCATCGTCGGCGCGGCGGAGCGGCTGGGGGTGCCCGTGGTCACCTACTCCGCCGAGGAGCTGTCGCAGGTGGAGGTGCCCAACCCGTCGGACGCGCCGCTCGCCGCCGTCGGCACGCCGTCGGTGGCGGAGGCGGCGGCGCTGGCGCGCGGCGGTGAACTCCTCGTACCGAAGCGGAAGTCGGCGGGGCGGCCCGCGAGGGCGACCTGCGCGGTGGTACGGCGGCCGGGGCGCGGTCGGCTCGCGGTGGTCGGGCTCGGTCCTGGCGCGCGGGACCTGCTGACCCCCCGCGCGCTGGCCGAGCTGCGGCGGGCGTCGGTGCTGGTGGGGCTCGACCAGTACGTGGACCAGATCCGCGACCTGCTGCGGCCCGGCACGCGGGTGCTGGAGTCGGGGCTCGGCGCCGAGGAGGAGCGGGCGCGCACGGCCGTCGCCGAGGCCCGGCGCGGGCACGCGGTGGCGCTGATCGGCAGCGGCGACGCGGGCGTGTACGCGATGGCGTCCCCGGCGCTCGCGGAGGCGTCCGACGACATCGACGTGGTCGGGGTGCCCGGGGTGACGGCGGCGCTGGCGGCGTCGGCGGTGCTCGGCGCGCCGCTGGGCCACGACCACGTCTCCATCAGCCTGTCCGACCTGCACACGCCGTGGGAGGTCATCGAGCGGCGGGTGCGGGCGGCGGCGGAGGCGGACATCGTCGTCACGTTCTACAACCCGCGCTCCCGGGGCCGGGACTGGCAGCTGCCGAAGGCGCTCGGCATCCTCGCCGAGCACCGGGAGCCGGGCACCCCGGTCGGCGTCGTGCGGAACGCGTCCCGCGCGGACGAGTCCGCCCGGGTCACCACGCTCGCGGCACTCGACCCGGCGACGGTCGACATGATGACGGTCGTCACCGTCGGCAACACCGCGACCCGGCGGATAGCGGGCCGCATGGTGACCCCGCGCGGCTACCGCTGGCAGGAGGGGTCCGAGTGAGCCGTGTCGTCCACCCCATCGAGCAGGAGTCCTTCCGGCGGCTGCGCGCCCGCCTGGACACCTCCGGTCTCCCGCCGCTGACCCGGGCGGTGGTGGAGCGGGTCATCCACTCCGCCGCCGACCTGGAGTACGCGGACGACCTGGTCATGGCGGAGGCGGACCTCGTCCCGGCCCACGCCGCGCTGCGCGCCGGGGCGCCCGTCGTCGTGGACGTGGAGATGGTGGCGGCCGGGATCACCCGCCGCGAGACCGTCTGCCGGTTGAAGGACGCCGTCGCCGGTCCCGGGCTGACCCGTTCCGCGCACGCCGTGCGGCTCGCCTACGAGCAGGTCGGGCCCGGCGCGCTGTGGGTGATCGGCTGCGCGCCGACCGCCCTGGAGGAGCTGCTCACCCTGGACGCCTCCCCCGCGCTCGTCATCGGTCTGCCCGTCGGTTTCGTCGGCGCGGCCGAGTCCAAGGCCGCGTTGCGGGCGAGCGGGCTGCCCGCCGTCAGCAACGTGTCCGAGAAGGGCGGTTCGGCGGTCGCCGCCGCCGCGCTGAACGCCCTGCTGTACCACCCGATCCCCACCGAGGAGAAACCGTGACCACCCCGCCGCCGCCCGCCCTGCTCGTCGCCGGTCACGGCACCCGGGACGACGCCGGAGCCGAGGCGTTCCGCGACTTCGTCCGCGCACTGGGCCGCCGCCACCCCGAACTGCCCGTCGCGGGCGGCTTCATCGAGCTGTCCCCGCCGCCGCTGGGCGACGCGGTGGCCGAGCTGGTGGAGCGCGGCGTACGGCGCTTCGCCGCCGTTCCCCTGATGCTGGTGTCCGCCGGGCACGCCAAGGGCGACATCCCGGCGGCGCTGGCCCGCGAGAAGGAACGGCACCCGGGGATCACGTACTCCTACGGCCGTCCCCTGGGCACGCACCCGGCGCTCCTGTCGGTGCTGGAGCGGCGCCTGGACGAGGCGCTCGGCGGCGGGGTCCGTACCCCGGGTGAGCGGGCGGACGTGACGGTGCTGCTGGTCGGGCGCGGGTCGACCGACCCGGACGCCAACGCCGAGGTGCACAAGGCGGCGCGGCTGCTGTGGGAGGGGCGCGGGTACGCCGGGGTCGAGACGGCGTTCGTGTCGCTGGCGGCGCCGGACGTGCCGGGCGGCCTCGACCGGTGCGCGAGACTGGGCGCGCGGCGGATCGTCGTCCTGCCCTACTTCCTCTTCACCGGCGTCCTCCCGGACCGCGTCCGCCGGCAGACCGGGGACTGGGCGGCGGCGCACCCGGAGGTGGAGGTGCGGTCGGCGGACGTCATCGGCCCGGAGCCGGAACTGCTCGACCTGGTGATGGAGCGGTACCGGGAGGCGGTGCGCGGCGATCTGCGGATGAACTGCGACTCGTGCGTGTACCGGATCGCGCTGCCGGGCTTCGAGGACAAGGTCGGCGCACCGCAGCAGCCGCACTTCCACCCCGACGACGACGGCCACCACCATCACGGAGGACACGCGCACTCCCATGCACACCACTGACGGGCACGACCTGCGTCACCACGGGGACGCGGAGGTACGCGACGACGGTTCGGCCCTCGTCGACCTGGCGGTGAACGTCCGCGCGGACACCCCTCCGGAGTGGCTGCGCGCGCACGTCGCCGCGTCGCTCACCGGCCTCGCGGCCTACCCGGACGGGCGGGCCGCGCGGGCGGCGGTCGCGGCGCGGCACGGGCTGCGGGCGGAGCGGGTGCTGCTGACGGCGGGCGCGGCCGAGGCGTTCGTGCTGCTGGCGCGCGCGCTGAAGGTACGGCGGCCGGTGGTGGTGCACCCGCAGTTCACCGAGCCGGAGGCGGCCCTGCGGGACGCCGGGCACAGCGTGGACCGGGTACTGCTGCGGGCGTCGGACGGCTTCCGCCTCGACCCGGCGGCGGTACCGGAGAACGCGGACCTGGTGGTCGTCGGCAACCCGACCAACCCGACGTCGGTCCTGCACCCGGCCGGGACGCTCGCCGACCTGGCCCGCCCGGGGCGCTTCCTGGTCGTCGACGAGGCGTTCATGGACGCCGTGCCGGGCGAGCGGGAGGCCCTGGCGGGGCGGACCGACGTGCCCGGTCTGGTCGTGCTGCGCAGCCTGACCAAGACGTGGGGCCTGGCCGGGCTGCGCATCGGTTACGTCCTCGCCGCGCCGGACACCATCGCCGCCCTGGAACGCGCCCAGCCCCTGTGGCCGGTCTCCACCCCGGCGCTGGCCGCGGCGGAGGCGTGCGTGAGCCCTCGCGCGTTGGCGGAGGCGGCCCACGCGGCCCACCGCGTCGCCGCGGACCGCGCCCACCTCGTCGCCGGTCTGACGGAGTTGGCCCCGTCCGGGCTGACGGTGGCGCAGCCCGCCGAGGGTCCGTTCGTCCTCGTCCGCGTCCCGGACGCCCCCGCCGTCCGGCGCCGTCTGCGCGAGCTGGGCTGGGCGGTCCGGCGCGGCGACACGTTCCCCGGTCTGGACGGGGAGTGGCTGCGGCTGGCGGTACGCGACCGGGCCACGACGGACGCGTTCGTCACCGCGTTGCGGCAGGCGGTGACCAGGACGCAGCCGGTCAGCTCCGGAGTGCCGCCCCGTCGACCACCCGCCCGTTGAGCACCACCCACCGCGGCGCCGCGAGCACCCGCACGTCCGCCCGCGGGTCCGCGTCGTACACCACGAGGTCGGCCGGGGCCCCCTCGTCCAGGCCGGGGCGGCCGAGCCAGCGGCGGGCGGCCCAGGACGCCGCGGACAGCGCCTCGACGGGCGGGATCCCGGCGGTGACCAGTTCCGCCACCTCCCCGGCGACCAGCCCGTGCGCCAGCGCGCCCCCGGCGTCCGTGCCGACGTACACCGGGATCCCGGCGTCGTGGGCGGCGCGGACGGTGTCGTAGCGGGCGTCGTACAGCCGCCGCATGTGGGCCGCCCAGCGCGGGAAGCGGGACGCACCGCCGTCGGCGAGCTTGGGGAAGGTGGCGATGTTGACGAGGGTCGGGACGATGGCGACGCCACGCGCGGCGAACAGCGGGATCAGGGCCTCCGTGAGGCCCGTGGCGTGCTCGACGCAGTCGATGCCCGCCTCGACCAGGTCCGGCAGGGAGTCCGCCGCGAAGCAGTGCGCGGTGACCCGGGCGCCCAGCCGGTGCGCCTCGGCGATCGCCGCCTCGACGGCGCCGCGCGGCCAGCACGCCGCCAGGTCGCCGAGGTCGCGGTCGATCCAGTCGCCGACGAGCTTGACCCAGCCGTCGCCGCGCCGGGCCTCCTGGGCGACGTACGCCACGAGGTCCTCGGGCTCGATCTCGTGGGCGTAGTCGCGGATGTAGCGGCGGGTGCGGGCGATGTGCCGACCGGCGCGGATGATCTTCGGCAGGTCGTCGCGGTCGTCGATCCAGCGGGTGTCGGAGGGCGAGCCCGCGTCGCGGATCAGCAGGGTCCCGGCCTCCCGGTCGGTCAGCGCCTGCTTCTCCGCGACGTCCCGGGGCACCGCGCCGTGCGCGTCCAGGCCCACGTGGCAGTGGGCGTCGACCAGGCCGGGCAGCGCCCAGCCGGACACCGTGCGGACGTCGCGGGCGCCTGTGGGACGGTCGTAGGAGATCCGGCCGTCGATCACCCACAGGTCGTCGCGTACCTCCTCGGGACCGACGAGCACCCGTCCCCTGACGTGCAGTACCTCACCACTCATGTACCGCACACTAGCGAGCCGCTACGACGTCTCCTCCTCCACCTCGGCCATCGCCGGGTCCAGGAGGCGGGAGAGGAAGTGGCGGGTGCGTTCGTGGCGGGGGGCGCCGATGACCTGTCCGGGGGTGCCGTCCTCGACGATGACGCCGCCGTCCATGAAGACGACCCGGTCGGCGACCTCGCGGGCGAAGGTCATCTCGTGGGTGACGACCATCATCGTCATGCCCTCGTCGGCCAGCATCCGCATCACCGCGAGGACGTCGCCGACCAGCTCGGGGTCGAGCGCCGAGGTGGGCTCGTCGAAGAGCATCACCTCGGGGCCCATGGCGAGCGACCGGGCGATGGCGACGCGCTGCTGCTGGCCGCCGGAGAGGGAGGACGGGTAGGCGGACGCCTTCTCCGCGAGGCCCACCCGCTCCAGGTTCGCCGCGGCCACCTTCGCCGCCGTCGCCTTGTCCCGGCGCAGCACCCGGCGCTGCGGCAGCGTCAGGTTCTCGGTCACCGTGAGGTGCGGGAAGAGGTTGAACTGCTGGAAGACCATGCCGATACGGCGGCGTACGGCGTCGATGTCGACGTCCGGGTCGGTCAGTTCGACACCGCCGACGAGGACCTGGCCCGCGGTCGGCTCCTCCAGGAGGTTCACGCAGCGCAGCAGGGTGGACTTGCCGGAGCCGGAGGGGCCGATGACGCACACGACCTCGCCCTGGTGGATCTCCAGGTCGATGCCGCGCAGGACATGGTTGTCACCGAAGGACTTGTGCAGGTCGCGGATCTGGATCTCCGCCCTGGTACTCACTTGACGGCCTCCTGGGCCTTGGCCTCCATGCGGCGCACGACGAAGCCGAGGGGAACCGTGACCAGCAGGTAGCACAGACCGGCCACGAGGATCGGCGTGGAGTTGGCGGTCGTGCTGGCCAGGTCACGGCCGAACTTGGACAGTTCCCGCTCCTCCAGGGTGACACCGAGGAACAGCACCAGCGAGGAGTCCTTGAAGAGGATGACGAACTCGTTGGTCAGCGGCGGCAGGATGACCCGGAACGCCTGCGGAATGATGACCGAGACCATCGCGCGGGCGGGCGAGAAGCCCAGCGAACGGGCCGCCTCCATCTGCCCCTTGGGCACGGCCTGGATACCGGCACGGACCGTCTCCGCGATGTACGCGGCGGCCACCAGGCCGAGCGCGAGGCCGCCCTTGCCGTAGGTGCCGCCGGGAATCTCGGTGCCGGGGAAGGCCAGCGGGACGGCCACACCGATGAAGATGAAGATCAGCAGGGCGGGCAGTCCGCGGAAGACCTCGATGTAGATACCGGCCAGCCAGCGGTAGGGCCCGACGGACGACAGCCGCATCAGCGCGATCACCACACCGAGGACCAGACCGATGGCGAAGCCGGTCACGGCGTACAGGATGGTGTTCTTCAGCGCCAGCGTGATGACGTCCGGGAACATCTGCCGCGCGATGTCCTTCTGCGCGAACTGGTTCTGGAGCTGGTCCCAGTCGGCGAGCACCGCGAAGGCGACGACGGCGGCGACGAAGACGGCGTACTGGACACCGCGGGAGACCCGGCGCTTCTGCCGCCGGGTCAGCCCCTTCTTCCTTGGCTGTCCTGCGGGGGTGTCGGTCTCGGCCATGGGGTCAGGACGCGGCCGGGGAGGCGGCGGCGTCCTCGTCGTACGGACCGATCCACTGCTCGTACAGCTTCTTGTACGTACCGTCGGACTTCGCCTCGGCGAGCGCCTTGTCGATGGCCTCGCGGAGCTTGTCGTTGCCCTTCCTCACCGTGAAGCCGTACTGCTCACCGGTGTTGACCTGCTCGGCGACGGTGAAGGCGGCGGCGTTGGCCTCGTCCTTCAGCCAGCCCTGGACCACCGGGTAGTCGATGACGACGGCGTCGACCTGGCCGGTGCGCAGTCCGTTGAGGACGGCGTCGGAGGACTCGAAGGAGACCGGGTCGAGGCCCTGGCTCCTGGCGTAGTCCTCGCCGGTGGTCTGCGCCTGGGCGCCGACCTTCTTCCCCTTGAGGTCGGCGAAGGACGTGATGCCGCTGTCCTTGTCGGCGAGCACGGCCTGGGTGGCCTCGAAGTACGGGTCGGAGAAGTCGACGTTCTTCTTGCGCTCGTCGGTGATGGTCATACCGGCGGCGGCGAGGTCGCACTCGCCGGAGTTGAGGAAGGCGCCGGTCTTGAAGTTCTCGAAGGGGGTGTCGAGGATCTCCTGCCGCACGCCGAGGTCGTCGGCGACCAGGTCGATCAGCGAGACGTCGAAGCCCTGCACCTTGCCGTCGATCTCCGACTGGAAGGGCGGGTAGGGCAGGTGGGTGCAGGTCGTGAGCTGGCCGCCCCTGACCAGTTCGACCCCGCCCGCGGCGGTCTTGGAGCCGTTGCCGCCGTCGTCGTCCGAGGAGCAACCGGCCACGAGAACCAGCCCGGCCGTCGCGGTGGTGGCGGCCAGGACGCGGACCCGGCGGCCGAGCGCGGTGTTCAAGGGAGGACCTCCTGTTAGGGAACTGTGCGTTCCGATTATAAGGAGATGTTTGAGCATCTCAAAACAATCCGATGGTGTGACGGCCGTTCGGCCTACGAAGTGGGGGGTGACCTAGGCTCGATCACAGTCGTCCCCTGAGTGAAGAGAGCGCCGCCGTGACCCACCCCTTCCTGGACCTGGCTCCCCTGAGCGCCGAGCGCTTCGCCTCGATCGAGGACCGGGTCGCCCGGCTGCTCGGCACCGCGCAGGACGTCGTGATCATGCAGGGCGAGGCACTGCTGCCGCTGGAGGGCGCGATCCGCGCCACGGCCGGTCCCGGCACCACCGCGCTGAACGTGATCACGGGTCCGTACGGCCGCACGTTCGGCGACTGGCTGCGGGACTGCGGGGCGACGGTGGTCGACCTCACGGTGCCCTTCCACACGGCGGTCACCGCCGAGCAGGTCCGGCAGGCGTTCACCGAGCACCCGGAGATCGACTTCGTGTCGCTGGTGCACGCGGAGGCGGCGACCGGCAACACCAACCCGGTCGCGGAGATCGGCCCGGTGGTGCGGGAGCACGGCGCCCTGTTCTACCTGGACGCCGTCGCCTCGGTCGGGGCCGAGCCGGTGCTGCCGGACGCCTGGGGCGTGGACCTGTGCGTGATCGGGGCGCAGAAGGCGATGGGCGGTCCGGCCGGGGTGTCGGCGGTGTCGGTGAGTGAGCGGGCGTGGGCGCGGATGGCGGCGAACCCGGGGGCGCCGCGGCGGTCGTACCTGTCGCTGCTCGACTGGAAGGAGCGCTGGCTGGACGGGGGGCGCAGGGCGCTGCCGCACGCGCCCGCGCAGTTGGAGATGCTGGGGCTTGAGGCGTGTGTGGCGCGGATCGAGGCGGAGGGCCCGGACGCGGTGATGGCCCGGCACGCCCGCGCCGCCGCGGCGACCCGGGCGGGGGCGCGGGCCCTGGGCGGCGGCCTGGAGCCGTACGTGGTGGAGGACGCGCAGGCGGCGCCGGTCGCGACGACGCTGCGGGTGCCGTCCGGCACGGTGGCGGCGGAGCTGGTCGCGCGGGCGCTGACGACCGACCCGGCGCTGCCGCTGGCCGCGGGGGGCGGCGCGCTGGCCAGGGAGATGGTGCGGGTCAACCACTACGGCGCCGACGCCACGCCGGGCGCGGTGCGGGGCTGCCTGGTGGCGCTGGGGGCGACGCTGGCGGAGGAGGGCCTCCAGGTGGACCCGGGGGCGGCGCTGCGGGCGGCCGGGGAGAGCTGGCGGGGGTGACGGTTTTCTGAATTTCCGACCTTCACCGGATTCCGTAATCCCTCATTTCATAATTCTGCGGAGCGCAGCTTCCCGCATTCTTCTGCCCGCTTTCCCCGGACCTAAACACTAAGATTTCGCTAAGGCCAAGCGACATAATTCGGGCGCGTCTCACAAGGGTTACGCGTTTGTGACTCGTCACACAAGCCCGCCCGATTTGCGCTGTATTTACGGGCCAAATCACCCCATAGCGACCCACCAGCGGGTCAGCTCTCGCGCCCGCGCGATAACACATCGAGCCTCGGGACCCAAGAGTCCGTGGCCATGCAATTTCATTTTTCTCTCGGTAAATTCAATACGCATGACCGCCGCACAAGCAGACCTGCCCATCGACCGTCCGAAGGTGGCGGACGGAGCCGCTCTCTGGCGGCTCGCCAAGGAATCCGGAAGCCTCGACCTGAACTCGTCCTACGCCTATCTGCTGTGGTGCCGTGACTTCGCCGGCACCTCCGTGGTGGCCCGCGGGGATGGCGGGGAGCCGGTCGGCTTCGTCACCGGGTACCTGCGCCCCGACCGCCCGGGGACGCTGCTGGTGTGGCAGGTGGCCGTCGACGCCGCGTACCGCGGCCGGGGTCTCGCGGCCCGGCTGCTCGACGCGCTGACCGCCCGGGTCGCCGCCGAGCGCGGCCTCGACGCCGTGGAGACCACCATCACGCCCGGCAACACCGCCTCCGAGCGGCTGTTCACGTCGTACGCCGCCCGGCACGGCGCCCGCGTCGAGCGCGCGGTGCTGTTCGCCACCGACCAGTTCCCGGACGGCCCGCACGACCCGGAAGTCCTCTACCGCATCGCCCCGCTGACCGGCCTGTCGAGCCCACCGGCCGACGCGTCGTCCCGCTGACCCACCCCGTCAGACCGCTGACCGACTTGTCGAACTCCGTCCGACCACCCGCACCGTTGGCCCACTGTCGCACCGAGGAGCGATTCGCCGTGACCATCACCCAGCCCGACCTGAGCGTCTTCGAGACCCTGGAGTCCGAGGTGCGCAGCTACTGCCGCGGCTGGCCCGCCGTCTTCGACCGCGCCCAGGGCAGCCGCATGTACGACGAGGACGGCCACGAGTACCTGGACTTCTTCGCCGGCGCCGGATCCCTGAACTACGGCCACAACAACGCCGTCCTCAAACGCGCCCTGATCGACTACCTGGAGCGGGACGGCGTCACCCACGGCCTCGACATGTCGACGACGGCCAAGCGCCGGTTCCTGGAGACCTTCCAGAACCTGGTGCTGCGCCCCCGCGACCTGCCGTACAAGGTCATGTTCCCGGGCCCGACGGGCACCAACGCCGTGGAGTCCGCGCTGAAGCTGGCGCGGAAGGTGAAGGGGCGCGAGGCCATCGTGTCGTTCACCAACGCCTTCCACGGGATGTCGCTCGGCTCCCTCGCCGTGACCGGCAACGCCTTCAAGCGGGCCGGGGCGGGCATCCCGCTGGTGCACGGCACGCCGATGCCGTTCGACAACTACTTCGACGGGCAGGTCCCGGACTTCCTGTGGTTCGAGCGGCTGCTCGAGGACCAGGGCTCCGGCCTGAACAAGCCCGCCGCGGTGATCGTGGAGACCGTGCAGGGCGAGGGCGGCATCAACGTCGCCCGCCCGGAGTGGCTGCGCGCGCTCGCCGAGTTGTGCGAGCGGCAGGACATGCTGCTGATCGTCGACGACATCCAGATGGGCTGCGGCCGTACCGGCGCCTTCTTCTCCTTCGAGGAGTCCGGGATCACGCCCGACATCGTCACCGTCTCCAAGTCCATCAGCGGCTACGGCCTGCCGATGTCGCTCTGCCTGTTCAAGCCGGAGCTGGACATCTGGGAGCCGGGCGAGCACAACGGCACCTTCCGCGGCAACAACCCGGCGTTCGTCACCGCGACGGCCGCGCTGGAGTCGTACTGGGCCGACGGCTCCGCCATGGAGAAGCAGACCCGCGCCCGCGGTGAGCTGGTGGAGCAGGCCATGATCGCCATCACCGAGGAGAACCTCGCCGACGTCAGGGAGTACCGCGGCCGGGGCCTGGTGTGGGGCATGGAGTTCCACCACAAGGAGCGCGCGGGACGCGTCGCGCAGCGCGCCTTCGACCTCGGGCTGCTGGTGGAGACCTCGGGTCCGGAGAGCGAGGTCATCAAGCTGCTGCCCGCCCTGACCATCACCCCCGACGAGCTGGACGAGGGCCTGCGCACGCTGGCCCGCGCCGTGCGGGAGACGGCACCGACCACCGTCTGAGAGACAGAGCACCACCTGACGAGGAGGCATCGCTACACCGTGATCGTCCGATCATTCCAGGACATCGAAGGCACCGACCGGCACGTCAAGTCCGCGTCCGGCACCTGGGAGAGCAAGCGCATCGTGCTCGCCAAGGAGAAGGTCGGCTTCTCCCTGCACGAGACCATCCTGTACGCGGGTACCGAGACGTCCATGTGGTACGCCAACCACGTCGAGGCCGTCGTGTGCACCAGGGGCGAGGCCGAACTGACCGACCGCGAGACCGGGAAGACGTACACCATCACTCCCGGGACCATGTACCTCCTGGACGGCCACGAGCGGCACACGCTCCGCGTCAAGGAGGACTTCCACTGCATCTGCGTCTTCAACCCGCCCGTCACCGGACGTGAGGACCACGACGAGAACGGCGTCTACCCGCTGCTCACCGAGGAGGTGTGAGTCCCAGTGACCACCACGACCACGAACACCGCCGCCGTCACCGACCTGTACCCGAGCCGGGGCACCACCGAGGTGAAGATCCCCCGCAAGGACCCGGTCGTCTGGGGCGCCCCGGGCACGCCGGGACCGATCGCCGCGACCGGCCTGGAGTCGTTCGACCGTGACGGCTTCCTCGCCATCGAGGACCTGATCACCGACGACGAGGTCAGGGTCTACCGCGACGAGCTGAACCGGCTGATCGCCGACCCGGCGATCCGCGCGGACGAGCGGTCGATCATCGAGCCGAAGTCGCAGGAGATCCGGTCGGTCTTCGAGGTGCACAAGATCAGCGAGGTGTTCGCCTCGCTGGTGCGCGACGAGCGCGTGGTCGGCCGCGCCCGGCAGATCCTCGGCTCCGACGTGTACGTCCACCAGTCCCGGATCAACGTCAAGCCCGGGTTCGGGGCCAGCGGCTTCTACTGGCACTCCGACTTCGAGACCTGGCACGCCGAGGACGGCCTGCCGAACATGCGCACGGTGTCCGTCTCGATCGCGCTGACCGAGAACTTCGACACCAACGGCGGCCTGATGATCATGCCGGGGTCGCACCGGACCTTCCTCGCGTGCGAGGGCGCCACCCCGAAGGACAACTACAAGAAGTCCCTCCAGATGCAGGACGCGGGCACGCCGTCCCACGAGGCGCTGACCGAGATGGCGGGCGAGTACGGCATCAAGCTGTTCACCGGCCGGGCCGGGTCCGCGGTCTGGTTCGACTGCAACTGTATGCACGGCTCCGGGGACAACATCACGCCGTTCCCGCGCAGCAACGTCTTCATCGTGTTCAACAGTGTGGAGAACCAGGCCGTGGAGCCCTTCGCCGCCCCCGTGCGGCGGCCGGAGTTCATCGGCGCCCGGGACTTCACGCCCGTGCGCTGAACCGGCTCAGCCGGAGAGCGCGTCGAGCAGCCGGTCCACGTCGGCGGGCGTGTTGTAGAGGTGGAAGGCCGCGCGGAGGTTGCCCGCCCGGTTCGACACCTCGATGCCCGCGCCGCTGAGCGCGGACTGCCGGTGGCCGAGCCCCGGCACCGAGACGATCGGTGACCCGGGCGCGGCCACCGGCGCGTGCCCGAGCGCGTCGAGCCCCGCCCGGAACCGCTCGGCCAGCGCGAGGTCGTGCGCGCGTACGGTGTCCACGCCGACCTCCTCCAGCAGGGCGAGGGAGTGCCGGGCCCCGGCGTAGGAGAACAGCGCGGGGCTCTCGTCGAACCGGCGGGCGGAGCGGGCGAGTTCGGCGACCGGGCCGTAGCAGCTGTCCCACGGCTCCTGGCCCGCCACCCACCCGGCGAACAGCGGCGACAGTCCGCCGAGGTCGCCGGGGACGGTCATGAAGGTCACCCCGCGCGGGCAGAACAGCCACTTGAAGGCGACGGCGGCGGTGTAGTCGTAGGCGTCCGCGTCGAAGTCCAGCCAGCCCACGGCCTGGGAGGCGTCGACGTAGGTGCGGGCGCCGTGCGCGTGGGCCGCCGCGCGGACCGCGGGCAGGTCGGCGATCCGGCCGTCCGCGGACTGCGCGGCGCTCACCGCGACCAGCGCGGTGCCGGGCCGCACCGACTCGGCGACCCGCTCCAGCGGCACGGTGCGCACCTTGAGGTCGGCGCGGACGTGGAAGGGGTTCACGACCGAGCTGAAGTCGCCCTCGGCGGTGAGGACCTCGGCGCCCTCCGGCAGGGAGGCGGCGATCAGCCCGGAGTACACCGCGACCGACGCCCCGGCCGCCACCCGGTCCTCCGGTACCCCGGTCAGCCGGGCGAAGGACGCCCGGGACGCCTCGACGTCGCCGAACATGTCCGTGGGCTGCCCCACGGACGCCGCCTCCACGGCCGTGCGCATCGCGGCGACCGTGCGCGCGGGCAGCAGCCCGGTGCTGGCGGTGTTGAGGTAGGTGTTCTTCGGGCTGAACTCGGCGCGGACGAGGCTCTCGAAGGTCTCCATGGCTCCACTGTGCGGCCCGCGCCAGCCCCAAGTCCATCGCGAATATGTACGGGGTTCCGCTAAGGAACCCTTATACGTCCGCTCCGACCTGCGGCGTCTCAGCCCTGCCGCGGCACCGCGCACCCGTCGGGTCCGCAGGCCTCCGCGTCGCCGTCCCGGTCGACCAGGGTCAGCGGCGACCGCTCGCCCCACGCCCGCGCCAGCGCCCGCTCGAAGACCTCGGCGGGCTGGGCGCCGGAGACGCCGTACGCGCGGTCGATGACGAAGAACGGCACCCCCGTCGCGCCGAGCGCCACCGCCTCGCGCTCCTCGGCGCGCACGTCGTCGGCGTACGCGGCCGGGTCGGCGAGCACCTCGCGGGCGCCGTCGGCGTCGAGCCCGGCGTCGACGGCCAGCTCCACCAGCCGCTCGTCGTCGCCGAAGACCGACCGCTCCTCGGCGAAGTTGGCCCGGTACAGCGCCCGCAGCAGCTCGTCCTCGCGGCCCTTCGCCCGGGCGTGGTGCAGGAGCCGGTGCATGTCGAACGTGCCGCCGTCGTCCCGCCCGCGCGTGCGGTACGGCAGCCCCTCGGCGGCGGCCTGGGCGCCGACGTTGTCCTCGGCGGCCTGGGCCCGCGCCTCGCTCATGCCGTACTTCTGGGCGAGCATCCCGATCACGGGCTGGACGTCACCCTTGGCCCGCCCGGGGTCCAGCTCGAACGACCGGTGCACGACCTCGACCCGCTCCCGGTGCGGAAAAGCCGCCAGCGCCTTCTCGAACCGCGCCTTCCCCACGTAACACCAGGGACAGGCGATATCGCTCCAGATCTCCACACGCACGACGGGGCCTCACTTCAGGTTCAGGGGAATACGTGAACTTTAAAACACCGTCCGGTATTCCCACCCGCGGGGCGCGGGGCTGTGTCGACATGCGGCTCCGCCGCGGGGCGCGAGCAGCACAGACCACCCGCACCCGGCGACGCGGCCGCGCCCGACTACCGTTCCAGCCGCCCGTTGAACCGACGAGGCAGCCCCAGCGGGTTGTCGTCCCGCAGCTCCGGCGGCAGCAGCGCCTCCGGCGCGTTCTGGTACGCCACCGGCCGCAGCCACCGCTCGATCGCCGTCCCGCCCACCGACGTGGACGTCGACGTCGTCGCCGGGTACGGCCCCCCGTGGTGCTGCGCGGGCGCCACCGCGACCCCGGTCGGCCAGGAGTCGACCAGCACCCGACCGGCCAGCGGCGTCAGCTCGGCCAGCAGTTCGGGGCCCCGCCCCTGACCCGCGGCCTCCTCCGACGACAGGTGCACCGTCGCGGTGAGGTTCCCCGGCAGCCGCGACAGCACCGCCTTGGCCTCGCCCTCGTCGGCGTAGCGGGCGACGACGGTCACCGGACCGAAGCACTCCTCCAGCAGGAGGTCGTACTCGCCCTCCTCCGCCAGCTTCTCCGCCGGGACGGTGAGGAAGCCGGGGCTGACCGTGTGCTCGCTGCCCGCGCCGGGGGTGACCGGCGACTCCACGCCGGGGAGGCGGGTGCGCTCGGTGATCCCGGCGAGGAAGTTGTCGCGCATCCGGTGGTCGAGCAGGACGCCCGCCGCGGTGCCGCTGACGGCCTCGGTGAGGGACTTCAGCAGCTGGTCGCCCGCCGGGCCCCGCGGCGCGAGGACGAGCCCGGGCTTGACACAGAACTGGCCGACGCCCAGCGTCATCGAGCCCGCGAGGCCGCCGCCGATCTGCTCGGGCCGCTCGGCCGCCGCGGCCTCGGTGATCAGCACCGGGTTGAGGGAGCCCAGCTCGCCGTGGAAGGGGATCGGCACCGGACGGGCGGCGGCGGCGTCGAAGAGGGCGCGCCCGCCGCGTACCGAGCCGGTGAACCCGGCCGCGGCGACCAGCGGGTGCCTGATCAGCTCGACGCCCGCCTCGAAGCCGTGCACCAGGCCGACCACGCCCCCGGGCACGCCGTGCTCGGCGGCGGCCCGGCGCAGCACCTTGGCGACCAGCTCGGACAGGGCCGGGTGGTCGGGGTGGGCCTTGACGACGACCGGGCAGCCCGCGGCGAGCGCGCTCGCCGTGTCGCCGCCCGCGACGGAGAACGCGAAGGGGAAGTTGGAGGCGGAGTAGACGGCCACGACGCCGAGCGGCACCTTGTAGCGGCGCAGGTCCGGGATGGGCGGGGTGGCGGTGTCGTCGGGGTGGTTGACGACGACGTCGAGGAAGGCGCCCTCGTCGACGATGTCGGCGAAGGCCCGCAGCTGGAAGCAGGTGCGGGCGAGTTCGCCGGTGAGCCGGACCGGGCCGAGCGCGGTCTCGGCGTCGGCGGTCTCCACGAGGGCGTCCCTGGCCCCCTCCAGCGCGTCCGCCGCGGTCCGCAGGAAGGCGGCGCGCACGGTGCGGTCGGTCAGGGCGCCGCGGGCGTCGTGCGCGGCCCGGACGGCGGCGTCCACCTCCTGGGCCGTGGCCTCCACCGCGACCTGTTCACGCTGCTTCCCGGTTCGGGGGTCGACACTCCAGACTGGTGCTGCTGCCACCGCGGGTCCCTCCACGTATACCTGGGTCATCCACCAGGACTGTTCGATATACTGAACGCTGTCTCTGATGGTGAATGTGCTGTCGGAGACTATATCTTCAGGTCCTCGTCGAACGAAGGGGTCAAGGGCGATGGCGGCTGGCGAGACGGGGGGCGGCGCGCAGGTCAAGTCCGCGGTACGGACGGTCGAGCTGCTGGAGTACTTCGCCGGACGCCCCGGTATGCACTCCCTCGCGGCGGTCCAGGAGGCCGTCGGCTACCCCAAGTCCAGCCTCTACATGCTGCTGCGCACGCTGGTGGAGCTGGGCTGGGTGGAGACGGACGCGACGGGCACCCGGTACGGCATCGGCGTGCGGGCGCTGCTGGTCGGCACCTCCTACATCGACGGCGACGAGGTGGTGGCGGTCGCCCGGCCCACCCTGGACCGGCTCTCCGACGACACCACCGAGACCATCCACCTCGCCCGGCTCGACGGCACCAACGTCGTCTACCTCGCCACCCGCCAGTCGCAGCACTACCTGCGCCCCTTCACCCGTGTCGGCCGCCGCCTCCCGGCCCACTCGACCTCCCTCGGCAAGGCGCTGCTGAGCACCTACACCGACGAGCAGGTCCGCAAGATGCTCCCGGAGACGCTGCCCGCGCTGACCGAGCACACCATCACCGACCGGGAGAAGCTCATCGAGGAGCTGCGCCAGGTCCGGGAGCAGGGCTTCGCCGTGGACCGCGAGGAGAACACCCTCGGCCTGCGCTGCTTCGGCGTGGCGATCCCCTACCGCACCCCGGCGCGGGACGCGATCAGCTGCTCGATCCCGGTGGCCCGGCTCACGCCCGCCCACGAGCAGATGGTGAAGGACGCCCTCTTCGACGCCCGCGACCGCCTGACCCTCGCCACCCGGAGGCTGTGAACCCCATGCACATCGCACTGCGCGCCGTCCACGACAGTGACCTGCCGGTGTTCTTCCGGCAGATGAACGACCCGGAGGCGCTCAGGATGGCCGCCTTCACCGCGAAGGACCCGGCCGACCGGGACGCCTTCGACGCCCACTGGGCGAGGATCCGCGCCTCGGACGACGTGGTGCGGACCGTGCTCGTCGACGGTGACGTGGTGGGCAGCGCGGCGGTGTACGGGACGCCGGGCGAGCGGGAGGTCACGTACTGGATCGACCGGGCCTACTGGGGGCGCGGCATCGCGACGGCCGCGCTGCGCCGGCTCCTCGCCGAGGTCCCCGAGCGTCCGCTGTACGCCCGCGCGGCGGCGGACAACGCCGGGTCGCTGCGGGTGCTCGAGCGCTGCGGCTTCCGGGTGACCGCGCACGCCACCGGGTTCGCGCAGGCGCGCGGCGAGGAGATCGACGAGGTCGTGCTGCACCTGGAGGACTGAGACCGGCCGGTCCCGCCGCTCGGTGAACATCCGGTGAGAAGGCTGCACGGACGGGATCGGTCCCGTGCGGGTTGACCGTCGGGGGAGGCCAGCGGCAACGGACCGGCCGCCCCCGGGGCCGAGGCCGGGACGGAGGCGGCCCTCGACCGCTACGGCCTACCTGACTCCGAGGACCTGCTCCACCGGGTCGATCGCGAAGTACACCAGGAACAGCGCGGCGGCGCCCCACAGCAGCCAGTGGACGTCCTTCGCCCTGCCGAGGACGGTCTTGATGAGGGCGTAGGCGATGAACCCGGCGCCGATGCCGTTGGTGATGGAGTAGGTGAACGGCATCACGGCGATGGTGAGGAAGGCCGGGATGGCGATCTCGTAGCGGTCCCAGTCGATGTGCTTGACCTGGGTCATCATCAGGAAGCCGACGGCGACCAGGGCGGGCGCGGCGGCCTGGAGCGGGACGATGGTCAGCAGCGGGGTGAACAGCAGGGCGAGGGCGAAGAGACCACCCGTGACCAGGTTGGAGAAGCCGGTGCGGGAGCCCTCGCCGACCCCGGCGGCGGACTCGATGTAGGAGGTGGCCGACGAGGCGGAGGCCGCGCCGCCCGCGACCGCCGCGGCGCCGTCGATGAGCAGCACCCGGCTCAGGCCCGGCACCCTGCCCTCCTCGTCGAGCAGCCCGGCCTCGGCGCTGATGCCGACCACGGTGCCCATGGTGTCGAAGAAGTCGGACAGGATCAGGGTGAAGACGAGCAGGACGACGGTGATGACGCCGACGCCGGGTTCGTCGAACGCGCCGAACAGGCTGAACTCGCCGAGCAGTCCGAAGTCGGGGCTGTCGACGACCTTGTCCGGCCACTCGGGCGTGGTCAGTCCCCAGCTCCTGATGTCGGCGGCGGAGTTGACGAGGATCGCGACGACCGTCATGGTGACGATGCTGATGAGGATGGCGCCCTTGACCTTGCGGGCGAGCAGCCCGACGGTCAGCAGCACGCCGAGGCAGAAGACCAGGACGGGCCAGCCGCTGAGGGTGCCGGTGCCGCCGAGCTGGACCGGCACGGTGGTGTTCGCGGCGTCCGGGATACGGCTGACGAACCCGGCGTCGACGAAGCCGATGAGGGCGATGAACAGTCCGATGCCGACGCTGATCGCCTGCTTCAGGGACTGCGGGATGGCGTGCATGACGGCCTCGCGCAGCCCGGTCACCACCAGCACGCAGATCAGCAGTCCTTCGAGGACGATCAGGCCCATCGCGTCGGCCCAGCTCATCAGCGGGGCGATCTGGAAGGCGACGACGGCGTTGAGGCCGAGTCCGGCGGCGAGCGCGACCGGCAGGTTGCCGCCGACGCCCATGACGACGGTCATCACGGCGGCCACCAGGGCGGTGGCGGTGGTGAGTTGGACGGCGTCGAGGTGCTGGCCGTACTTGTCCTCGGCGCTGCCCAGGATGATGGGATTCAGGACAAGTATGTAGGCCATCGTGAAGAACGTGGCGAAGCCGCCGCGTATCTCCCGTCCGAGGGTGGATCGCCGCTCGGATATCTTGAAGAAACGGTCGACGCCGTTCGCCGCTGGCGGCGGGGGACTTGGGCGGTCGGCCGCCTGCTGCGTGTCTGCCATGGCGGATGCTCCCTGGGTGCCGGGGTGATCAGTGTGCGGATGCTGGCTGGATTGTTCCCCCGCTGAACCCGTCTCAGGTTTTCCCCGTGTTACGGAATCAGGGTCGGCCGTTCGGTCCGCCATACGTTGTTCGATCTCTCGCACGTCGTGCGCAGTGATCACTGATACAGTCCGGTTCCTCGTCCCGGCGTACGGCTGTTCGACGCCGGACTATCGCTGCGAGGAGAGAGCCCGTGGGGACAGTCGTCGACGACGCCGCCTCCGTGGAGTTCCACGCCTTCTTCGAGCGCCACTACGCCGAACTGGCCCGGCTGGCCTGCCTGTTGACCGGTGAACCGGACGCCGCCGACGACCTGGCGGCGGACGCGCTGCTGGCGCTCTGGCATCGCTGGGACCGGGTCCGCGCGGCCGACCACCCGGTGGCGTACGCGCGCGGGGTGGTCGCCAACCTCGCCCGTACCCGGATCCGCGGCGCGGTGCGCGAGCGGCGGCGGATCGCGCTGTTCTGGTCGCAGCGCGAGGAGAAGACCGAGAACCCGGACGTCGCGGGCGTGGTCGACGTCCAGGCGGCGCTGCGTCGGCTGCCGTTCCGCAAGCGGGCGTGCGTGGTGCTGCGGCACGCCTTCGACCTGTCGGAGAAGGACACCGCGCTGACCCTCGGGGTGTCGGTGGGTACGGTGAAGAGCCAGACCTCCAAGGGGATGGCCGAACTCCAGCGGCTGCTCGGGGCCGAGGGCGCCCCGCGACGGCTCCAGGCGGCGATGGTGCCCGCGTCAGAGGGCGGAGGAAGGAACCGATGAGGCGGGACGTGCACGAGGAGCTGCGCGCCCGACTGCGCGAGGCGGCCGGGGCGCACCGGCCCGACCGCGCCCGCATGACGGCCCGGATCGAGCGCGGGATGGCCGAGGAGGACCGCACCGGCGGGCACCGGGCGGTGCCGCCGCCGGTGTGGGGCTGGCTGCGGGTCGCCGGGGCGACGGCCGCGGTCGCGGGTGTCCTCGCGGTCGGCGGGTACGCGGTGGCGTCCGCGGTGAAGGAGGACGCCCCGCCGCAGGGCACGGTCGCCGTGTCGGCGACGCCGACGCCGTCCCCCGGTGCCGCCAGCCGCCCGCCCGCCCCGCCGGTCGGCCCCGGCCCGTCGCCGAGCACCTCCCCCGCGTCCGGCGCGCCCAGCGCGTCCGCCTCCCGCACGCCGTCGGGCACGGCGCCCTCGACCACCGCGCCGCCCGCGACCGCGACGGACGTGGCGGACGGCCCGCTCTGGTCGGACGGTTCGGTGGACCCGCACAGCAACGAGTTCTGGGCGCAGAGCAACGTCACCGTGAGGACCACCGAGCGGCTGGCGTCCCTCACCGTGGAGCTGCGGATCGCCCAGACCGGCGGCGTCACCTCCACCGGCGCCTGGCGCTCCCTGCCCGAGGCCGACTTCGACCTGACCGTGGCGGAGCGGGACGGCTACCTCGTCTACACCTGGGTGCTCGGGGAGGGCCGTACGGTCCCGGTGGGCGAGTTCGTCTTCGCGGGGCAGTACGACCACGAACGCGGGGGCCGGGACGCCGGGGACGACGGCTACACCGCGACGGCGGACGCGGACGGCGAACCGTACGCGGTGACCGGGGACTTCGCGCCGCGGGGCGAGAACGGCTAGGGCGGCTGGAGAGGATTCTCCCGCGTCACGTCGTCCTGGACTCCCCGGCCGCGGACGGGGCACCGTCGTCGGTGCTCACGGCAGGTGGCAGGGCCGCCAGTCGCCGAGCCAGGCCCGCCGGGTCTGCCGGGCGGCCTCCTCGGCCGTGAGCTGCGGCCGGTTCTCGGGCACGGTGATGGCCGCGCCGGGGCCGGAGTTGGCGTACTCACGGAACCGCATCGACTGCCACGGGTAGGCGTCGCGCATGTTCGCGTACGGCGCCACCGCGTCGATGCCGAGTCCCAGCCAGGTGTCGCGGACGGTGAGCATCGGCAGCGCGGTCGGGTCGGAGCTGGGCACCCAGGGGCGGGCCAGCTTGTAGAAGGCGTCCGGGGCCGTGCTGCTGATCCGGCCGCGGGTGACCAGGTAGCCGAGCGGGTTGGCGCCCGCCGTGGAGGGCGCGAAGACGAAGCCGTGGGGGGCGCCGGACAGGTCGGTCCTGTTCAGGGTGCGGAAGTGGCAGTGCTCGTAGACGGCGGTGGCCCGGCCGAAGACGAAGTCGACGTCGCCCTCGATGTGGCAGTGGGCGTAGTACTGGCGGGCGAAGGTGTCCAGGGACCGGGTGTCGGCGTACAGGGTGTCCTGGTGGCCGAGGAACCGGCAGTGGAGGAAGGCGCCGCGGTCGCCCTGCGCCTTGAGGGCGACGGCCTGGGTGCCGGAGACGTCCGGGTGGTCGGCGCGCAGCCAGTCGTTGGCGAAGGTGACCCAGTGGGCGGTGAAGCCGTCGGCCCGCACGGTGGTGGTGGCGGAGCCGCTGGTGCCGTGGGTGCCGGAGCCGTCGGGCTTCGGGGTGCCCGCGGCGTTGTCGTGGACGACGACGGTGGACCGGGGGTCCTCGGCGGCACCGATCCAGGTCATGTCGGTGCGGTCGGAACCGACGTCGACGGTCTCGCGGTAGGTGCCGGGGGCGAGGACGAGGGTCCAGCCGCTGCCGGTGGCGGCGGTCACGGCGGCCTGGACGGTGGTGAAGTCGCCGCGGCCGTGCGGGTCGACGTAGAGGTGGCGGTCGCTCGGCCGGGCGGTGGGTGAGCCGTGGCGGCCGAACGGGCGCCGGGCGCCGGTGGCGTGGGCGGGGACGGTGGCGAGGCCCAGGGCCGCGCCCGCCCCGGCGCCCGCCAGGAGGAGGTCTCTGCGGGTGAGGGACATACGGGTGGTGGTCCTTCGGGAGACGGGGCCGGGGCGGCGGGAGCGCCGCCCCGGCAGGCCGGTCGGGGTCAGCGCAGCTTGCCCGCGCCCGCGCCCAGGCCGACGATCCACGGGATCGCCTTCGGGGAGTGCACCTTGGTGCGCAGGGTCGGGGTCCAGCCCGCGCCGGACTGGAGGGTCTCGGCGGGGATCTCCGCGTTGTGCACGGCGATCAGGTCGACCTCGCGGCCGTTGACGTAGTTGTTCTCGGCGGTGAGCGGCGCCTCGCTCCACTTCTTCAGCACCTTGCCGACGCTGACGCCCCTGGCCAGCGACAGCGCGTTGTCCGTGGCGTAGAGGCGCGACTCCTTGCCGATGCCGTAGACGTAGCCGTAGGGCTGGTCCCTCGTGACCACGAAGTGGTTGTTGTACGAGTCGACCTGGCCGAACCTGACGCGGGGCGCCCGCTCCACGATGCCCTCGAAGCGGTTGTGGTGGAGGGTGACCTTCAGCTTGCCCGCGTCGGTGGCGCCCGCGCTGTCGCTGTTGCCGATCAGCATGGTCTTGTCGTGGTCCCGGAAGGAGTTCCAGGACACGGTGACGTGGTCGGCGCCGCGCACGATGTCGAGGAGCCCGTCGTGCTGCTGGTAGACCTTGCCGTAGTAGGTCGGCAGCGTGGAGTCCGGGTAGCGGCCGTCGGTGAGGGTGTTGTGGTCGACCCACACATGGGTGGAGCCGTAGACGACGACGCCGTCGTACTCGGAGTTCCAGGCGCCGGTGTTGTTGTCGTCGGTGGGGTCCCACTGCGGGAAGCAGTCGATCGGGGCCTCGATGGTCAGGTTGCGGACGATGACGTTGTCCACGCCCTTGATCTGGAGGCTGCCGCCGAGGATCGCGGCGTCGCGGCCGACGCCGACGATGGTGGTGTTGGCCGGGACGGCGACCTTGACGGCCTGGTCCTGGTGGGCGGCGGACGCGGCCCGCAGGTCCTCCTGGGTGCCGCTGACGGGGGTGTCGTAGCCCCAGACGGCGGGGTCGTAGTCGGCGAGGTACTGGTCGAAGTCGTACCCCTCCGCCTCGAACGCCTCACAGCCCTGCGCGACGGCGTCGATGGTCCCCTTCACCTTGACGATCTTCGGCGCGGACCCGCCGTCGGCCAGCGCGGCCCGGAACTCCTCCCAGGTGGTCACGGTGTAGACGTGCGCGGCGTCGGCCGCCGCCCCGCCGGTCGTCCCGGCGCCCTCGGCGGCCCAGCCGTCGTGGGCGCCCAGCACCTGGCGGCCGAGGTCCCGGCCGTGGGCGTGGGCGGCGGTGCCGGTCAGGGACACCACGAGGGCGGTGCAGCCCACCAGCGCGGCAGCTCTGGCATGTCCATGCCACTTCTTTGGTTCCATGGTGCGGCTCTCCTTACTACTCGGGTTCGGGGGGGTGTTACGCGGCGGCCTCCGGCCAGGTGATCCACTCCTCGGGGACCTCCTCCGCCAGCCGCCGTACGTCGCGCGGCGCGAGCACCCGCGTCCGCAGCAGCTCCCGCGCGACCAGCCGGGCCACGGCGATCGCGCCGGGCGGGTTGACGTGCGTGTTGTCCTGCTCGGTGGCGGTCCAGTTGAAGTACGTCTTCGTCGCCTCGACGCCCAGCTCCTGCCAGAGCGCCAGCGACAGCGCCTGTACGTCCAGCAGCGCCACGCCCTCCGCCGCGGCCAGCGCCCGCATCGCCGCGGGGTACTCGCCGTGGCTCGGCACCGCGTTGCCGGCCGCGTCGAACCGCCGCCGCTCCACGGGCGTCGCCAGCACCGGCCGCGCCCCGCGCGCCCGCGCCCCGTCGACGTAGAGCCGCAGGTGCTCCTGGTACGTCGTCCAGGGCTCGGTGTACCGGGTGGGGTCGGCCTTCTTCTCGTCGTTGTGCGCGAACTGGACGAGCAGGAGATCGCCGGGCGCGATCGCGCCGAGGACCACGTCCAGCCGCCCCTCGTCGAAGAAGCTCTTCGAACTGCGCCCGTTCACGGCGTGGTTGGCGACCCGGACACCGTGCTTCAGGAAGAACGGCAGCGCCATGCCCCACCCGGTCTCGGGCGCGGCGTCGGCGTACTTCTGCGCGGCCGTGGAGTCCCCGGCGACGAAGAGGGTGCGGGGCCGTTTCCCGCTCGCGTACGCGGTACCGGCAGTGAGCGGAAGGGCGGCAAGAGCGGCCCCGGCGACCTGCCTACGGCTGAGAGACACGTCGGTACCTTTCGATGGGGGGCCAGTGGACGCTTTGGGGGGCGGCCCGCAGCCGAAGAACCACAGGCCGCCCCCGACACGCGTCAGCCGTGCTGCTCGTTCCACTCCGCCTGCGCCTCGTTCAGCTGGTCCGCGAGCGTGTTGAGGAAGTCCTCCGCGCTCATCTTCCCCAGCAGCACCTTCTGGAAGTTCGGCTCGTTGTCGGCCTTGGAGATCGTGTTCCAGTCAGGCAGGTAGTACGGGAGCTGCACGATCGTCGTCGAGCCGTCCGTCAGCGCCTCGGCCGCCAGCTTCGTCGGCTCCGCCTCCGAGACCCACGGGTCCTTCGCCGCCTCGAGGTTGGCGGGCACCTGCCCGGCCGACTGGTTGAACGTGGAGTTCGACGCGTGCCCCGCGGCGAACTCGATGAACTTCCAGGCCGCGTCCTTGTTCTTGCTGCTCTTGAACATGCCCAGACCGTCCACCGGGTTGGACACCTGGACCCGCTTGCCGCCGGGCCCGATCGGCTGCGGGATGCCGCGGAACTTGTCGGCGCCGAACGCCTTCACGTGGTCCTGGTAGGAGCCCAGGTTGTGGTTGAGCATCCCGATGGTGCCGGAGTCCCACTGGGCGACCATCTTCGTGAAGTCGTTGTTGAGGTCGGCGGCCGGGGTGACCTTCTTGAAGAGGGCGGCGTACTTCTCCAGCGCCGCGACGTTCTTCGGGTCGTTGACGGTGGACTTCTCACCGCTGGTGTCCCAGAACGACGTGATGCCGGACTGCCCGTACATCGCGTCCAGCGCCTGCGCGATGGAACCGGCGCCGCCGCGGATGGTGTAGCCGAACTCGTTCTCGTCCGCGTCGGTCAGCTTCTCCGCGGCCTCGTAGAAGGCGTCCCAGGTGGTCGGCTCGTCGAGACCGGCCTTCTCGAAGAGGTCGGTGCGGTAGTACAGCACACCGTTGTTGGCGGAGGTCGGCACGGAGTACAGGCGCTCCGAGTCACCGGCGGCCTTCAGCGACGTGATCATGTCGTCGTTGAGCTGGCCGTTGAGGGAGGAGCCGGTGAGCCGGTTCTCCAGCGGCTCCAGCGCCTCCTGCGCGGCGAACCCGGCGAGCATCGCCGCGCCGACACCGCCGACGTCGGGCAGGCCGCCGCCCTGGATGGCGGTGTCGACCTTGGACTGGTACTCGGTGGAGGCGATGCCGACGTACTCGACGTCGACGTCCGGGTTGGCCTTCTCGAAGTCGGCGATGATCTCCTTCCAGACGTCGGTCCGGACACCGCCGTTGTTGTCCCAGAAGACGATCTTCCCGGTGCCGCTGCCGTCGTCGCCCTTGTCGCCGCCCCCGCCGCTGCCGTCGTCGCCGCAGGCGGTGGCGGTCAGCGCGAGGACGGCGCTCAGGGCGACGGCTGCCGACAGCCGCTGCCTGCCGGTGGTGCTTCTGCGCTTGCTGGTGTTCATAAGGTCGGCTCTCTTCTTTGGGTCGCTTCTTCGGGATCCAACGGAGGTTTCCGGGCGGCGTGGGGCGCGGTCCGGAGGTATGGAGTTGTGGGGCCTGAGCGGTTACAGGGCGCTGGTCCTGAACCGGGTGAACTCGGCCGCCCCGGCGTGCCCGGTCCCCTCCGGCGCGAGGGCGAACAGGCCGAGCAGGGCACCGACCCAGCGCCACGGGGTCGCCGCGAACACCGGTCCGGAAGGGTGCGGGCCGTCCCCGAGGTCGGAGGAGAACCGGCAGCGGGCGCCGGCGCCGATCTCCACGCGCAGGGTGGCGCGGCCGTCGGGGGCGGGCCGGGGGTGGTCGGCGTCGCGTTCGGCCTCGGCGGCGGACTCCGCGAACCGGTGCACCAGGTGCACCGCCCCGTCGGTGCCGCGCTGGAGCCCGATCCAGGAGAACGCGTCGCCGAGCACCGCGAGTCCGGCCCGCGCGCCGGGCGCGTCGCTGTCGAGCCGCAGGTCCACCTCGACCACGCTCGGGAGGCCGGGCAGCCGCTGGGTCAGCACGTTCGGCAGCCCGCGCAGGTCGTGCGCGGTGGCCGAGCGGACGCAGGTGAGGCGGAGTCCGTCGCCGGAGTGCTCGGTGGCCCAGCCGTCGACGGGGTTGGCCGCCCACTGCCACTGACGGCCGTACCGTCCGCCGGGGAAGTCGTCGTCGGTGGCGGGCGCGGCGGGCGGCTGCGCCGGGAGCGCCGGGCGGCGGTGGACGGTCACGGGGGCGCCGTCGTCGCCGAGGACCGGCCAGCCGTCCGCGCCCCAGCGCATCGGCTGGAGGTGGACCACCCTGCCGTACGCGCCGCGCTGCTGGAAGTGCAGGAACCAGTCCTCGCCGGACGCGGTGCGCACCCAGCCGCCCTGGTGGGGGCCGTTGACGTCGGTGTCCTTCTGCTCCAGGACGATCCGGTGCTCGTACGGCCCGAAGAAGCCGCGCGAGCGCAGGGCGCCCTGCCAGCCGGTCTCCACTCCCCCGGCCGGGGCGAGGATCCAGAACCAGCCGTCGTGCCGGTAGAGCTTGGGGCCCTCCAGGGTGAACCAGCCGGGGATGCGGTCCGCGTCGACGATGACCTCGCCGTCGTCGAGCAGCGCGGTGCCGTCGGGGCGCATCCGGTGGCCGGTGAGGCGGTTCTTGACGCCGGAGCGCGACTTGGCCCAGGCGTGCACGAGGTACGCCTCGCCGGTCTCCTCGTCCCACAGGGGGCACGGGTCGATCAGGCCCTTGCCGGGCTTCAGCAGGTGCGGCGCGGTCCACGGGCCGCGGATCGCGGGGGCGTTGACCTGGAAGACGCCCTGGTCGGGGTCGCCCCAGAAGATCCAGAAGCGGTCGTCGTGGTGGCGCAGGGAGGGTGCCCAGACGCCGCAGTCGTGGCGGGGGACGCGGAACTCGGCGGCCGGTTCGAGGCGTTCGAGGGCGTGTCCTACGAGGGTCCAGTGGACCAGGTCCCGGGAGTGCAGCAGGGGCAGTCCGGGGGCGCGGCCGAAGCTGGAGGCGGTGAGGTAGAAGTCGTCGCCGACGCGGACGACGTCCGGGTCGGACCAGTCGGCGTCGAGGACGGGGTTGGTGTAGGTCTCCGGCTGCTCCGGGGCTGGCGTCATGGGGCCACCGCCTTGCGGACCAGGGCCGTCGCCTCGTCCCGGTCGAGGTGGCCGTCCGCGACGACGGTCACGACACGGCGGACCAGGGTCTCGCCGGGCGCGACGGGGACGCGGTCGGTGTGCGCGAGGGAGGAGCCGACGCCGGGGTACTCGGCGGTGCGCACGAACCAGGGGTCGCGGCGGGTGGCGTCGGTGACCCCGGCGAACACCAGCGTCCAGGTGGATCCGGCGAGGGCCAGCCAGTCGGCGGGGCGGCCGTGCACTTCCTGTTCGCCCTCGGCGCCGGGGGTGAAGACGTCCGGGGCGGCGGCCTCCTTGCGGGCCCGCCAGAAGAAGCCGCCGTAGGCCGCCCCGGGGCGTCCGTTGGTGGCGGGGCTCCCGATGGTCAGGGCGGCGGAGGTGGTGTTGGTGAGGGCGAAGGTGACGTCCAGCGCCCAGGCGGTGGCGGTGAGCCCGGTGGCCGCGACCGTGCGGCGCTCGCGCAGCAGCTCGCCGCCCCCGGCCATCCAGCGCAGCTCCTGTACGAAGCCGTCCGGGTCGCGCAGCTGGAAGGCGACGTGCCGCTGGGAGCCGTGGTTGGCCAGCTCGGTCGGGCCCTGGTCGCGGACGTAGGTGCGCCCGCCCCAGAAGTTGTGCCCCTCGACGTCGGGAACGGCGACACCGACGCCGAGGTGGTGGAGGTGGTCGGCGGGGCTCAGCTCGGTGACCGCCGTACCGGACAGGGTGGTGACGGGGTGCAGATAGGGGCGCGGGGAGAGCCGGTCGGGCAGCTCGGGCCGGGTGACGTAGCGGCCGACGGGGCGGCCCGCGACCCGCAGCACCGGGGAGTCGGGGGTGGTCATCGGGTGCTCACCTCTTTCCGCGGGGCCTGGTACGGCGCCCAGTCGGCGCCCAGTTCGGAGTACAGGGACAGGGTGTCGGCGGCGCCCGCCACCAGTGCGTCGACGCCGGGGACGATCCGGCGCCGTTCGGCGGGCAGGGTCCGCCAGGCGGTGTCCGGCAGCGCGGCCGGGTCGGGGGCGCTGCGGATCGCCTCGACGACCTTCATGAAGGCGCCGGTGGTGTCCGGGGGGACGAGCAGGTCGGCGCCGGTGGTGAGGTGGCCGACGAGGTTCTCCAGCAGGTCGGTGCGGCCGTACTCGTACTCCTCGGGACCGTGGTCGGCGCGCTGGAGCAGGACGCGGTCCTGCTTGTACCAGAAGGTGATCCGGCCGCGGCTGCCGTGCACCAGGACGTACGGGTCGCCGGGGTGCTCGGCGCACAGGGTGGCGGCGACGGTGACGGGGCGGCCCTCCGCGGTGGTGATCCGGACGCAGGAGGTGTCGTCGGCCTCGATGTCGTTGGCGTGCCACAGCTCGGTCTCGATGGCGGTGACGTCCTCGGCGCGGGTGCTGCCGTCCAGCGCGAGGGCGGTGGCGACGGCGTGCGCGAGCGGGTTGGTCAGCGCCCCGTCGATCACGTCGACGCCGTTCAACCGCCGTCGGCCCGCCCACGGCGCCCGCCGGAAGTACGCCTCGTCGCGCGCCCAGGCCCCGGCGCCGCCGATGCCGCGCACCTCCCCGATGGCGCCCTCGGCGATCAGCTCACGGATCGCGGGCAGGGCGTGCGAGCCCAGCGACTGGAACCCGATCTGGCAGGCGACGCCCGCCTCGGCGACCCCGTCGGCCATCCGGCGGAACTCCGCGTAGGACGGCGCCGGGGGCTTCTCCAGGAGCAGGTGCACGCCCTGACGGGCGGCCGTCAGCGCCAGGTCGGTGTGGGTGGGGATCGGGGTGCACACCACCGCGGCCCGGGCGCCGGTCGACTCCAGCAGCGCGCCGAAGTCGTCGGACTGGGCGGGGAGTTCGCCGCCGTACTCGGCCTCGGTGAGCGGGGTCAGCTCACAGATGCCGACCAGGCTGACCAGGCCCCGTTCCGTGAGGCGGCGGAGGTTCTCGACGTGCCAGCGGCCGTGGCCGCGGGCGCCCGCGAGGACGACGGGTACGGGCGGTGGTGGGGTCGTCCCCGGCGTGGCCATCCCCGGCGTGGTCATCCCTTCACCGCCCCCGCGCTGAAGCCGGTGATCAGCCACTTCTGGATGAAGGCGAAGACGAGGACCACCGGGACGGCGGCGACGATGCCGCCCGCGGCGAGCGCGCCGAGGTCGACGCTGTCCGAGCTCATCAGGGTGTTCAGACCGACCGGGATGGTCTGCTTGCCCTGGTTGTTGAGGAACATCAGGGCGAACAGGAAGTGGTTCCAGGAGTGCACGAAGGCGAAGGAGCCGACCGCGATCAGCCCGGGGCGCAGCAGCGGCAGCACGACCAGGCGGAAGGCGGTGAGGCGCCCGCACCCGTCGACCCAGGCCACCTCCTCCAGGGAGTACGGCACGTTCTTGATGAAGTTGCTGATCAGGATGATCGACAGCGGCAGCTGGAAGACCGTCTCGGCGATGATGACGCTGCCGAGGGAGTTGATCATCTGGAGTTCGGCGAAGATCTCGAACAGCGGCACCAGCAGCAGCGCGCCCGGCACGAACTGGGAGCAGAGCAGCGCGAGCATGAACGCCCGCTTGATCCTGAAGTCGAACCGGGCGAGCGCGTAGCCGCCCGCGAGGGCGACGACGGTGGTCGTCACCAGGGTGGCGACACCGACGTAGACGCTGTTCTCGAAGTAGGTGCCGAAGCTCCGCTCGGTCCACACCTTCTCGAAGTGGTCGAAGGTGATCGGCCAGGGCACCAGCGAGGTGGAGCCCGCCGGGCGCAGCGCGAACAGCAGCATCCAGTAGAAGGGGACGAGCGTGAAGAGCAGGTAGATCGACAGGGGCAGGTAGATCTGCCAGCGGGGGGCCTCGTCCCAGGCGCGCTGCCGTCTGACCGGGCGGTGCGGCTGAGGGGCGGCGTGCCGACGCGCGGGCGGCGCGACGGGGGCTTCCTTGGTGGCGCTCACTTGGTCTCACCTCCGAACTTGCTCAGCCGCAGATAGACGATCGAGCAGAAGAGCAGGATCACGAACGCGACCGTCGTCAGGGCGGACGCGTAGCCGAAGTTGTGGGCGTCGACGCTGGTGTTGGCGATGTAGAGGGGCAGCGTGGTGGTCTCGCCCGCGGGTCCGCCGCCGGTGAGGGTGTAGAGGAGGTCGACGTTGTTGAACTCCCAGACCGCGCGCAGCAGCGTGGACAGCACGATGGCGTCCTTCAGGTGCGGCAGGGTGATGTGCCAGAACTGCTTGACGCGGCTGGCGCCGTCGACCTCGGCGGCCTCGTAGAGGTCCTTCGAGACGGACTGGAGGTCGGCGAGGATGAGGATGGCGAAGAAGGGGACGCCGCGCCAGAGGTCGGCGACGATCGCCGCGGGGAAGACGGTGGACGGGTCGGACAGCCAGCTGGTGCCGTAGGAGCCGATGCCCATGTCCGCGAGGTAGCGGGTGACGCCGGTCTGGGAGTTGTAGAGCAGTACCCAGATGGCGCTGGTCAGCACGCCGGAGACGGCCCACGGGGAGAAGACCATGGCGCGGCCGAGGGACCGGCCGACGAAGGTCTGGTTGACGATGAGGGCGAGCGCGAGTCCGAACAGCAGCTGGAGCCCGACCTCGACGACGACCCACTTGGTGCTGAAGACCAGCGTGTCCCAGAAGAGGGGGTCCTCGGTGAAGGCGTGGACGAAGTTGTCGAAGCCCGCGAAGCCGTTCCGCCACGGCTTGGTGGGGTTGTAGTCCTGGAGGCTGTAGTAGAAGACGCTGAGCACCGGGTAGGCGATGAAGCCCAGCATCAGCAGGGCCGCCGGGGCGATCAGCAGGTACGGCAGCCTGCGCGGGGTGGCGGAGGCACGGCGCCGCCTCGGTGGCGCGGGCGGTTTCGCCACGGCTGCGGCTTGGGCCATGACTGTTCTCCGTTCTCGGTGGAGCTGTCGGTGGAGCTGTCGGTGAAGCGCTTTCTTGAACTACGCGACGCGTTCTTGGCCGTTCGGGGCCTGAGCCTGGGGTGGGAGTTCCGTCAACCCGCGTACGGGTCCGGCACCTGGCCCTCGCGGGCCAGGAACTCGAAGTCGCAGCCGGTGTCGGCCTGCGTGATCTGGTCGTTGTAGAGGGCGCCGTAGCCCCGCTCGTAGCGGGCGGGCGGCGGGGTCCACTCGGCCCGGCGGCGCTCCAGCTCCGCGTCGTCGACGTGCAGGCGCAGGGTGCGCGCCTCGACGTCGAGGGTGATCTGGTCGCCGGTGCGCACCAGCGCGAGCGGTCCGCCGACGTACGACTCCGGTGCGACGTGGAGGACGCAGGCGCCGTAGCTGGTGCCGCTCATCCGGGCGTCGGAGATCCGCACCATGTCCCGTACGCCCTGCTTCAGCAGGTGGTCGGGGATCGGCAGCATCCCGTACTCGGGCATTCCGGGGCCGCCCTTGGGTCCGGCGTTGCGCAGCACCAGCACGCTGTCGGCGGTGATGTCCAGCGCCGGGTCGTTGATGGTGCGCTGCATCGTCCTGTAGTCGTCGAAGACGACCGCGGGCCCGGTGTGCTTGAGCAGGTGCGGTTCGGCGGCGATGTGCTTGATGACGGCGCCGTCCGGGCAGAGGTTGCCGCGCAGCACCGCGACCCCGCCCTCGGCCGCGACCGGGTTGCCGCGCGGCCGGATGACGTCGTCGTCGTGGACCAGGGCGCCCGCGAGCTGCTCGCGCAGGGTGTCGTGGGCGACCGTGGGGCGGTCCAGGTGGAGCAGGTCGGTGATGCGGGAGAGGAACCCGGGCAGCCCGCCCGCGAAGTGGAAGTCCTCCATCAGGTACGTCTGTCCGCCGGGGCGGACGTTGGCCAGTACCGGGACCGTGCGGGCGACGCGGTCGAAGTCGTCCAGGGTGAGCCGGGCGCCCGCGCGTCCGGCCATGGCGATGAGGTGGATGACGGCGTTGGTGGAGCCGCCGAGGCCGAGGACGGTGGTGACGGCGTCCTCGAACGCCTCCTGGGTGAGGATGTCGCGGAGCGTCCGCCCCCGGTGGACCAGGTCGACGACGCGCAGGCCCGCCGCGGCGGCCATCCGGTCGTGCCCGGAGTCCACGGCCGGGATGCTGGACGCGCCCGGCACGGTCACGCCGAGCGCCTCCGCGGCGGCGGTCAGCGTGGACGCCGTACCCATGGTCATGCAGTGGCCGGGTGAGCGGGCGAGGCCGCTCTCCAGCTCGGTCATCTCGCAGTCGCCGATGAGCCCGGCGCGCTTGTCGTCCCAGTACTTCCACATGTCGGTGCCGGAGCCGAGGGTCTCGCCGCGCCAGTGACCCGGCAGCATCGGCCCGGCGGGCACGAACACGGTCGGCAGGTCGACGCTGGCCGCGCCCATCAGCAGCGCGGGCGTCGACTTGTCGCAGCCGCCCATCAGCACCGCCCCGTCGACGGGGTACGAGCGCAGCAGTTCCTCCGTCTCCAGGGCGAGGAGGTTGCGGTAGAGCATCGGGGTCGGCTTCTGGAAGGTCTCGCTCAGCGTGGCGACCGGGAACTCCAGCGGGAACCCGCCCGCCTGCCACACCCCGCGCTTGACGGCCTGCGCCCGGTCGCGGAGGTGGACGTGGCAGGGGTTGATGTCGGACCAGGTGTTGAGGACGGCGATGACCGGCTTGCCGAGGTGCTCCTCGGGGAGGTAGCCGAGCTGGCGGGTGCGGGCGCGGTGGCTGAAGGACCGCAGTCCGTCGGTGCCGTACCACTGGTGGCTGCGCAGTTCCTCCGGGCGCTTGCGCGGGGTCGTCCGGTCGGTCATATGGACCACCCGGCGACGATGGCGGCGACCTCGGCGCGCTCGCTCTCCGGCAGGGGCTTGCTGGGCGGGCGCACCTCGCGGCGGCACAGGCCGAGGGAGGCGAGGGCCTCCTTGACGACGGTGACGTTGTTGGCGGAGCCGTGCGCGGCGCGCAGCTCCTCGAAGCGGCGGATCTGCTCCCACCCCTTCATCGCGGCCGGGTAGTCGCCGGACCGGAGCGCCTCGATCATGTTCAGCGAGACGGCGGGGGCGACGTTCACCAGGCCGGAGGTGAAGCCGGTGGCGCCAGCGGAGAAGTACGAGGGGGCGTACGGCTCGGCGAGCCCGGCCACCCACACGAACCGGTCGAGCCCCGCGTCACGGGCGAACCCGGCGAAGCGGGCGGCGTCCGGGACGGCGTACTTCACACCGACCACGTTGGGGCAGTGGTCGGCGAGTTCGGCGAGCCGGGCGCCGGACAGCTGGGCGTTGCGGATGTACGGCACCACGCCCAGCTCGGGCACGGCCTCGGCGATGGCGCGGTGGTAGTCGACCCAGCCGGACTGGGAGACGTAGGGGTGCACGGGCTGGTGCACCATCACCATGGCCGCGCCCAGCTCGCGGGCGTGCCGGGCGGAGGCGACGGCGGTCGGCACGTCGTGTCCGACGCCGACGAGGACCACGCCCCGGTCGCCCGCCTCGTCGAGGGTGAGTTCGGTGACCAGGCGGCGCTCCTCGGGGGCGAGGGCGTAGAACTCGCCGGTGTTGCCGTTGGGGGTGAGGGTGGTGACACCGCCGTCGAGCAGTCGGCGCAGCAGGGCGCGGTGGGTGTCCTGGTCGACGGAGCCGTCCTCGGCGAACGGGGTCACCGGGATCGCCACCACGTCGGCGAGTGCCGCCCGCTGGGCCTCGAACGTCGCTGTCATTCCTGACCGTCCTCTCCCTGGACCTCGGTGGCCTCGGTCCCGGCGTCGGGGAAGGCCTTCAGCACGAACGACTCGATGTGGGCGTGCAGGGCGCGCGCCGCACCGTCGGCGTCGCCCTCCGCGGCGAGCCGCAGGATGTCGCGGTGTTCGCGGGCCTCCCGTTCCCAGGAGGGGTCGGCGGCCCAGGCGACGGCGGAGACCAGGGCGGCCTGGTCGCGGACCTCGTCGAGCATCCGGCCGAGCAGCGGGTTGCCGCACGGGACGTACAGCGCGCGGTGGAACTCCCGGTTGGCCAGGGAGCGTTCGGCGGTGTCGGTGGCCTGGTCGGCGCGGGTGAGCGCGTCGCGGGCGGCGTCCAGGGAGGCCTTGCGGCGCACGGTGCGGCGGAGCGCCTCGGGCTCCAGGAGCAGCCGGACGTCGTAGACCTCGCGCGCCATGTCCGCGTCCACCATGCGCACCGTGACGCCCTTGTACTGGCTCATCACGACCAGTCCGGTGCCGGCCAGGGTCTTGAGCGCCTCGCGCACCGGGGTCTTGGAGACCCCGAACTGTGCGGCGAGTTCGGTCTCGACCAGGGCCTGGCCCGGCGTCAGCCGCCCGGTGAGGATGCGGTGTTTTATCCCCTCCAGCACGTACTGCGTGCGGGAGGGGATGGGCGTGGGCACAGAGGTCATGCGCGCCTCTCGGATCTCACATATCGCGTCTCATATATGACGTACGACGTACGACGCGTTGAAGGTAAGAGGGCCCCTGTGTTTCGTCAATGCTTCTGACAGAGGAAGTTATGGTTGCCTGCTCAGACGTGCCGGGTGTGGCCCTCGTGAGCGAGGGTGACCGGTCCGGGGAAGACGGCGGCGGCACGGGCGGCGGCCGTCTCCCGGTCGAGGGTGGGAGGTCATGGCCGGGAGGGTACGGTCCCCCCGGTCACCCTCCTCGTGTGCCGGTGCGCCCGTGGTCCGTGGGTGGCTACGCCCCCCACTTCGGGTCGCGGCCGCTCAGGCCCACCACGCGGTCCAGCAGCGGGGCGTCCGGCGCCACGGGGACCGCGGGGCCGAAGAGGCCGGGGGGCGGGGTGGGGTCGGCGGCGACGGCCTGGACGAAGGCGTGGGCGGCGTCGAGGGCGGCCGGGTCGGGCGCGTAGGGCTGGCCGGTGGCGCGGGCCAGGTCCCAGCCGTGGACGACCAGTTCGTCGGCGGCGACGGCCAGCGCGACCGGGCCGGGCAGGGTCACGCCGCCCGCGCGGGTCTCGCCGGTCAGGGCGGCCGGGTCGCGCCACGCCTCGGCGAGTTCGTCCAGCGCCCTGGGCAGCTCCTCCCGCCAGCCCGGACCGATGTCCGGCACGGCGCTGTCCGGGACGCTGTCGGTGGTGGCGCCCAGGTCCTTGCGCCCGGCGTCCCGGAAGGCGACGGCGAGCCCCAGCAGGTGCCCCAGCAGCTGGCGCACCGCGAACCGCGGGCACGGCGTCGGGTCCGCGAGCCGGTCGTCGCCGACCCCGGCCACGAGCTGGGCCAGGACGCGGGTCTGCGGACCGAGGTCGACGGGGGCGTGCGCGGTCGGGTCGTTCATCGGGTGCTCCTCACCGGTGGGGTCCATCAGGAGGCAGACCGGTCCGGCACCCGGAACTCATCGGTCGTCGGCCCGCCGTCTAGGGCACCTGCCCGATCCCGTCCCGCCCCCCTTAGCCCGACGATGACCAGACATGACGACGCCGAACACTCCGAAGACCCCGCGGCCGACGTGGACGGCCGTACGCGTGCTGCGCGACCGCACCGCGGGCCGTTGCCTCGCCGGGGTGCTGGTCTCCGGCTTCGGCACCTCCGCCCTGTGGCTGGCCTCGGGTGTCTGGGTGAAGGACCTCACCGGCTCCGACGGCCTGGCCGCGCTGACGATGCTGGCGATGTGGACGCCGGTGCTGTGCGGCCCGCTGCTGGGCACCCTCGCCGACCTCCCCCGGTCCCGGCTTCGCTCGACCGGGCGGCGCACCCATCCCCGCGTCACCCTGCTGGTCGCACTGAACCTGTCGCTGGCGGCCCTGCTGCTGAGCCTGCTCACCGTCGACTCCGCGGCCGACGTCTGGCTGGTCCTCGTGGTGCTGTTGCTCTACGGCACGGCGGGCGTCATCCAGGACGCCGCCGAGTCCGCGCTGGTCGCCACCTCCCTCGACCCGGCGCTGCTCGGCCACTTCAACGGGCTGCGGATGACCGCGAACGAGGGCATGAAACTCCTCGCCCCGCTGGCCGGGGCGGGCGTCTACGCGGCGTACGGCGGCACCGCCGTCGTCCTGCTGGACACCGGCACGTTCGTGCTGGCCGCGGTCCTGTACGCCGGCCTGCGCGGCGACGGCTCACCCCCGCCCGCGCCCCCGACGTCGAGCTGGCGCGCCCGCACCGCCGAGGGCGTCCGCCACGTGTGGGGACACCCCCGGCTACGGCCCCTCGTCGTCGCGGCCGGGACGACGATGCTCTGCGCCGGGATCAACGGCGCGCTGGTGTACGCCGTCATCGACGGCCTCGGCCACCCGCCCGCGTACGCCGGTGTGCTCGCCGCCGTCCAGGGCGCCGGGTCGGTCGCGGTGGGCCTGGGCTCCGGCGCCGCCCTGCGCCACCTCGGCGACCGCCGGTTCGCGGTCTGCGGGATGGCGCTGACCGGCGTCGCGGTGGCGCTGCGCGCGGTGCCGTCCGACCTGGCGGCGCTGGTGGGCGGCGTGGGCGTCGGCGCGGGCCTGCCGTGCGTGCTGATCACGGCGTTCACCGCCGTGCAGCGGCTGACGCCGGACGCGCTGCGGGGCCGCGCGGCGGCCACGGCGAGCACGCTGGTGTTCGTGCCGAACGTGGTCGGGCTGGCCGTGGGCGCGGCCCTGGTCGAGCCGCTCCCGCACGGCCCGCTGCTGGTGCTCCTGGGCCTGGCCCAGCTGCTGTCGGTGACCCGGCTCCGCCGCGCGTGAGGACCGCCAGAGCCCCCGCAACGTCTCCCCGACCCACCGCCAGAACCGCCCCGCAGCGCCTCCCCCACCACCGCCAGAACCGCCCCGCAGCGCCTCCCCCACCACCGTCAGAGCGCCCGCAGGGCCTCCGCCGCCACCGCCAGGTCCCCGTCCGACGCCAACCCGGCGTGGTACAGCCGCAGTTCCCCCGCCCCCAGGTCACGCGCGCGGCGGGCGTCCGCCGCCAGGGTGCCGGGGCTGCCGCCCATGCAGGAGACGATGGTGAAGTTGGCGGCGAGGACGGCGCCCTCCCGCCCCCGCTCCGCGAACGGCGTGAGCAGGCCGGCCCCGCCGGTGCAGGGCACCACCACCCCGTCGGCGACGGAGAGGATGTGCGCGGGGTCGACGCCCGCGTTGGCGCCGCAGTGGTAGGAGACCGGGTCGGCGTGCAGCAGGACCTGGAAGCCGCCGGGCGCCGCCGCCCGGACCGCCGCGACCACCTGCTCCTGGAGGCCGCGGGCGGTGCCGTCGCGCCACGCGCGCGTGGCGGTCGCCTTCGGCTCGCCGAGGAGCTTCTCCACGCCCGCCCAGCCACCGTCCGAGGGCGCCCCCCGCCACACCGGTTCCAGCGCTTCCCGTACGGCGGCGGCCAGTTCGTCGGCGTCGAGGCCCTGGCCGCCGTACCCCGCGCGGCAGTCGGGGCAGAAGCAGAGCGACATCAGGTACTGCCCGGCGTCCCCGAGGCCGACCCCGCCGGTCTTGTCGTGGGCGTGCAGGTGCGCCAGGCCGTACCAGCCGAGCGACTCCAGTTCGGTGCCGCGCGCCCCGGGCCGTACCGCCGCCTCCACCGCGAGGTCGGTGAGGTACGCGCGCGTGGCGGGCTGCGCGATGCACGGCGCCCACGGGTAGCGGTCGCCGTAGGCGTTGACCACCGAGGTGTGCGGGTGCTCCGCGCCGAGCCGGGAGTTGTGCGCGAGGACCACCCAGCTGTGCACTTCGAGGCCCGCCTCCGCGAGGGCGGTGGCGGCCTCGCCGTAGGCGTCGCCGGGCGCCCAGTCACCGGCCGGGTAGGGGCGCGGGGAGCGTCCGGCCCAGCGGCCCTCGGCCACCGGGTAGAGCACGGCGGCGTGTTCGGCGGTGACGACGCGGTGGCGCGGGTGGCGGGGGGTGAGGGCGCGCGTGGAGTGGTAGGCGGCGGCCAGCGTCACCTGGCCCACGCCGAGCGCGGCGATGCGGGCGGGTGCCTCCGGGTCCCCGTTGACGTCCCACGGGTAGACGAACGCCGATGTCCTCACTGGGCCGACTCCTCCAGCAGCGCGTGGCCGCGCTCGATCAGGTGGGCGAGCTGCTTGACGTGGTCGTCGCCGGGTTCGTGCAGCGGGGGCCGTACCTCGCCGACGTCCAGTCCGCGCAACCGTACGCCCGCCTTGACCAGGGCGACGGCGTACCCCCGGCCCCGGGCGCGGAGTTCGACGAAGGGGCCGTAGAAGCCGTCGAGGAGGCGGTCGGCGGTGGCGCGGTCGCCGGTCTCCAGCGCCCGGTGGAAGGCGAGGGCGATCTCCGGGGCGAAGCAGAACACGGCGGAGGAGTACAGCGGCACGCCGACGGCGCGGTAGGCGAGCTGGGTCTGCTCGGCGGTCGGCAGCCCGTTGAAGTAGAGGAAGCCACCGGGCGCCCGGGTGCGGACGGCGCTGACGACGCGCTGCACCAGGTCGAGGTCGCCGAGGCCGTCCTTGAGGCCGATGACCCCGTCCGTGCGGGCGAGTTCGACGACCGTGTCCGGGGTGAAGACGGCGTTGTCGCGCTGGTAGACGATGACCGGCAGCGCGGTCGCGGCGGCGATCTCGCGGTAGTGCCGCAGCAGCCCCTCCTGCCCGGCGACGACGAGGTACGGCGGCATGGCGAGCAGCCCGTCCGCCCCGGCCGCCGCGGCGAGCCGCGCGTACCGCACGGCGAGCGCGGTCCCGTACCCCGCGCCCGCCAGCACCGGCACCCGGCCGCCGCTCTCCTCGACGGCGGCCCGTACGCACGCCTCGAACTCCTCCGGCGTCAGCGCGTGGAACTCCCCGGTGCCGCAGCAGGTGAAGACGGCGGCGGCACCGGCCTCCACCCCGCGGCGCACGTGCGCGCGGTAGACGTCGAGGTCGACGGCCCCGTCCGGGCCGAAGGCGGTGACCGGGAAGAACAGCGGCCCGCTGGGGATACTGAGCCGGGCGGCGAGGTCGGCAGGCGTCACGGGCTCTCCCTGGAAGACGGGTACGGGTGGACCACATCACGTGGCTCGTGCAAGTCTCTGATCAGAGTTTATGTTTATGAACATCCCCTCCGCCACCCTCGACAGGCAAGAGCCGCATCCCCCACCTTGTCCACGCATATGAATCCGGGATATGAATACGGCTGACCAGCCCCGCAGATCCGAGGAAACCGAGGAGACCCCAGGATGCCCGCTCCCCGTACCGTCCTGCTCACCGGCGCCGCCGGCGGACTCGGCACCCTGATGCGGGACCTGCTCCCCGGGTTCGGCTACGAGCTGCGCCTGCTGGACGTGCGCCCCGTCGAGGGCGCGCCGGACGCGATCACCGCGGACCTCGCCGACCGGGCGGCGCTGCGCGAGGCCGTGCGCGGGGTCGACGCGGTCATCCACCTCGCGGGCATCTCCCTGGAAGCCCCCTTCGAGAAGATCCTCAAGGCGAACATCGAGGGCACCTTCCACCTCTACGAGGCGGCCCGCGAGGAGGGCGTCGGCCGGATCGTCTTCGCCTCCTCCAACCACGCCGTGGGCTACACGCCCCGCCCCCGGGGCGACGACCCGCTCATCCCCGTCGACACCCCGCACCGCCCGGACACCTTCTACGGCCTGTCCAAGTCCTTCGGCGAGGACCTCGCCCAGTTCTACTGGGACAAGTACGGCCTGGAGACCGTCTCGGTGCGCATCGGCTCCTGCTTCCCGGAGCCGACCAGCGTGCGGATGCTCTCGGTGTGGATGAGCCCCGCCGACGGCGCCCGGCTCTTCCACGCCGCCCTGACCGCCGAGGACGTCGGCCACACCGTCGTCTACGGCTCCTCCGCCAACACCCGCCTGTGGTGGGACCTCGGCTCCGCGCGGGCGCTCGGCTACGCGCCGCAGGACGACTCCGAGCCGTACGCCGGCAAGCTCGTCGCCGAGCAGGGCGAGCTGGACCCGGCCGACCCGGCGCACGCCCGCCTCGGCGGCCACTTCGTCACCGACCCGCCGATCTGGCCGTACTGACCGGCGTCGTGGATTCGGCCGAGGCGGCCGAAAGCGGACGTGCGCAGGGGCGGGCGGGCACCGAACGGGCCCGCCCGCTCACGCATTCGGGCATCCGCCGTGCCCGATCCCACCTCGCCCGTCACACCCGCGCAGGTCCGCGACGGACTCCGGCCCCGCCAAACGGGCACAACCGGGCACCATCGGATCTGCAACAGACCTGTTCAGCGCCGAATCCCCGCTGTACAACTTCCCCCATGACCACCTCGGGGCCCGAACGGGCAGCTCCGGCGACCGGGGTTCCGGTCAGGACGGCGGAGCACGGAAGCGGGAGTCGACGATGACGACGGCGAAGGCGGCGAGGAGCGCCGAGGAGCGCCAGCGCGAGATCGTGCGCGTGGCGCGCGCCACCGGCGCGGTGGACGTCACCGCACTCGCCACCGACCTGGGCGTGGCCAAGGAGACGGTACGGCGCGACCTGCGCGTCCTGGAGGACCACGGCCTGCTGCGCCGCACCCATGGCGGCGCCTACCCGGTGGAGAGCGCCGGTTTCGAGACGACGCTCGCCTTCCGCGCCACCAGCCACGTCCCCGAGAAGCGCCGGATCGCCGCCGCGGCGGCCGAGCTGCTCGGGGACGCCGAGACGGTCTTCGTCGACGAGGGCTTCACCCCGCAGCTCGTCGCCGAGGCGCTGCCCCGGGACCGTCCGCTGACCGTGGTCACCGCGTCCCTGCCGGTCGCCGGCTCGCTCGCCGAGGCCGAGAACGTCTCGGTACTGCTGCTCGGCGGCCGGGTCCGCTCCGGCACCCTGGCGACCGTCGACCACTGGACGACGAGGATGCTCGCCGGGTTCGTCATCGACCTCGCCTTCATCGGCGCCAACGGCATCTCGCGCGAGCACGGCCTCACCACCCCCGACCCGGCCGTCAGCGAGGTCAAGTCGCAGGCGATCCGGTCCGCCCGGCGCACCGTGTTCGCGGGCGTCCACACCAAGTTCGGAGCGGTCAGCTTCTGCCGGTTCGCCGGGATCGGCGCCCTGGAGGCGATCGTCACCAGCACCCTGCTCCCCGCGGCCGAGGCCCACCGCTACTCGCTGCTGGGCCCCCAGGTCATCCGCGTCTGACACCGCCCCGCACCCGAGCCCTCCCCGTAGGACCGCACACCCCCAACCCACCCCTTTTGCACCTATTCGTCCAGGAGTACCGTATGCGAACCCAGAGCCGACGGGCGCCACGCACCCTCTTCGCCGTGGCCGCCATAGGGACGCTGATCACCCCGCTCGCCGCCTGCTCCGGCGCGGGCGGCTCCGGATCCTCAGACGGCGACGCCATCAACGTCCTCATGGTGAACAACCCGCAGATGGTGGAGTTGCAGAAGCTCACCGCGGACCACTTCACCAAGGACACCGGGATCGAGGTGAACTTCACCGTCCTGCCGGAGAACGACGTCCGCGACAAGATCAGCCAGGACTTCGCCAACCAGGCGGGCCAGTACGACGTCGCCACCCTCAGCAACTACGAGATCCCGATCTACGCCAGGAACGGCTGGCTGCACGCCCTGGACTCCTACGTGGAGAAGGACACCGCCTTCGACCAGGCCGACGTCCTGCCGCCGATGACCCGGGCCCTCACCGCGGAGGACGGCAAGCTCTACGGGGAGCCCTTCTACGGCGAGTCCTCCTTCCTGATGTACCGCAAGGACGTCCTGGAGAAGGCGGGCCTGACCATGCCCGGGAAGCCCACCTGGAAGGAGGTCGCCGACATCGCCGCCAAGGTGGACGGCGCGGAGCCGGGCATGAAGGGCATCTGCCTGCGCGGGCTGCCCGGCTGGGGCGAGGTGATGGCGCCGCTCACCACCGTCGTCAACACCTTCGGCGGCACCTGGTTCGACGAGAACTGGCAGGCCCGGCTGGACTCGAAGGAGTTCAAGGAGGCGACCCGGTTCTATGTCGACCTGGTCCGCGAGCACGGCGAGTCCGGCGCTCCGCAGGCGGGCTACGCCGAGTGCCTGAACAACATGACCCAGGGCAAGACCGCCATGTGGTACGACGCCACCGCGGGCGCCGGTTCCCTGGAGGCCGCGGACTCCCCGGTGAAGGGCAAGATCGGCTACGTCCCCGCGCCGGTGGAGAAGACCGACAGCTCCGGCTGGCTCTACACCTGGGCCTGGGGCGTCCAGAAGGCGTCCGGCAACGCCGAGAACGCCTGGAAGTTCATCTCCTGGGCCTCCGGCAAGGAGTACGAGAAGCTCGTCGGCGAGAAGGTCGGCTGGTCCAACGTCCCCGCGGGCAAGCGCGCCTCCACGTACGACATCCCGCAGTACCGCGCGGAGGCGGGCGCCTTCGCCGACGTCACCCGTGACGCCATCGCCAGCGCCAAGCCGGAGGACCCGGGCGTACAGCCCCGCCCGGCGCCCGGCATCCAGTTCGTCGGCATCCCCGAGTTCACCGACCTGGGCACCAAGGTCTCCCAGGAGATCAGCTCGGCCATCGCCGGACGCCAGTCCGTGGACAGCGCCCTGGAGAAGGCGCAGTCCCTCGCCGAGTCCGTCGGCAAGAAGTACGAGGGATCATGACCGTCACGACTCCCCCCACCCGGGTCGCCGCCGCCCCCACGCGGCCGGCGGCCCGGCGGCCGAACCGGATGCGCGCCTGGGCCACCCGGGCACCCCTGCTGCCCGCGCTGGTCTTCATGGTCGTCGTGACGCAGCTGCCCTTCGTCGCCACCCTGGTGATCTCCTTCTTCGACTGGAACGCGCTCTACCCCGACGACCGGGCGTTCGCGGGCCTGTCCAACTACTCGGAGGTCCTGAGCACCCCCGAGCTGCGCAAGTCCGTCTGGACGACGATCGTCCTCACCGCGACGGTCGTCCTGGTCAGCCTGCTGCTCGGACTGCTCCTCGCCCTCCTCCTCGACCGCCGCTTCCGCGGCCGGGCGGCCGTGCGGACCATGCTCATCGCACCGTTCCTGCTGGTGCCGGTCGCGGCGGCGCTGCTGTGGAAGCACGTGCTGTTCAACCCGGAGTACGGCCTGTTCAACGGCGTACTGCACTGGATCGGCGGCGACGGGGCCGCGCAGCCGGACTGGATCTCCGAGATGCCGCTGATGGCGGTGGAGGCGTCGCTGGTCTGGCAGTGGACGCCGTTCATGATGCTGATCCTGCTCGCCGGGCTGCAGAGCCGGGACCCGCAGCTGGTCGAGGCGGCCCGGATGGACGGCGCGGGCGACTGGCAGGTCTTCGTGCACATCACGCTGCCGCACCTGCGCCGGTACCTGGAACTCGGCATCCTGCTGGGTTCGATCTACATCGTGCAGAACTTCGACGCGGTGTTCACCATCACCTCCGGCGGCCTCGGCACCGCCAACCTGCCCTACACGATCTACCAGACCTTCTACCAGGCGCACGAGAACGGCCTCGCCTCGGCGGCCGGTGTGGTCGTCGTCATCGGCTCGATCATCCTGGCGACCCTCGCGCTGCGCGTGGTGTCGTCGCTGTTCCGTGAGGAGGTGTCCCGCTGATGGCCACCACGACCGTGACCGCGCCCCCGGCCCGTCCCCGAAACCGCCGGCTCAAGGGCGCAGCGCTCGGGGTCACCGCCTGGCTGGCCGGACTGCTGTTCGTCGCCCCCCTCCTCTGGATGGTCCTGACGTCCTTCCACTCCGAACCGGACGCGGCGACCAACCCGCCGTCGCTCGCCGCCTCGCTCACCCTGGACAGCTACCGCGAGTTCTTCGGCGTGGACGGCGGCGCCAGCCCCTGGCCCGCGCTGGTCAACTCCACGATGGCGTCGGTGGTCTCGACCCTGCTGACCCTGCTGCTGGCGCTGCCCGCCGCCTACGCCCTCTCCATCCGCCCGGTGAAACGCTGGACGGACGTGCTGTTCTTCTTCCTCTCCACCAAGATGCTGCCGCTGGTGGCGGGCCTGCTGCCGATCTACCTCTTCGCGAAGAACACCGGCCTGCTCGACAACGTCTGGGCGCTGGTCATCCTCTACACGGCGATGAACCTGCCGATCGCGGTCTGGATGATGCAGTCGTTCCTCTCCGAGGTCCCGGTGGCGATCATCGAGGCGGCCCAGATCGACGGCGCGAGACTGCCGACGGTCCTCGGCCGCGTCGTCGCCCCCATCGCCCTCCCCGGCATCGCGGCCACCGCCCTGATCTGCTTCATCTTCTCCTGGAACGAACTCCTCTTCGCCCGGGTGCTCACCGGCGTGGTGGCCGAGACGGCCCCCGTCTTCCTCACCGGCTTCATCACCAGCCAGGGCCTGTTCCTGGCGAAGGTGTGCGCCGCCTCGCTCGTCATCTCCCTGCCGGTGCTCGCCGCGGGGTTCGCCGCCCAGGACAAACTGGTCCAGGGCCTGTCGTTGGGAGCCGTCAAATGAAGGCCGCCGTCATCGAGTCCGTGGGCCGCGCCGTCGTCGCCGACGTCCCGGACCCGACGCCGGGCCCGCGCGAGGTCGTCGTCGAGGTCGCCGCGTGCGGCCTGTGCGGCACCGACCTGCACATCCTGCAGGGCGAGTTCGCGCCGAAGCTGCCGATCGTGCCGGGCCACGAGTTCGCGGGCGAGGTGGTCGGCGTCGGCACCCGGGTGACGGAGGTGTCGGTCGGCGACCGGGTCGCCGTGGACCCCTCGCTCTACTGCTACGAGTGCCGCTACTGCCGCAACGGCCACAACAACATGTGCGAGCGCTGGGCCGCGATCGGCGTGACGACGGCGGGCGGCGCCGCCCAGTACGCGGTCGCCCCGGTCGCGAACTGCGTGAGGCTCCCCGACCACGTCAACACCGAGGACGCCGCCCTGGTCGAGCCCCTCTCCTGCGCGGTCCGCGGCTACGACGTCCTCCGGTCCCGGATGGGCGCCCACGTCCTGATCTACGGCTCGGGCACGATGGGCCTGATGATGCTGGAGCTGGCCAAGCGCACCGGCGCGGCCAGCGTCGACATCGTGGACGTCAACCCGTCCCGCCTGGAGACCGCCCGCCACCTGGGCGTGACGGCCTCCGCCGCCAACCCCGACGAACTGGACCGCCCGCAGGGCTGGGACCTGGTCATCGACGCGACCGGCAACGCGGCGGCGATCCAGGACGGCCTGGACCGGGTGGCGAAGGCGGGCACCTTCCTCCAGTTCGGCGTCGCCGACTACGCGACCCGCGTCACGATCGACCCGTACCGCATCTACAACCAGGAGATCACCATCACCGGCTCCATGGCCGTCCTGCACAGCTTCGAACGCGCGGCGGAGCTCTTCGCGGGCGGCGTGCTGGACCCCTCCGTCTTCATCAGCGACCGCGTCCCCCTGGACCGCTACCCGGAAGCCCTGGACCAGTTCAAGGCGGGGGTCGGCCGGAAGATCGTGGTGGTGCCGTAACCCGCGACGCCGCCCGGACCCGTACGGTGGGGGCAGCGTTCCCGCCGTACGGTCCAGGTAAGGGAACGGTAAGAGCCTCTCGCTCGTTCACCCGGCATGACCGCTATGACCCCCGGCTCGAACATCCCGCTCCCCGCCCCCCGCGTGACGGTGGACGTCAGCGCACCGGTGCGGCTCGACGTCTCGGGCCTCCTGCTCACCGCCGACGGCAAGGTCCGCTCGGACGACGACTTCATCTTCTACAACCAGCCGAGCGGACCCGGCGTGACCTACCGGTCGGGCGGCGGCTCCGCGCCCGACGCGATCACCGTCGACACCGGCGCCGTCCCCCCGGGCATCGAGCGGATCGTCGTCACCGCCAGCCCGGACGCCGCGGGCCAGACCTTCCAGGGCGTCGAACCCACCGCCACCCTGCGCAACGCCGCGGACAACAGCGTCCTGGCGACCTTCACGCCCCCGCAGCTCGGCAGTGAGACGGCCCTGGTGGTCGTCGAGATCTACCTGCGCAACGGCCAGTGGAAGGCCCGCGCGGTCGGCCAGGGCTACGCCAACGGCCTGGCGGGCATCGCCACCGACTTCGGCGTCACGGTGGAGGAACCGGCCCCGGCCCCGGCGCCCACGCCGGTCGCGGCACCGGCCCCGGCCGCCGCGGTGACCCCGCCGATGCCCGCCACGCCCCCGGCCCCCGCCGCCCCCGCTCCCGGCACCGGGAAGATCAACCTCGACAAGGGCCGGGTCAGCCTCCAGAAGAACCAGACCGTGTCCCTCATGAAGGGCGGGCGCCCGCTGCTCTCCCGGGTCCAGATGGGGCTCGGCTGGGAGCCCGCCTACCGCGGCAAGGACATCGACCTGGACGCCTCGGTCATCGCCTACGGCCCCCAGCGCAACCACGTCGACAGCTGCTACTTCGGCAAGCTGAGCATCGTCGGCGGCGCGATCAAGCACTCCGGTGACAACCTCACCGGCGAGGGCGGCGGCGACGACGAGGTCATCACCGTCGACCTCGGCCGTCTCCCCCAGGAGGTCACCGGCCTGGTCTTCACCGTGAACTCCTTCTCCGGCCAGAAGTTCACCGAGGTCGCCAAGGCGTACTGCCGCCTCCTGGACGCCACGACCGGCGAGGAACTGGTCCGCTTCGACCTCACCAGCGCCGAGGCGCAGACCGGCGTGATGATGGCGAAGCTGATCCGCCAGTTCTCCGGCGAGTGGGAGATGACGGCCATCGGCGACTTCGTCAAGGCCCGCACGGTCCGCAACATGGTGAAACCCGCGTCCCAGGCCCTGTGAGACGTACCGCCCGTGGGTCGGTGGGGGCAGGCATCCGGCATTCACCAAGCCGTAGCAGCCCCCACCACCGCGGACCCTCACGGGACCGGCGATCGTGCGTCAGCGTCAGTTCCCCTGCTGCGAGCGTGCCTTGAACGCCGCTTTGCGGGCCTCCTTGGCGACCTTCTTGTCCGGGTGGAGTCGGCCCATGGCCTCCAGGACGTCGGCGGTGGCCGGGTGGTCGACGCGCCAGGCCGCCGTGAAGAAGCCGCTGTGCTGCTGGGCGAGGCCCTGGACGAGGGCGCGGAGTTCCTCGGAGTTGCCCTCGGCGGCGAGCTGGGCGGCGAGGGTGTCGACGGTGAGCCAGAAGATCATGTCCTGGGACGGCACGGGCACGTCCGGCAGGCCGTGCTCGGTCAGCCACACCCGGGCGAGTCCGCCGAGTTCGGGGTCGTCGAGGACCTCCCGCAGCGCGGGCTCGGCCTCCGGGCCGACCAGCGACAGCGCCTGCTGGCAGCGCAGCCTGCGCAGCGGTGCCCCGGCGTCGGAGCCCCGGGCGGCGGCCAGCAGCTCACGGGCGGCGGCGAGGGGCTGGCGGCGGGCGAGCCACTGCTCGGTCTCCGCCTGCGCCGCGCGCGGCCCGAACGCGGCGGTCCCGTCGAGCAGCGCGTCCGCGCCCTTGTCGGCGAGGTCCCCGACCGCGGGCGCGTCGGCACCGGACTCCAGCAGCCGGGCGCGCAGCCCGTAGCGCCCGAGCGGGGTGAGCCGGACCATGCCGTAGCGGGAGACGTCGGTGTCGTCGAGTGGCGCGGCGGACTCCTCCCCGGCATCGGCGGCGTCGGCCATCAGGGCCTCGTCGACCGGCTGGTACTCCACCAGCCCCACCGGCTCCAGCACCCGGAACTGGTCGTCCAGCCGCATCATCGCCTCGGACACCTGCTCCAGGACGTCGTTGGTGGGCTCGGCCATGTCACCGGGCACGATCACGGACGCGGCCAGCGCGGGCAGTGGCACGGGCACGTCACCGGGGCCGTCCTCGGTGACGCTGAGCAGGTACAGGCTGCCGAGCACCGCGTCGAGGAAGGCCGTCTCCTCCTCGGGGTCCCAGCCCAGCTCGGAGAGGTCGATCCGGCCCCCCTCGTCCATCGCCTCCAGCAGCGGGTCCAGGTCGGGCACGCTCGCGTCGGCGAGGACCGTCTCCAGGGCGGCCAGCCACACGCCGAGCACGTCCTGCGGTGAACCGCCGGTGAGCACCGCGAGGTCGGCGCCCGCCGTCACGGTGCCCTCCTCCTCGTCGGCGATCTCCACCAGCCCGGTGTCCACGGCGACCCGCCACGCCTCGCTCGCGTGCGCGGCGGCGTCGTCGCCGGTCAGCCCGAGAGCCTCGGCCGCTGCGGGCAGTTGCTCCTCCGCCAGCCCGCCCCCGGCGTCCACCCGGGTCCCGGGCCCGGCCCAACGGGCGAGCCGGGCCGCACGGGACAGCAACGGCGTGGACAGCGCGGCACGCGCCAGCTCCGCTTCGGAGGACAACCGCACCGGCGGCAGGGGGGAGCTGTCTGACATCGGCTGGTTCTCCTAGGAGGTGAGGTTCAGCCGCTCAGCCTAGACGGATTTCCACCCATGCCGCCCGGTTCATCTCCCGGTCGGCCGCCGTACATGGCCGAATCCCCGAGAAGTGGCCGGAACCGGCGACCGGCGGAGCCGCCCCCACCCGGGGACGAGGCCGAGGGCGTGCTCGTACCGGGTGCCCGTGACCCCCCGCACGCCGGGGAGCGTCCGCACCCGCTCCCACCGCGGTGACGACGGCGCCGCCAGGCTCCCGTCGTAGGCCGCGCCGCTCTCCCACTCCGCGTAGTCGAGGACGTGGGTGCCGTCGGCGCTGAGGTGCAAGTGGGCGGAGATCAGGCCGCGTTCGGCGTCGGCGTCGGTGCCGAGGACGGCCAGCACCGTGTCGGTGACGTCCTCGCGGCGCCCGGCCGCGGGCGGCTCGAAGTCGATCCGCACGGTGACGACGAGTCCGGGCACCCTGCCGTCCCCGGCGGCCCGCGCGTGCGAGCGGTGCAACCGGTAGCGGCCGAGCCCCAGCCGCCGGATGCCGGGTACGGCGGTGTCGATCTCGTCGACGCGTTCCTGGCGGTGGGTCTTCACGAACGCCTCGTAGGCGTGCTCGGCGGTCCACTGCGAGTGGTGCAGGAGCGTCGCGCCGTCGGTACCGGTGTAGACGTGGTAGGCGAGCAGACCGGAGGCGGGCCACGGGCGGCGCTCCCAGGTGCGTGCGATGGCGTCGACGGTGGCCCGCTGCCGGTCCGGGCCGTCCACCCGCCAGGTGCTGAACAGGGGCGCGCCGGCGTCCGGGCGGGTGAGGTCGGGATGGGTGTCGGTGCGGCGGGTCATGCCGAGCCTCCGGGGGTCGTGGTCCGGGCGTACGACCCCACCCTCCAACCTCGACCGGACTTGAGGTCAAGGAGCGCGGCGCCGGCGCACGCCCCCACCGCCCGGCGCCCGCTCCCCGCTCAGCGCTCAGTGCTCAGTGCCCGTTGTGCCGTCGCCGCAGCACGCTCGCCGCGACCACGGTCGCACCGGCCGCCGCCCCCGCGACCAGCACCGGCCGCGGGTGGCGCAGCGCGGCCTGCACGACCGTACGGACCGGCAGCGGTGCCCGGTGCTCCACGGCGTGGCCCGCCTGGCTCGCCTTGCCCTGCACGGTGTGGCCCGCCTGGGTCGCCTTGTCCTGCACGGTGTGTCCGGCCTGCGTGGCGCTGCTGCGCAGCTGGACCGTCATCGCACCGGCCTTGTCCCTGAAGTCGGCCGCGCGGGCGCGGGCCCGGCCCTTCTCATCCGCCTTCGCCGCCAGTTGCCCGGCCGTGTCGCCGAGTCGGCTCCTGGTCTGCTCCACCTGCTGCCGCAGCTCGTCGGGACCCTTCGCGCCGCCGGTCCCCTTGGCTGCCCTGTCCGTCATCGGCGTACCCTTTCGTCGATCTCCTCGGTGGGCGCGGACGCGCGCCCACCTCGGTCAGCGACCATCCGGGTACCCGGCGCGCACGGCGCTACCCCTGCGCCGCGGCATCACCGTCGCGCCCCTACCCGAGCCGGGCGAGCTGTGTCTGGAACCAGTCGAGGCGGGCCTGCGACAACGGTGGCGAGTGCCCTGCCGAGCTTCATGACGCCTCCCATGACCTGGGGCCGATGACCGTTCCGGCCATGGTGACCCAGGACGGCCGCGTTCGCAGGGCGCCCAAGGGGGCGCATGAGCCCTCACGCTTAAGAACCTGTTGCCAGTACCTCTCAGCAGAATTAAGTAGATCTGAATGATCGTCCGCGTCGACACTGCTGCCATGACCTCCACCGGCTCCACGCCCCCCTTCGGCCGCGCCCTCTGCGCGATGATCACGCCCTTCACCGAGTCGGGCGGACTCGACCTGGACGGTGCGCGGCGCCTCGCCGCCCACCTGGTGGCCGAGGGCTGCGACGGCCTGGTGCTCTCCGGTACGACGGGCGAGTCACCGACCACGACGGACGCGGAGAAGGCGGCGCTGATCGGCGCCGTCCGGGAGGCGGTGGGCCCCGGGACCGCGATCGTGGCGGGCGTCGGCACCCCGGACACCCGGCACACCCTCCGGCTCGCCGCCGCCGCGCACGAGGCGGGCGCGGACGGCGTCCTGGTCGTGACGCCGTACTACAGCAGGCCGCCGCAGGACGCGGTCGAGGACCACTTCCGCGCCGTCGCCGACGCCTCCGACCTGCCGGTCATGCTCTACGACATCCCTGGCCGCACCGGCACCCGCATCGAGCCGGACACGATGCTCCGGCTCGCCGAGCACCCCCGGATCGTCGCCGTCAAGGACTGCTCCTACGACTTCCTCGCCGCCCAGAAGCTCATCGCGGCGACGGAGCTGGCGTTCTACGCGGGCTGCGACGAGCACGACCTCGCCCTGTACGCGGTCGGCGCGGCGGGGTTCGTGAGTACGGTCGCCAACGTGATTCCCCGTCAGCTCCGGTCGGTGCTGGACGTGTTCGACGCGGGCGACACGGCGACGGCGGCCCGGCGGCAGCGGGCGGCGATCCCGCTGGTCGAGGCGATGATGTCCGCGGGCCTCCCCGGCGCGGTGACCGCGAAGGCCCTCCTCGACCGCCTCGACCTGCCCGCGGGCCCGGTCCGCGCCCCCCTGCGCCCGGCGTCCCCGCGGGCGGTGGACGACCTGCTGACGGCGTACGCCCACGCGACGGGGCCCACCGCCTGACGACAGCCGCCAGGCGGTGGGCCCCGCACCGCGCGCTCAGTCTGCGACCAGTTCGTCCCCGATCAGCCGGAAGTGCTCCAGCACGTCCTCCATCGGGTCGTCGATCTGGCCGACGTTGACCAGGCCCACCCGCGGACCGTTGTGCGAGGCGGTGTTGGTCTCGTCGGCATGCGCGACACCCGTCGCCGAGAGCCAGCACACCGCCACCGCCGCCGCCACGGCGACGGCCGCCCTGGTCCTCGACCGCTCGTTCCTCATCGCTCCACCCTCGTCTCTCGGACCCTGCGTCCACCCGTTCATCGGGAAGGACACATCAAAGGTCACGGAGGGTAATCCGTTCAAGCGATGTTCGCGGCGTTCGGAGTGTCCCTGATCAGTTGTGGGCGTGCAGGATGTCGTTCAGACCGCCCCACTCGGCGTTGTTGGGCCGGGCCTCGACCGTGCCGGTCACGGAGTTGCGGCGGAAGAGGATGTTGGAGGCGCCGGACAGCTCGCGCGCCTTGACGACCTGCCCGTCGGGCATGGTGACGCGGGTCCCGGCGGTGAGGTACAGCCCCGCCTCGACGACACAGTCGTCACCCAGCGCGATGCCGATGCCGGCCTCGGCGCCGACGAGGGACCGCTGCCCGATGGCCACCCGCTCCTTGCCGCCGCCGGACAGCGTGCCCATGGTGGAGGCACCGCCGCCGATGTCGGACCCGTCGCCCACGACGACGCCCTGCGAGATCCGGCCCTCGACCATGGAGCTGCCGAGTGTGCCCGCGTTGAAGTTGACGAAGCCCTCGTGCATCACGGTGGTGCCGGAGGCGAGGTGGGCGCCGAGCCGGACGCGGTCGGCGTCGGCGATCCGGACCCCGGCGGGGGCGACGTAGTCGGTCATCCTCGGGAACTTGTCGACGCCGAAGACGCTCAGGTGCGTCCCCCGGGCGCGGGCGGCCAGCCGTACGGTCTCCAGGGTGTCGACGGCGACCGGGCCGAGCGAGGTCCAGGCGACGTTGGCGAGCAGACCGAAGACGCCGTCCAGGTTGGGCTGGTTGGGCCGGACCAGCCGGTGCGAGAGCAGGTGCAGGCGCAGATAGGCGTCGTGGGTGTCCAGCGGCTTGTCGTCCAGCGAGGAGATGACCGTGCGGACCGCGACGACCTCCACACCGCGCACCTCGTCCTTGCCGAGGGCCGTGACGGCGTGCGTGCCGAGCGACTCGGCGGTGCGCGCGGCGTCCAGCCGCTCGGTCCCGGCGGGGCCGGGCTCGGCGGCCAGCTCGGGCGCCGGGAACCAGGTGTCGAGAACGGTGCCGTCAGCGGCGACCGTGGCAAGCCCGGCGGCCACGGCGCCGGTGGTACGAGGAGCAGTCGTGTCGGTCATAAGGGCAACCTAACGCGCCCTGCCCCACGGCGGCGAACCGGTCCGGCATACGACCGACGGCCGGCCGGCCAACCCGAAGGGGCGCGGCGCTGCGTCTCCCCGCGGCTCCACCGCGCGGGCGCGACCAGCCCACCACCACCCGCGCCCGGCGACGGCCAGGCCCCGTCACCCGAGCACCCGCCCGAACATCTCCCGGGCCCACGCCTCGTCGTACGGCACGTCGAACAGCAGCGCCTCCAGGCACATGCCGTCCACCAACGCCACCACCGCCCGCGCGGTCCCCGCGTCCACCCGCCGCCCCAACCGCCCGGTGAGGTCGTCCGCCCACTCCGCCGCCACCGCCCGCAACGCGGGCCTTTGCAGCGCCGCGAGATACAGCTCGCACTCCAGCTCGGCCCCGGCCCGGTCCCCGGCGAGCCACTCGCCGACCAGCGCGGCCAGCTCCGCCGCGAGATCACTCGACGGGTCGGTCAGCCCGTCCCGCCCCGCCACCAGCCGCCCGAACCCCTCGTTGGCCTGCCGCAACGCGGCGACGAGCAGCTCGTCGAGGGTCTTGAAGTGGTACGTCGTCGAACCGAGCGGCACATCCGCCTCGGCCGCGACCGTGCGGTGGCTGAGCCCGGCGATGCCCTTCTCCCCCACCACGCGCAGGGCGGCGTCGATGATCCGACGCCGCCGCTCGGGGTCGTAGCGCCGGGCCATCAGTGCGCGCCGCTGAGGTTGAGGACGACCACGCCGACGACGATCAGCGCGATGCCGGTGGCCTTGGCCACGTCCATCCCCTCGCCGAGGAAGAGCATCCCGATCATGGCGATGGCGGCCGTGCCGACCCCGGCCCAGATGGCGTACGCCGTACCGACGGACACGGTCTTCAGGGTCTGGGCGAGCAGCGCGAAGGCGACCAGGTAGCCCAGCGCCGTCACCAGCGAGGGCCAGAGCCTGCTGAAGCCGTCGCTGTACTTCATCGCGGTGGTCGCGGCCACCTCGGCGGCGATGGCTCCGGCGAGCAGCAGGTAACCCATGCGTACGAGCGTACACATCGCTGTGTACGCTCGTACATACCGCTGCTCAGACGTTGAAGCCCAGCGCGCGCAACTGCTCGCGCCCGTCGTCGGTGATCTTGTCGGGGCCCCACGGCGGCATCCAGACCCAGTTGATCCGCAGCTCGTTGACGAGGCCGTCCGTGGCGGACTTGGCCTGGTCCTCGATCACGTCCGTCAGCGGGCACGCCGCCGACGTCAGGGTCATGTCGATGGTGGCGATGTTCGCCTCGTCGACGTGGATGCCGTAGATGAGGCCCAGGTTGACGACGTCGATGCCCAGCTCGGGGTCGACGACGTCCATCAGGGCCTCGCGCAGCTCCTCCTCGGAGGCGGGCTTGGTCTCCACGGTCTCGGTCATGCCGTCTTCCTTTCGGCGTCGGCGCCGCCCAGCGCCTGGGCCGTCGCGTCCTTCCACGCCATCCAGCTGAGGAGGGCGCACTTCACCCGGGCGGGGTACTTGGAGACACCGGCGAACGCGACGGCGTCCTCCAGTACGTCCTCCATCGCGTCGTCGGGCTCGATCCTGCCCTTGGACTGCATCAGCTCCAGGAAGGTCTCCTGGATCCGCTGCGCGTCGGCGACGTCCTTGCCGACGAGCAGGTCGTTCAGCACGGACGCGCTGGCCTGGCTGATGGAGCAGCCCTGGCCCTCGTACGAGACGTCCTCGATGGTCGTGCCGTCGTACTTCACGCGGAGGGTGATCTCGTCACCGCAGGTGGGGTTGGTGTGGTGTACCTCCGCGTCACCCTCACGCAAGCCCCGCCCGTGCGGGTTCTTGTAGTGGTCCAGGATGACTTCCTGGTACATCGAATCCAGCTTCACGGTTCCCAGCACGCCCTTCAGCCGAAGAAGTTCCGTACGTGCTCCAGTCCCTCGACCAGAGCGTCGATCTCGGCCGGGGTGGAGTACAGATAGAACGACGCTCGCGTGGTCGCAGGAATTCCGTAGCGGAGGCAGACGGGACGGGCGCAGTGGTGGCCGACCCGGACCGCGATGCCCTGCTCGTCGAGGACCTGGCCCACGTCGTGCGGGTGGATGTCACCGAGCGTGAAGGAGATCGCGGCGCCGCGCTCCTCGGCCGTGGAGGGGCCGATGATGCGCAGGTCGGGGACCTCCAGGAGGCGCCGGACCGCGTACTCGGTGAGGGCGTGCTCATGGGCGAGGATCTTGTCCATGCCGAGCGCGTCGAGGTAGTCGATCGCCGCGCCCAGACCGACCGCCTGCGCGATCGGCGGGGTGCCCGCCTCGAACTTGTGGGGCGCCGGGGCGTAGGTCGAGGAGTGCATCGACACCGTCTCGATCATCTCGCCGCCGCCCAGGAACGGAGGCAGGTCCTCCAGCAGCTCCTGGCGGCCCCACAGCACGCCGATGCCGGTCGGGCCGCACATCTTGTGGCCGGTGAAGGCCACGAAGTCGGCCTGGAGCGCCTGCACGTCCAGCGGCATGTGCGGCGCGGCCTGCGAGGCGTCGACGCAGACCAGCGCGCCGACCTCCTGCGCCCGGCGGACGATCGCCTCGACCGGGTTGTGGGTGCCGAGGATGTTGGAGACCAGCACGAAGGAGACGATCTTCGTCTTCTCGGTGATGACCTCGTCGATGTGGGAGAGGTCGAGGCGGCCGTCGTCGGTCAGCCCGAACCACTTCAGCTTCGCGCCGGTGCGCTGCGCGAGCAGCTGCCACGGCACGATGTTGGAGTGGTGCTCCATCTCCGTGATGACGATCTCGGTCTCGTGGTCGACCCGGTAGGGCTCGTCGGCCCAGCCGAGCATGTTGGCCACGAGGTTCAGCGACTCGGAGGCGTTCTTGGTGAAGATCACCTCGTCGCGGCTGGGCGCGTTGACGAACGCGGCGACCTTGTCGCGCGCGCCCTCGTACAGCGCCGTGGCCTCCTCGGCGAGCACATGCACACCGCGGTGGACGTTGGCGTTGTAGCGCTCGTAGTACTCACTGAGTGCGTCCAGCACCTGGCGCGGCTTCTGCGAGGTCGCCGCGTTGTCCAGGTACACGAGCTTCCGGCCGTCGTGGACCTGGCGGTCCAGGATGGGGAAGTCCTTGCGGATCGCCTCGGTGTCGAGGAGGCCCGGCAACTGTGTCACGCGGATACGCCGCCCTTCGTGTACGCCTCGTAGCCTTCGGCCTCCAGCTTGTCGGCCAGCTCGGGGCCGCCCGACTCCACGATCCGGCCGCCCGCGAAGACGTGCACGTGGTCGGGCTTGATGTAGCGCAGGATGCGCGTGTAGTGCGTGATCAGCAGGGTGCCGACCTCGCCGGTCTCACGGACCCGGTTGACGCCCTCGGAGACGACGCGCAGGGCGTCGACGTCCAGGCCGGAGTCGGTCTCGTCGAGGATCGCGATCCGCGGCTTGAGCAGCTCCAGCTGGAGGATCTCGTGACGCTTCTTCTCACCGCCGGAGAAGCCCTCGTTGACGTTGCGCTCGGCGAAGGCGGGGTCCATGTTGAGGCGCTGCATGGCCTCCTTGACCTCCTTCACCCAGGTACGCAGCTTGGGGGCCTCGCCGCGGATGGCGGTGGCGGAGGTGCGCAGGAAGTTGGAGACGGAGACGCCGGGGACCTCGACGGGGTACTGCATCGCCAGGAACAGGCCCGCGCGGGCGCGCTCGTCGACGGACATCTCGATGACGTCCTCGCCGTCGAGGGTGACGGTGCCGCCGGTGATCGTGTACTTCGGGTGACCCGCGAGGGAGTAGGCGAGGGTCGACTTGCCGGAGCCGTTGGGGCCCATGATGGCGTGCGTCTCGCCCTGCTTCACGGTGAGGTCGACGCCCTTGAGGATCTCCTTCGTGGCGTTGTCGGCCTCGACGGTGACGTGCAGGTCTCGGATTTCAAGCGTTGCCATGGGTAGCCTCAGGACTCCTGGGTGAGGGAGACGAGCACATCGTCCCCTTCGATCTTTACGGGGTATACGGGGACGGGGCGCGTCGCGGGAAGGCCGGACGGCTTGCCGGTGCGGAGGTCGAAGCTGGAGCCGTGCAGCCAGCACTCGATCTGGCAGTCCTCCACCTCGCCCTCGGAGAGCGAGACGTTCGCGTGGGAGCAGATGTCGTAGATCGCGAACACCTCCCCCTCGGTACGGACGACCGAGACCGGCGTGCCGTCGAGTTCCACCCGCTTCGGGGTGTCCATCTCCAGCTCGCCCAGGCCACAGGCGCGTACGAACGTCATGCGACGGACGCCTCCAGCTCCTCTTCGATCTTGGCGAGGAGGCGCTCCTCGATGTCCTTCAGGCCGATCTGCTGGACCAGCTCGGCGAAGAAGCCGCGGACCACCAGGCGGCGGGCCTCGAACTCCGGGATGCCGCGGGCCATCAGGTAGAACAGCTGCTCGTCGTCGAAGCGGCCGGTGGCGCTGGCGTGCCCGGCGCCGACGATCTCGCCGGTCTCGATCTCCAGGTTGGGGACCGAGTCGACGCGGGCGCCGTCGGTGAGGACGAGGTTGCGGTTCATCTCGTAGGTGTCGGTGCCCTCGGCCCTGGCCTCGATCAGCACGTCACCGATCCACACCGCGTGCGCCTGCTCGCCCTGGAGGGCGCCCTTGTAGACGACGTTGGACTTGCAGTGCGGGACGTTGTGGTCGACCAGGAGGCGGTGCTCCTGGTGCTGGCCCTGGTCGGTGAAGTACAGGCCGAACAGCTCGGCCTCGCCGCCGGGACCGGCGTAGGTGACGCGCGGGTGCAGCCGTACGACGTCGCCGCCGAAGGTGACGACGACCGACTTGAAGGAGGCGTCGCGGCCGACGAGGGCGTTGTGCTGGCCCACGTGGACGGCCTTGTCGTCCCAGTCCTGCACGGAGACGACGGTCAGCTTGGCGCCGTCGCCGAGGAGGTAGTCGACGCCTGCGGCGAGCACGGCGTCACCGGTGTGGTCGATGACGACGACGGCCTCGGCGAAGGCGCCCAGCTCGATGACCTGGTGGCCGTACGCGGTGCCACCCTCGCCGTGCACCGCGATGCGGATCGGCTCGGTGAGGACGGTCTCCTTGGGCACGGTCACGACCGAGGCCCGCTCGAAGGCGCTGTACGCCTGCGCGGCGACGCGGTCCACCGGGGTGCCCGCGCGGCCGAGCCGGGCGTCGTCGCGGCCGACGGTCTCGACGGTGACGCCGTCGGGCGCCTCGACGGCGACCTTGACGCCCCCGCCGGTGGCGACGGCGGTGCCGTCGTGCAGCCCGCGCAGCCGCTCCAGCGGGGTGAACCGCCACTCCTCCTCGCGCCCGTGCGGGACGGGGAAGTCCGCGACGTCGAAGGAGGGGGGCGCGCTCATCCGGGTGGCGACGGTCGAGGCCGCCTCGGCGGCGACCGCGATGGCACCGGCGGTCGTGGAACCGACCGGAAGATTCTGAGCCTCAGCCATGGCTGTCGTAGTGCTCGCTTTCCGTTACGTAAGGGGCGTGATGGGAGGGCCGGGCGGACGGTTAGCCGACCGCGCCTTCCATCTGCAGCTCGATCAGCCGGTTGAGCTCGAGCGCGTACTCCATGGGCAGTTCCTTGGCGATCGGCTCGACGAAGCCGCGCACGATCATCGCCATCGCCTCGTCCTCGCTCAGACCGCGGCTCATCAGGTAGAAGAGCTGGTCCTCGGAGACCTTGGAGACGGTCGCCTCGTGGCCCATGGACACGTCGTCCTCGCGGACGTCGACGTAGGGGTAGGTGTCGGACCGGGAGATGGTGTCGACGAGCAGAGCGTCACACAGGACGTTGGACTTCGCGCCCGGCGCGCCCTCGCCGATCTCGATCAGACCGCGGTAGGAGGTACGGCCGCCCCCGCGCGCCACCGACTTGGAGACGATGTTGGACGAGGTGTTGGGGGCCATGTGGACCATCTTGGCGCCCGCGTCCTGGTGCTGGCCCTCGCCCGCGAAGGCGATGGACAGGGTCTCGCCCTTGGCGTGCTCGCCCATCAGGTAGACGGCCGGGTACTTCATCGTCACCTTGGAGCCGATGTTGCCGTCGACCCACTCCATGGTCGCGCCCTCGTACGCCACGGCGCGCTTGGTGACCAGGTTGTAGACGTTGTTCGACCAGTTCTGGATGGTCGTGTAGCGGCAGCGGGCGTTCTTCTTGACGATGATCTCGACGACCGCGGAGTGCAGCGAGTCGGACTTGTAGATCGGCGCGGTGCAGCCCTCGACGTAGTGCACGTAGGCGCCCTCGTCGACGATGATCAGGGTCCGCTCGAACTGGCCCATGTTCTCGGTGTTGATCCGGAAGTACGCCTGGAGCGGGATCTCCACGTGGACGCCCGGCGGGACGTAGATGAAGGAGCCGCCGGACCACACGGCGCTGTTCAGCGACGCGAACTTGTTGTCGCCGACCGGGATGACGGTCCCGAAGTACTCCTTGAAGAGCTCCGGGTGCTCCTTCAGCGCGGTGTCGGTGTCGAGGAAGATGACGCCCTGCTCCTCCAGGTCCTCGCGGATCTGGTGGTAGACGACCTCCGACTCGTACTGCGCGGCGACACCGGCGACCAGGCGCTGCTTCTCCGCCTCCGGGATGCCGAGCTTGTCGTAGGTGTTCTTGATGTCCTCGGGCAGGTCCTCCCAGGACTCCGCCTGCTTCTCCGTGGACCGCACGAAGTACTTGATGTTGTCGAAGTCGATGCCGGAGAGGTCGGAGCCCCAGTTCGGCATGGGCTTCTTCTCGAAGAGCCGCAGACCCTTCAGACGGAGCTTGGTCATCCACTCCGGCTCGGACTTCTTGTTCGAGATGTCGCGGACGACGTCCTCGTTCAGGCCGCGCTTGGCTGACGCACCGGCCTCGTCGGAGTCGGCCCAGCCGTATTCGTACTTGCCCAGGCCCTCGAGTTCGGGGTGGGCAGTCTCCGTGGGGAGCGTCATGCGGGGTTCCTCCCGGCCGTGCTAGCGGATGCGTCAGGATCAGTAGGGGAAATCTTGGGGATGAACGTCGTGCAGACGCCGTCGCCGTGCGCGATGGTCGCCAGCCGCTGGACGTGCGTGCCGAGGAGCTCGGCGAAGATCTCGGTCTCCGCCTCGCACAGTTGCGGGAACTTCTCGGCGACATGGGCGACCGGGCAGTGGTGCTGGCACAGCTGCTCGCCGACCGGTGCGCTACGCGCCGTAGCAGCGTACCCGTCCGCGCTCAGGGCCCTGGCCAGTGCCTCGGCGCGTTTGTCGGGGGCGGCGGAGTCGATCGCCCGGCGGTACGCGCGCGCCTGCGCGGCGATCCGGGCGCGGGCGAACGCGGCGACCGCGTCGCTGCCGCCCTCCCGCTCGGCGATCCAGCCGAGGGCGTCCGCGGCGAGCTTGTCGTAGGACTGGTCGAAGGCGTCCCGGCCGCAGTCCGTCAGCGCGAAGACCTTGGCGGGGCGGCCCCGGCCGCGGGCGCCGTAGACCCGCCGCTCCCGGGCCTCCACGACGCCGTCGGCGCCGAGCGCGTCCAGGTGCCTGCGCACCGCCGCCTGGGTGAGGCCCAGCCGTCCGGCGAGTTCGGCGACGGTCGAGGGCCCGTGGTCCAGGATGGACCGCGCGACCCGGTTGCGCGTGGAACGCTCACCGGTCGCGAACTCCTCCTGCGGGGCCCCCTGGGGGGTCTCCCGAGCCTCGCCGACGTTTTTCACAACGCCATTGTTGCGTAATTCCTCAGGCTCCGGCAAGCCGCGTCTGGATCACCCCCCGGTGCGCTGCGTCACTTAGGCATACCTAATCTGACCTGCGGAAACGATCACTGATCGATCAAACCGGTGGCGCCGCGGATCCTGGTCGGCGACACTCCATCACCATGCCCACACCCCCTCCGACCGGCCCACTTGTCACACGCGACAGTCTCGCCGCCGATCTGCGCGCCCTCGGGGTCCGGCCCGGCGAGACCCTCCTCGCGCACTCCTCGCTCAGCGCGCTCGGCTGGGTCTGCGGGGGCGCCCCCACCGTCGTCCGCGCCCTCCTCGACGCCCTGGGCCGGGACGGCACACTGGTCGTCCCCACCCACTCCGGCGACCTGTCCGACCCGGCCGTCTGGGGGAGCCCGCCGGTGCCCGAGGAGTGGTGGGCCACCATCCGGGCGACCATGCCCGCCTACGACCCGCTGACCACGCCCACCCGGGGCGTCGGCGTGGTCCCGGAGACCGTCCGGACCTGGCCGGGCGCGCTGCGCAGCGTCCACCCGCAGACCTCGTTCGCCGCGCTCGGGCCGCGCGCCGCGGAGGTCGTCGACGGCCACGCCCCCGACTGCCGCCTCGGCGAGCACAGCCCGCTGGCCCGGCTGGAACGGCTCGGCGCCCGGGTGCTGCTGCTCGGCTGCGGCTACGACACCTGCACCAGCTTCCACCTGGCCGAGTACCGGATCCCGGCCCCGGTCGTCGACGTGGGCCGCCCGGGTCCGGACGGCTGGGAGGTGGTGCGGGAGGTGTCGATCTCCTCCGACCGGTTCGACGAGCTGGGCCACGACTTCGAACGGGACCGGCCCGTCGTACGGGGCCCCGCGGGCGGCGCCGAGGCGCGGCTGTTCCCCGTCGCGGACGCCGTGGCCTACGCCGAGCGCTGGCTGCCCGTGCACCGGCCGCGCGAGGAGGAGTACCGGCACTCGCCCGACTGAGCGTCCCGCGCGCCGGAGCCTCCCGGTGCCGCCGGGAGTTCCCGCACCCGCCCGCCGGACACCCGTGCGGGCTACCTAGACTCAGGGGTCATGCGATACGAGCCCGTGGTCCAGGTCCAGGCCCTGGTGCAGCGGTACGGCGACAAGACCGCGGTGGACGGCCTCGACCTGGTGGCCCAGGCGGGCATCACCGCCGTCCTCGGACCCAACGGCGCGGGCAAGACGACGACCGTCGAGACCTGTGAGGGCTACCGCAGGCCGGACTCCGGCACGGTGCGCGTCCTCGGCCTCGACCCGGTCCGGCAGGCCCGCGAGCTGCGGCCCCGCATCGGGGTGATGCTCCAGTCCGGCGGCGTCTACTCGGGCGCCCGCGCGGAGGAGATGCTCCGGCACGTCGCCCGACTGCACGCGCACCCGCTGGACGTGCCCGCGCTCGTCGAGCGGCTCGGCCTCGGCTCCTGCGGCCGGACGCCGTACCGGCGGCTGTCCGGGGGGCAGCAGCAGCGGCTCGCGCTGGCGATGGCCGTGGTCGGCCGTCCCGAGCTGGTCTTCCTCGACGAGCCGACCGCCGGGCTCGACCCGCAGGCCCGCCACGCCACCTGGGACCTGGTGCGGGACCTGCGCGCCGACGGCGTCTCCGTGATCCTCACCACCCACCACATGGACGAGGCCGAGCAGCTCGCCGACGACGTCGCCATCATCGACGCGGGCCGCGTCATCGCCCAGGGCTCCCCCGAGCGGCTGTGCCGCGGCGGCGCCGAGAACACCCTGCGCTTCTCCGGCCGCCCCGGCCTCGACGTCGGCTCCCTGCTCAAGGCGCTCCCCGCGGACAGCGCCGCCGCCGAGCTGACGCCGGGCTCCTACCGGGTCACCGGCAAGGTCGACCCGCAACTGCTGGCGACGGTCACCTCCTGGTGCGCCCAGCACGGCGTGCTGCCGGAACGGATCTCGGTGGAACGGCACACCCTCGAAGACGTCTTCCTGGAGCTGACCGGCAAGGAGCTGCGTTCATGATTCCGCCTCGCATCGGGACCTGCCGGGGGTCCGGGGGTCGCCCCCCGGGACGACACAGCCTGGAGCTGACCGGCAAGGAGCTGCGTTCATGATTCCGCCCCGCATCGGGACCTGCCGGGGGTCCGGGGGTCGCCCCCCGGGACGACACAGCCTGGAGCTGACCGGCAAGGAGCCGCGCTCGTGACCACCCCCACCGGGGCCTACGCCCCCCGGCCCGGCGCCGCGCCGCTGCCCCGCATGATCGCCGCGCAGGCCGCGCTGGAGACGCGGATGCTGCTGCGCAACGGCGAGCAGCTGCTGCTGACGGTGGTCATCCCGACGCTGCTGCTGGTGCTGTTCTCCACCGTCGACGTCGTCGACACCGGCGCGGACGAGGCCGTCGACTTCCTCGCCCCCGGCATCCTCGCGCTCTCCGTGATGTCCACGGCGTTCACCGGGCAGGCCATCGCCACCGGCTTCGAGCGCCGCTACGGCGTGCTGAAGCGGCTCGCCGCCTCCCCGCTGCCGCGCTGGGGCCTGATGGCCGCCAAGACGGTGTCCGTGCTCGTCACCGAGGTGCTCCAGGTGCTCCTGGTGACGGTGATCGCGCTCGCCCTCGGCTGGTCGCCGCAGGGCAACCCGCTCGCCGTGGCGCTGCTGCTCGTCCTCGGCACGGCCGCCTTCTCCGGGCTCGGGCTGCTGATGGCGGGCACGCTGCGGGCGGAGGCGACGCTGGCCGCGGCGAACCTGGTCTTCCTGCTGCTGCTCGTCGGCGGCGGTGTCATCGTCCCGCTGGACAGGTTCCCCGACGGCGCCCGGGACGTCCTCGGGCTGCTGCCCATCTCGGCGCTCTCCGACGGCCTGCGCGACGTCCTCCAGCACGGCGCCGGAACGCCCTGGGGGGACCTGGGGATCCTCGCCGTGTGGGCGGTGGCCGGACTGGCCGCGGCGGGGCGCTTCTTCCGTTGGGAGTGAGCTGGGAGCGAACTGGGAGTGAGCTGGGAGTGAGCTGGGGACGAGGGGGCGTCCCGCGGACCCTAGTGAAAGCGTGCACAAACCCCGTCCTACGATGGTGGGCGTGCCGAACCTGACCCGCGCGGACGCCCAGGCCGCGCTGCGCAACCCGCTCGCCTTCGTCGCCGCCCGCTGGACCCCGGACCCCCGGACGGTGCGGCGGGCGGCGCTCGCCGCGCTCGTCATGTCCGTCGTGATCGTCGTCACCGGCGGCGCCGTCCGGCTCACCGGCTCCGGTCTCGGCTGCCCGACCTGGCCCAAGTGCACCGAGGACTCGCTGACCAACACCAGCGCGATGGGCGTGCACGGCGTCATCGAGTTCGGCAACCGCCTGCTGACCTACGTGCTGTGCGCGGCCGTCGGCTGGGCCATCGTCGCCGCCCGCTCGCAGAAGCCGTTCCGGCGCAGCCTCACCCGGCTCGGCTGGGCGCAGTTCTGGGTGGTCATGGGCAACGCCGTCCTCGGCGGCATCGTCGTGCTGGTCGGCCTCAACCCGTACACGGTCGCGGCGCACTTCCTGCTCTCCACCGCGCTGATCACCGTCGCCGCGGTGATGTGGCAGCGCACCCGGGAGGGCGACGCCGCGCCCCGCCCGCTGGTCGTCGAGCCGGTGCGGCAGCTGGCGTGGGCGCTGGTCGCCGTGGCGGGCCTGCTGGTCGCCGTCGGCACCGTGGTGACCGGCGCGGGCCCGCACGCGGGCGACTCCAGCGAGGTCCCGCGCATGGACGTGCCGTGGGAGGCGGTCACCCGGCTGCACTCCGTGCTGGCGTGGGTGGTGGTGACCCTGACCTTCGCCCTGTGGTTCACCCTGCGGGCGGTGGACGCCCCGTCCGGCGCGCGGGACCGGACGCGTGACCTGTTCCTGGTGCTGCTGTCGCAGGGCGTGGTGGGGTACGTCCAGTACTTCACCCACCTCCCCGAGCTCCTGGTCGGCGCGCACATGCTCGGCTCCTGCCTGGTGTGGATCGCCGTGGTGCGGGTGCCGCTCGCCCTGCGCGAGCGTCCCGAGGCGACGGTGACCGTCGTACCGGCGGCCCCGGCCGCTCAGGTGTACGACGCCACCAGCGCGTCGATCGCGGGCCCCAGGTAGGCCCGGGTCAGCTCGCCGCGGCGTACCGTCCACTCCTCGGTGGGCGGCTCGGGACGGTCGTAGCGCCGTAGCCGGATGTCCTCGACGACCTCGGCGGGGGCGCCCAGGGCGAGGAGTTCCGCCAGGGAGTCGCGCTTGGTGATCAGCCGTCCCTCGCGGAGGGTGACGGCGGCCCGGGCGAACGTCGTCAGGCCCACGTCGACCCAGTCGTCCCGGCGCCAGCGCGGGGCGTGCGCGACGGCGGGGCGCCAGAAGTCCCGCTGGTCGCGGACGACGAAGGCGCGCAGTTCGGCGTCCGGCACCGGCGGCAGCAGCTCGGCGGGGCGCGCGCCGTGCAGCACGCGGCCGAAGGTGAGCAGCTCACGCCGGGTGACGGGGGTGACCGGCCGTTTGAACAGCCGCTCGTGCGCCCAGGTCAGGTGCCGCCGGTCCGCTCCCGCCGCCGTGCCCGGCGTCAGATAGGTGCAGTGCAGGTGGGCCGCGAGCGGCTCGCCGCGCAGCCGGGCGTGCAGCAGGGCCAGCCGCCAGACGGTGCGCGGGGTGAGCGGGCCGGGCAGGACAGCGATCAGGTCGAGGTCGCTGCGTCCCTCCTGGTAGTCGCCCGCGGCCAGGGACCCGTGCGCCCAGACGGCGACGGGTTCGGGAAGGCCGGTCAGGAAGCGGTCGAGCAGTGCGTCGGTCGGCATGGGTGCAGTCTGTCCACCCCCGGCCCGCGTGTACACGCCCACCCCGGTCCGTACACCCGCGCCAGGCCGAACGCCTCCGCGCTCACTCCACCCCGTACACCCGCCGCGCGTTCCCCGAGGCGATCAGGCCGGCGACCCGCTGGGCGTCCGTCAGGGACCACGCCCCCTCGGCGACCCAGGTGCCGAGCACCCGGGCGAGCGCCTCCCGGAACAGCCGGGCGCCGACCACGTGCAGCTCCGGCAGGCCCCGCGCCCCGCTGGAGAAGAGGATCTTGCCGAAGGGGGCCAGCTCCAGGATCTCGGCGAGGACGGTGGCGGCGCGGGCGCCGGTCCGCACCAGCGCGGCGCCCGAGTCCGCGTACACGTGCGGGAAGACCCCGGCGAGATGGGCGGCGTGCCGGTGGTACGGGTAGCCGTGCAGCAGGACCAGGTCGGTGCCGAGCCCGGCGGTGGCCCGGACGAAGTCGGTCAGCAGCACCGGGTCGGTGCGGTCGATGCGCAGCCCCGGCTCCCCGAGCCCGGCGTGCAGCTGGAGCGGTCGGCCGGTGGCGACGGCGATCCACAGCAGGTGCCGCAGCAGCACCGGGTCGGTCAGCTCGCCGCCGACCCGGCGCCCGGCGAGCCAGCGCGCCGCCGCCCCGCGCACCTCACCGGGGCCGGGCGGCTCGGGCGCGAGGGCGAGTCCGTGCCGGGCGCCCGCGACGGAGGTGAAGGCGACGGCGTGCGCGGCGGCGCCGTGGACGGACTCGGCGAGGTTGGCGAGCAGCGCCTCGACGGTGCCGGAGGTGTCGGCGACCTGCTCGGCGAGGAGTTCGAGGCGGACGATCTCATGGGCCTCGGCGGCGGACGCGGAGGCCAGTTCGGGGGGTGGGGTGAGGTCGCCGGGGAGGCCGGTGTCGACCAGGTAGGTGGTGATGCCGCTGCCGCGCAGCAACCGGCGGCCCGCTTCCAGGGCGCCGAGTTCACGGCGCCGGGCGAGGTAGCGGGCGGGCGCGCAGTGCGGTTCCAGACCGAGCAGCGGCGGGCACCAGCGGCGTACCGCGAACCCGGTCTGGGTGTCGAAGAGGGTGGTGCCCGGCGCGGGAGGTCCCTCGGTACGGGCCAGCTGGGCCTCGAAGGTGCCGAGGCCCAGCTCGGTCCGGAGTACGCCGTGGCAGTACTGGTCCACGAGGGACGGCGTGTCGATCATCCGGGCTCCCCGTGTCGGACCGCGCGGGAGAGCGCCACCGCTCTCCGCTGTCCTAACGGGTGAACCGGGCGTCAGGTGTTGGGACCGGCCTCAGTCGTTGGCGGGGCCGCCCAACTGGATGCCCGCCATCCGGTTCCATTCGTACGGTCCGGTCTTCACCCGGGCCGCGAACTCGCCGTCGAACGTCTCGTGCACGGTGATCCCGGCCTCGCGGACCGCCTGCTCGGCGATGGCGTGGGTGGGCGCGACCAGGTCGCCCCAGCCGCCGTCCGCACCGACGAGGACGATCCGCGCGCCGCGCTCGCCCAGGTAGGCCACCTGGCCCTCGGCGCCGCCGTGCGCCTTGCTGAAGGCGCCGATCTGCCGGGCGAGCCGGGCCGCCTTGCGCTCCGCCCGCTTGTCCCCGGTCTCTCCGGCCTTCGCGTCAACCGCTTGCGTCTCTGCCATGGCCAGGATGCTACCGACGGGTAGATGAAACGGCGACGGGCGGGGTGCGTGGCCTTGACCACGCGCCCCGCCCGCGCGGACGTGTCAGCGGAGGAAGGGGTCCACCGCCACCGCCACGAACAGCAGCGACACATAGGTGATGGACCAGTGGAACAGCCGCATCTCCTTCAGCTTCGCGCCCGTCACCTCGGCCTTGGCCCGGTTCTGCAGGGCGTGCGCCTCCCACAGCCACCAGCCGCCCGCGGCCAGCGCGACCAGCGTGTAGAACCAGCCGGTGTAGCCCAGCGGGGTGAGCAGCAGCGAGGCACCGACCATCACCCAGGAGTAGAGGACGATCTGCCGGGCGACGACCTTGTTGGAGGCGATCACCGGCAGCATCGGCACGCCCACGCGCGCGTAGTCCTCCTTCACCTTCATCGACAGCGGCCAGTAGTGCGGCGGCGTCCAGAAGAAGATGACGAGGAACAGGATGAGCGGCGCGTACGACATCGAGTTGGTCACCGCAGACCAGCCGATCAGCACCGGCATACAGCCCGCGATGCCGCCCCAGACGATGTTCTGCGAGGTGCGGCGCTTGAGGATCATCGTGTAGACGACGACGTAGAAGAGGAGCGCGCCGAGGGAGAGCCAGGCGGAGAGCCAGTTGACGGCGAGGCCGAACAGCAGGGTGGAGACGACGCCCAGGGTGATGCCGAAGGCGAGGCACTCGCGCGGGCTGACCATGCCGGTGACCAGGGGGCGCTGCGAGGTGCGGTCCATCAGCGCGTCGATGTCCCGGTCGATGTACATGTTCAGCGCGTTGGCGCCGCCCGCGGAGAGGTAGCCCGCGAAGCAGGTGACCAGCACCAGGCGGAGGTCCGGCACGCCCTGCTCGGCGAGGAACATCACCGGAACGGTGGTGATCAGCAGCAGTTCGATGATCCGCGGCTTGGTCAGCGCCACGAACGCCTTGACCCGGGCCCCGAACGGCCGGTGAGTCGGGCTCTGGCTCGTCCCGCTATCCCCCGTTGCCTTGAAGGCATGGGCGGTGCCCCCATCCGCTGGACGGGATTCAACGGCCGTCACGCACACCCCTGACAGAGACTCCCAGCGAGCCCCCCGTGTGAACTCGGGGTAAAGGCTCGCGCGTACCACGCCACTGTAGACGTTGCCCATACCCCGGCCTCCGCGGGGGTGGGTCCGTGTTGGCGGAGCCACTCCGGGCACCCGTCCCGAGGTGCGCGGGGAGGCTCGGATGAGCACTCGGATGAGGAGGTCCGTATTCATGTGTCGAACGTGGTCGGAGCTGGTCGGGAGGCGGATCTGGGAGAGTCCCGGCAGTCTGGAATGACTCGAAAAGACGCACGTCCCTCCGGGGGTAGGCTCGACTGCGGCCGGTGGGCCAGAACACACCGGCATCCGACATGTGGAGAGGAGCCCTGACCCAGGGTGAGCACCAAGCCGACCACCACAGACCTTGAGTGGACCGAGCTGGACCAGCGGGCCGTCGACACCGCACGCGTCCTCGCCGCCGACGCCGTACAGAAGGTCGGCAACGGCCATCCGGGTACGGCGATGAGCCTCGCGCCGGCCGCCTACACCCTCTTCCAGAAGGTGATGCGGCACGACCCGGCGGACCCGGACTGGACCGGACGGGACCGTTTCGTGCTGTCCGCGGGCCATTCGTCCCTGACCCTCTACACCCAGCTCTACCTGGCCGGTTTCGGTCTGGAGCTGGACGACCTGAAGTCCTTCCGCACCTGGGGCTCCAAGACGCCCGGGCATCCCGAGTACGGCCACACGAAGGGCGTGGAGACCACGACCGGCCCGCTGGGGCAGGGTGTCGCCAACGCCGTCGGCATGGCGATGGCCGCCCGCTACGAGCGCGGCCTGTTCGACCCGGAGGCGGCCGAGGGCACCTCGCCCTTCGACCACCACGTCTTCTGCGTCGCCGGTGACGGCTGCCTCCAGGAGGGCATCTCCGCCGAGGCGTCCTCGCTGGCCGGGCACCAGAAGCTGGGCAACCTGGTCCTGTTGTGGGACGACAACCACATCTCGATCGAGGGCGACACCGAGACGGCCGTCTCGGAGGACACCGTCAAGCGGTACGAGGCGTACGGCTGGCACGTCCAGCGGGTCGCCCCGAAGCCGGACGGCGACCTCGACCCGCACGCGCTGTACGACGCGATCGAGGCGGCCAAGCGGGTCACCGACCGGCCGTCGTTCATCGCGATGCGCTCGATCATCGCCTGGCCCGCCCCGAACGCGCAGAACACCGAGGCCGCGCACGGCTCGGCCCTCGGCGACGACGAGGTCGCGGCCACCAAGCGCGTCCTCGGCTTCGACCCGGAGCGGTCCTTCGAGGTGTCGGACGAGGTCATCGGCCACACCCGGCAGGCCGTCGAGCGGGGCCGCCAGGCGAAGGCGGAGTGGGAGAAGCGGCTCCAGGAGTGGCGCAACGCCAACCCGGAGCGCGCCACCCTGTTCGACCGGATCAGCAAGGGCGAGCTGCCCGAGGGCTGGGAGTCGCACATCCCCGTCTTCGAGCCGGGCAAGGGCGTCGCGACCCGTGCCGCCTCCGGCAAGGTGCTCCAGGCGCTCGGCGCGGTGGTCCCGGAGCTGTGGGGCGGCTCGGCCGACCTCGCGGGCTCCAACAACACCACCATCGACAAGACCAGCTCCTTCCTCCCCGCGGGCAACCCGCTCCCGGAGGCCGACCCGTACGGCCGCACGATCCACTTCGGCATCCGCGAGCACGCCATGGCCGCGGAGATGAACGGCATCGCGCTGCACGGCAACACCCGGATCTACGGCGGCACCTTCCTGGTGTTCTCCGACTACATGCGCAACGCGGTTCGGCTGTCGGCGCTGATGCACCTGCCGGTGACGTACGTGTGGACGCACGACTCCATCGGCCTCGGCGAGGACGGCCCGACGCACCAGCCCGTCGAGCACCTGGCGTCGCTGCGCGCGATCCCGGGTCTGAACGTGGTGCGCCCGGCCGACGCCAACGAGACCGCGATCGCCTGGCGCGAGATCCTCAGGCGCTGGACGAAGGAGTTCGGCAAGGGCGCCCCGCACGGTCTGGCGCTGACCCGCCAGGGCGTGCCGACGTACGAGCCCAACGAGGACGCCGCCCGGGGCGGGTACGTGCTGTTCGAGGCCGAGGGCGGCGACGCCCAGGTGATCCTCATCGGCACCGGTTCCGAGGTGCAGGTCGCCGTGGCGGCGCGCGAGGAGCTCCAGGCCGCGGGCGTGCCGACCCGGGTGGTGTCCATGCCGTCCGTGGAGTGGTTCGAGGAGCAGGACCAGGGGTACCGGGACAGCGTCCTTCCGCCGAGCGTGCGGGCCCGGGTCGCCGTGGAGGCGGGCATCGGGCTCACCTGGCACCGGTACGTCGGGGACGCCGGCCGGATCGTCTCCCTGGAGCACTTCGGCGCGTCCGCCGACGGCAAGGTCCTCTTCCGCGAGTTCGGCTTCACCGCCGAGAACGTGGCCGCGGCGGCGCGGGAATCGCTGGCCGCCACCCAGCGCTGACGCTCACACACGACACGTAGGAGATGCAATTTCCATGACAGACGCACTGAAGCGCCTCTCCGAGGAGGGCGTCGCGATCTGGCTGGACGACCTGTCGCGGAAGCGGATCACGTCCGGCAACCTCGCCGAGCTGCTCGACGAGCAGCACGTCGTGGGCGTCACCACCAACCCGACGATCTTCCAGAAGGCGATCAGCGGCGGCGACGGCTACGAGCAGCAGCTCACCGACCTCGCCGCCCGCAAGGTCAGCGTCGAGGAGGCCGTCCGCATGATCACGACGGCGGACGTCCGGGACGCCGCCGACATCCTGCACCCGGTGTTCGAGGCGACCGGCGGCCAGGACGGCCGGGTCTCCATCGAGGTCGACCCGCGGCTCGCGCACCACACCCGCGCGACGGTCGCCGAGGCCAAGCAGCTGGCCTGGCTGGTGGACCGCCCCAACACGCTGATCAAGATCCCGGCGACCGAGGCGGGCCTCCCCGCGATCACCGAGGTCATCGGCAACGGCATCAGCGTCAACGTCACGCTGATCTTCTCCCTTGAGCGCTACCGCAAGGTGATGGACGCCTACCTCAGCGGTCTGGAGCAGGCCAGGGAGAGGGGCCTGGACCTCTCGCTGATCCACTCGGTCGCCTCGTTCTTCGTGTCCCGCGTGGACACCGAGATCGACAAGCGGATCGACGCGCTGGGCACCGACGAGGCCAAGGCGCTGCGCGGCAAGGCCGCCATCGCCAACGCGCGCCTCGCCTACCAGGCGTACGAGGAGGTGTTCTCTTCCGACCGCTGGTCGGCGCTGGAGAACGCGGGCGCCAACAAGCAGCGTCCGCTGTGGGCGTCGACGGGCGTGAAGGACCCGGCGTACCAGGACACGATGTACGTCACCGACCTGGTCGCGCCGAACACCGTGAACACCATGCCGGAGGCCACCCTGCTGGCCACCGAGGACCACGGGCAGATCACCGGGGACGCCGTCAGGGGTACGTACGAGCAGGCCCGCGCCGACCTGGACGCGGTCGAGGCGCTCGGCATCAAGTACGACGACGTGGTGCGGCTGCTCGAAGACGAGGGCGTCGAGAAGTTCGAGGCGTCCTGGGTCGACCTGCTGAAGTCCACCGAGGCCGAGCTGAAGCGCCTCGCCCCCTCGGAGGGCTGACACCTTGTCTCCCTCAGTCACCGGAGCGAACCCGCTTCGTGACCCGGCGGACCGGCGGCTCCCGCGTATCGCGGGGCCGTCGGGCCTGGTGATCTTCGGCGTCACGGGCGACCTGTCGCGGAAGAAGCTGATGCCCGCGGTGTACGACCTCGCCAACCGGGGGCTGCTGCCGCCGGGCTTCTCCCTGGTCGGCTTCGCCCGCCGCGACTGGGAGCACGAGGACTTCGCCCAGGTCGTACACGACGCGGTCAAGGAACACGCCCGCACGCCGTTCCGCGAGGAGGTCTGGCAGCAGCTCCTGCAGGGGATGCGGTTCGTGCAGGGCACCTTCGACGACGACGACGCGTTCGAGCGGCTGCGCGGCACCATCGAGGACCTGGACAAGGCCCAGGGCACGGGCGGCAACTTCGCGTTCTACCTCTCCGTGCCGCCGAGTTCCTTCCCGGTGGTCATCCAGCAGCTGAAGAAGCACCAGCTGGCCGACCAGCAGAACGGTTCCTGGCGGCGCGCGGTCATCGAGAAGCCGTTCGGGCACGACCTGAAGTCGGCCGAGGAGCTGAACAAGGTCGTCCACGAGGTCTTCGCCCCGGACCAGGTCTTCCGGATCGACCACTACCTGGGCAAGGAGACCGTCCAGAACATCCTGGCGCTGCGCTTCGCCAACACCATGTTCGAGCCGATCTGGAACCGGTCCTTCGTCGACCACGTGCAGATCACCATGGCCGAGGACATCGGCATCGGCGGCCGGGCGGGCTACTACGACGGCATCGGCGCCGCCCGTGACGTCATCCAGAACCACCTGCTCCAGCTGATGGCGCTGACCGCGATGGAGGAGCCCGCCTCCTTCGACGCCGACGCGCTGGCGGCGGAGAAGACCAAGGTGCTCGGCGCGGTCCGGCTCCCCAGGGACCTGGGCCGGGACACCGTACGCGGACAGTACGCGGCGGGCTGGCAGGGCGGCGCGAAGGTCATCGGCTACCTCGACGAGGACGGCATCGACGCCAAGTCGAAGACCGACACCTACGCGGCGATCAAGGTGGGCATCGACAACCGCCGCTGGGCGGGCGTCCCCTTCTACCTGCGCACCGGCAAGCGCCTCGGGCGCCGGGTCACCGAGATCGCGGTGGTCTTCCAGCGCGCCCCGCACTCCCCCTTCGACACCACGGCGACGGAGGAGCTGGGCTCCAACGCGATCGTCATCCGCGTCCAGCCCGACGAGGGCGTCACCGTCCGCTTCGGCTCCAAGGTGCCGGGCACCTCGATGGAGATCCGGGACGTGTCCATGGACTTCGCCTACGGCGAGTCGTTCACGGAGTCCAGCCCGGAGGCGTACGAGCGGCTGATCCTGGACGTGCTGCTGGGCGACGCCAACCTGTTCCCGCGCACGGAGGAGGTCGAGCTGTCCTGGAAGATCCTCGACCCGATCGAGGAGTACTGGGACAGCAACGGCAAGCCCGCCCAGTACCCGGCCGGGACCTGGGGGCCCGTCGAGGCGGACCAGATGCTGCACCGTGACGGACGGAGCTGGCGGCGGCCATGAAGATCGACCTGACCGACACCACCTCCAGCAAGATCAACAAGGCGCTGGTGCAGGGCCGCCGCGCCATCGGCACCCCGGCCGTGGGCATGGTGCTCACCCTCGTCGTCGTCACCGACGAGGAGAACGCCTACGACGCCCTGAAGGCCGCGGGCGACGCCTCGCACGAGCACCCCTCGCGCACCCTGGTCGTCATCAAGCGCGTCTCCCGCTCGCCCCGCGACCGCACCCAGTCCCGCCTGGACGCCGAGGTCCGCCTCGGCGCCGAGGCGGGCACCGGTGAGACGGTGGTGCTGCGGCTGTACGGCGAGGTGGCCGACCACGCCCAGTCGGTGGTGCTGCCGCTGCTGCTGCCGGACGCCCCCGTGGTCGTCTGGTGGCCGGTGAACGCGCCGCTCGACCCGGCGAGGGACCCCCTCGGTGCCCTGGCCCAGCGCCGGGTCACCGACACCTACGCCGCCGAGCGGCCGGTACGGGACCTCGCGGCCCGCGCCGACACCTACACCCCCGGCGACACCGACCTGTCGTGGACCCGCATCACGCCCTGGCGGTCGATGCTGGCCGCGGCCCTGGACCAGGTCACGTGCCGGGTGCAGGGCGTCGAGGTGGAGGGCGAGGAGTTCAACCCGAGCTGTGAGCTGCTGGCGATGTGGCTCGCGGAGCGGCTGGACGTGCCCGTCGAGCGGTCGGTGTCCGGGGGCCCGGGGCTGACGGCGGTGCGGATGACGACCGACTGCGGTCCGATCACCCTGGACCGGGCCGACGGTACCCTCGCCACGCTCTCCATCCAGGGCCAGCCGCAGCGGGCCGTGGCGCTCAAGCGCCGCGACACCGCCGAGCTGATCGCGGAGGAGCTGCGCAGGCTGGACCCGGACGACACCTACGCCTCCGCCCTGCGGTACGGGGTGCAGCGGCTGGCCTCCCCTCCGGAGGATCCGGCCGCGCGGGAGCCGGTGGCCGTTCCGGCGCCCGAGGCGTCGACGGCGAAGGCGCCCGCGAAGAAGGCCGCCAAGAAGGCCCCGGTGAAGAAGGCGGCGGCGAAGTGAACACCCCGCAGCTGGTCGTGCACCACGACAAGGAGCTGATGGCGCGGGCCGCGGCGGCCCGGCTGATCACCAAGGTGGTGGACGCCCAGACCTCGCGCGGGTCGGCGTCCGTCGTCCTGACCGGGGGCCGCAACGGCAACGGCCTGCTGGCCGCGCTGGCGGCGGCGCCCGCCCGGGACGCGATCGACTGGAGCCACCTCGACCTGTGGTGGGGCGACGAGCGGTTCCTGCCCGAGGGCGACCCGGACCGCAATGTCACCCAGGCCCGCGAGGCACTGCTGGACGCCGTGCCGCTGGACCCGAAGCGCGTGCACGCCATGCCCGCGTCGGACGGTCCGTGGGGCGGGGACGTGGACGCGGCGGCGGCGGCCTACGCGGAGGAGCTGGCGGCGGCGGCCGGACCCGAGGCGCACGCCCCGGTGCCGTCCTTCGACGTGCTGATGCTGGGCGTCGGCCCGGACACCCACGTCGCCTCGCTCTTCCCGGAGCTGCCCGCCGTACGGGAGACCGAGCGCACCGTCGTCGGGGTGCACGGCGCGCCCAAGCCGCCGCCGACCCGGGTCACCCTGACGCTGCCCGCGATCCGTGCCGCCCGCGAGGTGTGGCTGCTGGCCGCGGGCGCGGACAAGGCGCGGGCCGCGGCGATGGCGCTGTCCGGCGCCGGGGAGATCCAGGCCCCGGCGGCGGGCGCGAGGGGCCGGGCCCGCACCCTGTGGCTGCTGGACGACGCGGCGGCGGCACAGCTGCCGCGGTCGCTGTACCCCCCGGCGTCACCGTGACGGACCGGGTCCCCGCTCGCCGCCGCGAGCGGGGACCCGGAACTCGGGGGGCCTACTTGACCGAGCCGGCCATCACGCCCTGGACGAAGTGCCGCTGGAAGGCGAAGAACACCGCCACCGGCACGATCAGCGACAGGAACGCGCCGGGTGCGAGCACGTCGATGTTGCTGCCGAACTGGCGGATCTGCGACTGGAGTTCCACGGTCAGCGGCTGCGAGGAGCTGTCCGCGAAGAGCAGCGCCACCAGCATGTCGTTCCACACCCACAGGAACTGGAAGATGGCGAGGCTGGCGATGGCCGGGAGGCCCACCGGCAGCACCAGCCGGGTGAAGATCCGCCACTCGCCGCCGCCGTCCATGCGGGCGGCCTCCAGCATCTCCTTGGGCATCTCGGCGAAGTAGTTCCGCAGCAGGAACACCCCGAACGGCAGCCCGTAGGCGACGTGGAAGAGCACCACGCCGGGGATCGTGCCGAACAGGCCGAGCTGGCCGAAGAGCTTGGCCACCGGCAGCAGGCCGATCTGCACGGGCACCACCAGCAGCGCCACCACGACCAGGAACACCGGCTCGCGGCCGGGGAAGTCCAGCCAGGCGAACGCGTATCCGGCGAGCGCCGCGAGCCCGACGACCAGCACGGTGGTCGGCACCGAGATCAGGACGGTGTTCCAGAACGCCTGGACCATCCCGGAGTTGTCCAGCAGGGCCGAGTAGTTGTCGAAGGACAGCTGCCCGGGGCTGGTGAACACCGTCCACCAGCCGCCCTTGGCGGTGTCCTCGGCGGAGCGCAGCGAGGACAGCAGCAGCCCGGCGAGCGGGGTCATCCAGACGAGGCCGATGACGACCAGGAACGCCTGCACCACCGAGCTGCCCAGATAGCGCCGGACCGCGTTCATCGCTGACTCCTTCGGAAGCGGCGGACGTTGAACACCATCGCCGGGACCACCAGCAGCAGCAGGAGCACACCGAGCGCGCTGCCCAGGCCCTGGTCGTTGCCGCCGCCGAACGACACCAGCCACATCTGCGTGGCGAGCACGGTCGCGTCCTCCTGCACGGGCCCCGGCGCGATGATGTAGACGAGGTCGAAGACCTTCATCACGTTGATCACCAGGGTCACGAAGACGACGGTGAGGACGGGCGCGAGGAGCGGCACGGTGATCTTCCGGAAGATCTGCCACTCGTTGGCGCCGTCGATCCGGGCGGCCTCCAGCGCGTCCCGGGGCAGGGCGGACAGTCCGGCCCCGATCAGCACCATCGCGAAGCCGGTCCAGATCCACAGGTACGCCCCGATGATCGCCGGGGTGACCAGCGCGGGTCCGAGCCAGGAGACGCCGTCGTAGGGCGGGGCGAAGTTGGCGGCGGGCAGCTTCAGCGCGTAGCCGCCCTGGTCGAGGCCGGTGAAGCGGAAGGTGCCGTCGCCGTCGGTGGTGGTGCTGGCGACCGTGCGGCCGTCGCGCACCGCCTCGACGGTCAGCTCGGGCAGCCCGCTCTCCTTCGCGTCGACCTTGCCCTGCTCGCCGCCGCCCCCGGGGGTGAAGTCGAGGTAGACCACGCCGCGCAGTTCGCCGGGGACGGCCTGGAGGCCGTCGGCCCCCTGGGCGGGCCGGGCGCCGCCGGGCAGGTCGTCCGGCGCCACCCCGACGAGGCCGAGGGTGACGGCGTCGCCGGGGGAGACGCTGGCGTCGGTCCGGTAGGCGCCGTCGCCGTCCTTGGTCAGGCCCTGGTCGGGGCGGGGGCGGGCGGCCGGGTAGGACGAGGTGCCCTGGAAGGCGTCGTGGACCGAGACGACGGCCGCGTTGAGGACGCCCTTGTCGGGGTCCTCGTCGTAGGCGAGGCGGAAGATGATGCCCGCGGCGAGGAAGGAGACCGCCATGGGCATGAACAGCAGCAGCTTGAACGCGGTCGCCCAGCGGATCTTCTCCACCAGCACGGCCAGGACCAGCCCGAGGCCGGTGAGCAGGGTGGGGGCGACGACCACCCAGATCGCGGTGTTGCGGACGGCCTTGAGGGTGGCCGGGTCGCGGAACATCTCGGTGTAGTTGTCGCCGCCGACGAAGCGGTCGCCGGAGGCGTCGAAGAAGCTGCGTCCGACGGAGAACAGCGCAGGGTAGAGCACGAGGGCGCCGAGCAGGAGCAGGGCGGGGAAGACGAACAGCAGGGCGATGACCCGGCCCCGCCGCCGGGCGCGCCGGGCGCCCGGCGGCGGGGTGAGCGGCGGCGGGGGGTTCGCCGGGCTCGTCTCCTTGGTGAGGGTGGCGGTCATGGCCGTATCAGCCCTTGTACGCCTTGGCCGCCGCCTTCTCCAGCTCGGCCGCGGTCGCCTTCGGGTCGGAGGGGTCGCGCAGGAAGTCCTGGAGGATCTTCCACTCGCCGACGCCCTTGGTGCCGCCGAAGGCGGCGGGGGCCTGGTCGGACATGTCGAAGCGGACCGAGTCCCCGGCGTCGACGAGGGACTTGGCGGTGGCGCGGGTGACGTCGTCGCCGTAGGAGGTGAGGTCGAGCGCCTTGTTCGGGGAGAGGAAGCCGCCCGCCTCGGCCCACACGGCGGCGGCCTCGGGGGTGGCCAGGTACTCCAGGAGGGCCATCCCGGCCTTGGAGTTCTTGCCGTCCTTCAGGAGGACGGCCGCGTCACCGCCGCTGACGACGGGCGCGGTGCCGCCGTCGACGGGCGGGAACGGGAAGAAGTTGGCGTCCTTGCCGATCTCCCTGCCGAACTGGTCCTTGGCGACGCCCGCGACGAAGTCGCCCTCGTAGACCATCCCGGCCTCGGGCTCGGGGCCGAAGACCTTCTCGACGGAGCCGGGGAAGTCGGTGTTCAGGGCCTGCTTCTGGCCGCCCGCGACGAGCTGCTCGTCCTTGAAGAGTTCGCCGAGGGTGCCGAGCGCGTCGACCACGGTCTGGTCGGTCCACTTCAGCTCGTGCGCGGCGAGGGCGTCGTACTTCTCGGGGCCCGCCTGGGAGAGGTAGATGTTCTCGAACCAGTCGGTGAGGGTCCAACCGTCCTGACCGGCGACGGAGAACGCGGCGAGCCCGGAGTCGGAGACGGTGTGCCCGGCGTCCAGCATCTCGTCGTAGGTCTTGGGCGGCTCGACCCCGGCCTGGGTGAGGGCCTCGGGGCTGTACCAGACCGTCGACTTGTGGGCGGCCTTGAAGTAGAGGCCGTAGAAGGTGCCGTCGACGCTGCCGTAGTCCTTCCAGACGGGGGCGAAGTTGGAGTCGACGGCCTGTTCGGTCTTCTCGGAGAGCGGGGTGAGCCAGCCCTCCTTGGCGAACTGCTGCAACACGCCGACCTGTGGGACCATCACGACGTCGGGCGCGTTGCCGCCCTCTATCTTGCTGCCGACGACGGTGGAGACGTTGTCGCCGGTGGAGACGAACTGGGTCTTGGCGCCGGTCTGCTCGCCGAACGCGTCGAGGACCTTCTGGAAGTTCTTCTGCTCGGTGCCGGACCAGACACCGGCGACGGTGACGGTCTGGCCGTTGAGCGACTGGTCGCCGCCGCCCGCGCTGACCGGGTCGTCGTCGCCGCAGGCGGTGGCGGTGAGCGCCAGGACGAGGGCGGTGCAGCCGGTGAGCAGGGTGGTACGTCGTCGCATCATCGTTGATGTCCCTTCGGAGAACGGTGGGTGAGGGGAGGTTCAGAGGTCGCCGAGCCACCAGGCGGCCGTGGAGCCGGGCAGTTCCCCGGCGGGGCAGGGGCCGCTGGCGAGCAGCGGGGTGCCGGGGACCGGCGCGGGGATGGGCGCGGTGGTGAAGTTGACGGCGCAGACCAGGCCGTCGCCGCGGACGAAGGCGAGGACGCCGGGCGGGGTGTCCAGCCAGGTGAGCGTGCCCTCCCCCAACTGGGGCAGCGCGGCGCGCAGGTGGAGGCCGTCGCGGTAGAGGTGCCAGAAGGAGCGGGTGTCGGCGAGGGCGCGGTCGGTGGCGTACTCGGCGAAGTACGACGGCTGCGGCAGCCACGGCTTGGCCCCCTCCGCGCCAAAGCTGAACCCGAACGGCGACGCCTGTCCCGACCAGGGCAGCGGCACCCGGCAGCCGTCGCGGATCCGGGCCCGGTTGCCGGTGCGGCGGAAGATCGGGTCGGTGAGCACGTCGTCGGGCAGGTCGACGACCTCGGGCAGCCCGAGTTCCTCGCCCTGGTAGATGTACGCGGCACCCGGCAGCGCCAGCATCAGCAGCGCGGCGGCACGGGCACGGGCCGACCCGAGGCCGCTGCCCTGCGGGGTGGGTTCGCCGTAGCGGGTGACGGTGCGGACCTGGTCGTGGTTGTTGAGGACCCAGGTGACCGTGGAGCCGGTTCCGGCGATGTCCTGCATGGCCTCGGAGATCACCTTGCGGAAGGCGTCGGCGTCCCAGTCCGCGCTGAGCAGGTCGAAGAAGAACGCCTGGTGGAGTTCGTCGGCGCGGACGTACCGGGCGTGCTCGCGGGCGGTGGGCACGGACACCTCGCCGACGAGGAGCCGTTCGCGGCCGTCGCGGGCGGTGTACTCCTCGCAGACCGCGCGCCAGTGCCGCCACACGTCGTGCACCTCGGGCTGGTTCCAGGCGAGCGGGTTGACCGAGTCGCGGGTGCGGGCGTCGGCCTCGGGGTCGGGTGAGTCGGGCAGTCCGGGGTGCTTGTAGAGGCCGGCGGCGACGTCGACGCGGAAGCCGTCGACGCCGCGGTCCAGCCAGAACCGCAGGGTGGCGTCGAAGTCGGCGGCGACCTCCGGGTTGCGCCAGTTCCAGTCGGGCTGCTCGGGCGTGAACATGTGCAGGTACCACTGGCCGTCGTCGACGCGGGTCCAGGCGGGGCCGCCGAACATGGCGTGCCAGTTGTTGGGCGGCTCGGCGCCGTCGGGGCCGCGGCCGTCCGCGAAGTGGAAGCGGGCGCGGTCCGGGCTGCCGGGCGCCGCGGCGAGCGCGCGCCGGAAGTCCGGGTGGGCGCTGGAGCAGTGGTTGGGGACGATGTCGAGCAGCACCCTGACGCCGAGCCGCCGGGCCGTGGTCATCAGCAGGTCGAACTCGGCGAGGTCGCCGAAGACCGGGTCGACGTCGCGGTAGTCGGCCACGTCGTAGCCGTGGTCGGCCTGCGGTGAGGGATAGAAGGGGCTCAGCCATATCCCGTCGACGCCGAGCTTCCTCAGGTAGGGCAGCCCGGCCCGGACCCCGGCGAGATCGCCGATGCCGTCGCCGGTGCTGTCCAGGAAGCTGCGGACGTACACCTGGTAGATCACCGCGTCGCGCCACCAGGGACACTTACTTGCCATGTATGCATGTTAAGTAGCCGTGTCACGGAGGTGTCAATGAACAGCACGCAAGCTACCGGGCAGTTGACCGCGAATCTACGGATCTATCCGTCCGTAACGGACAGAGATGAGATGTTGGCGTTACCTAACAAGTAACTAGGAACGGGTGAGCGCGTCGAGTTCCCGCGCCAGCCGCCGCACCGCCTCCTCGGGCGTGTGCCGCCCGGCCAGCGCGTCGTGCACGACCGCCTGCACCACCAGGCTGACCTGGTCGTAGCGCGGGCTCTTGGGGCGCGGCGCGGCCGTCCGCACGCTCTCCCGCAGCGTCGGCAGGTAGGGGAACCGCCGCACCAGCTCCGGGTCCTCGTACAGGTCGGCGCGGACCGGCGGCAGTGCGCCCCGGGTGAGCACCTGGCGCTGCACGCGCTCGCTGGTGAAGTACGCGATCAGCCGGGCCGCCGAGTCCGGGTGCCGGGCGTGCCTGCTGACCGCCAGGTTGGACCCGCCGAGCACGCTGGTGCCGGGCCCGTCCGGGCCGGGCAGCGGTACGGCGCCGATCTTCCCGGCGACCGGGGAGCCCTCGGCGGCGGCGACGGCGTACGCGTAGGGCCAGTTGCGCAGGAAGAGCAGGCCGCCGTCCTGGAAGGCCAGCTTGGACTCCTCCTCCTTGTACGTCAGCGCCTCGCGCGGTATCCAGCCCTCGCGCACCCCGCGCGCCAGGAACCCGATGCCCTCGCGGGCCGCCGCGGAGTCCACGGTGACGCGCTCGCCCTCGCCGCCGAGGATGGTGCCGCCCGCCGAGTAGACCGCCTCGGCCGCGTTGACGGTGAGGCCCTCGTAGGGCAGGAACTGGCCCGCGTAGCCGTCGAGTCCGTACTTCGGGGCGACGGTCTCCGCCATCCGCTCCAGCTCGGCCCAGGTGCGCGGCGGGTCCAGGCCCTCGCGGTCCAGGACGTCCCTGCGGTACAGCAGCAGCCCGGCGTTGGTGACGTACGGGACGGCGTACAGGCGTCCGTCGTAGGTCGCGGTGTCGACGACCCGGGGCAGGAAGGTGTCCAGCGGGAAGCGGTCGCGCGGCAGCGGGCGGATCCAGCCGGCCGCGGCGAACTCCGAGGTCCAGTTGACGTCGATGTTGAGGACGTCGAACCGGCCGCGTTCGTCGCCGCGCAGGTCGGTGGCCATCTGGGCGCGGGTCTCGTCGGCGGAGTCCGGCAGTTCGACGAGGGTGACGCGTTCGCCGGGGTGGGTGCGGTTCCAGCCTTCCAGCAGCGGGCCGAGGTAGCCGGTGAGGTCGCCCGCGGTGGCCAGCGTCAGCGGGCCACGGCCGGCCGCGGCGCCCTCGTCGGCGCGGGCGCCGGAGGCGGCGTAACCGGTCAGGATCACCACGAGGACGAGGAGGCCCCTACCCGCGGCACGGATCCACCGCATAGGTTCCTCCCTGTACCCGCCCCCGGGCGCCGTCGCCCGGATCTGGGGCATGTATAGCGGTTAGGTATGGGCGATACTAGGGCCTGGACCACATCCCGAGACCCGTACGAGCCCCGCTGGACCACTTCACGAGGACAGGAGGACCGCACGAGTGCGCCTGCCCCTCCTGGCACTCCTCGCGCGCGGCCCGGCCCACGGCTACGAGCTGAAGCAGGACCTTGAGCAACTGCTGGGCTCCGCGTACCCTCAGCCGAACGTCGGCCAGATCTACGTCACCCTCGGCCGCCTGGAGAAGTCGGGACTGATCGAGGGCGAGGACGTCGAGCAGTCCAGCCGACCCAACAAGAAGGTCTACCACCTCACCGACGCCGGGCGCGAGGCGCTGCGCGGCTGGTACGAGGAGACCGCGGACGAACCTCGGGTACGGGACGAGTTCTTCATGAAGCTGGCCCTCGCTCCGCAGACCGGTCTCGCCGACCGGATCGCACTCATCAACAAGCAGCGGCGCCAGTACCTCAACACCATGCGGGACCTGTCCCGGCTGGCCGCCGCCGAGGACCGGGACAACCGCGTCGCCCATCTGCTCATCGAGGGCGCCATGCTGCACCTGCAGGCCGACCTCGACTGGCTGGAGCGGTGCCAGGAAGAGCTGGAGGAGCTGGGATGAGCGACGGTCCCGCTCCCGTACTGCTGCGCGCCGAGGGCCTGGTGCGCACCTACCACGGCGAGGGCGCGCCCGCGCACGCGGTGCGCGGGGTCGACCTGTGCGTGCGGCGCGGCGAGTTCGTCGCCGTGACCGGCCCGTCCGGGGCGGGCAAGTCGACCCTGCTGCACCTGCTCGGCGGGCTCCAGCGGCCCGACAGCGGCAGCATCTGGCTGGACGACGAGCGCGCCGACGGCTGGAGCGAGGCGCGCTGGGCGGTGCAGCGCAGGAAACGGATCGGCATCGTCTTCCAGTTCTTCAACCTGGTCTCCAACCTGTCCGTCGCCGACAACGTCGAACTGCCCGCGCTGCTCGCCGGTCTCCCGCCGAAGCGGGCCCGCGCGGAACGCGAGCGGCTGCTGACCGAGCTGGGGCTCGCGGGCAAGGAGCGCGCCATGCCCGGCGAGCTGTCCGGCGGCGAGCAGCAGCGGGTCGCCCTGGCCCGCGCCCTGGTCAACCACCCGCCGCTGCTCCTCGCCGACGAGCCTGCGGGCAGCCTCGACAGCAAGGGCACCCGCGAGGTGATGCGGCTGCTGTCCCGCTTCCACCAGCGCGGCCAGACGATCCTGCTGGTCACCCATGACGCCCGCCTCGCCAGCGCCGCCGACCGCGTGATCAGCTTCTACGACGGCCGGATAGCCGACGACGCGGACCTGACCGACGGCCCACCGCCGCGCCGACCGGGCATATCCGGCGTCCTGGAACTGAAGGACTGACCGCGATGCCCGCCGCACACGGCTCCCCGGCCCGCGATGCCGGACCCGGCACGCGCACGACGGCCCAGCCGCCCGGCCACCGCGCGCGCCCCTCGGCGCACGCCCCGGCGGCCGGTCGCCGCCCCCGGCCCACCGGCGCGCCGGGGCGCCCGGCGCGGCGCGGCCGACCCGCCCCCGGCCCGAGGGGCTGACGCCGGTGCGAGCCACCCTGCGCTGGGCGCACTCCGATCTGCGGACGCACCGGGGAGAGGCGCTGTTCCTGGTACTGGCCACCGCGGGCATCGTGGTGTCCCTGCTGCTGGCCTCCGCCCTGTTCGGGTACGCCACCAACCCCTGGCAGCGGGTGTTCGCGCAGGCCAACGGGGCGCACGTGTGGATCCACACCGGCGTCAGCGCCGACGCGGGCAGGCTGGCCGAGCTGGACGGCACCGAGGCCGTGGCGGGCCCGTACCCGGTGGAGTCCACGACCGTCACCGCCCGCGGCACCCGCGCCTACGTCGAACTGCGCGGCACCCCCGGCGAGCCCGACGTCGGCCGCCCCGTCCTCACCTCCGGCCGCTGGCTGGACCCCACCACACCCGACGGCGTCGTCCTGGAGACCGGCCTCGCCCGCACCCTGCTCGCCGAACCCGGCGACGAACTCACCCTCCCCGGCACCACCCGCGCCCTCACCGTCGTCGGCGTCGCGGACAGCGCCGAGCCGCGCTACCGGCCCGGCGAGCAACCGGGCCTGGTCTGGGCGCGGCCGTCCGCCGTCCGCGCCCCCGACGGCCAGGTGACCGGGCTGCGCCTGACCGACCCCGAGGACACCGACTACGCCGTCCAGCGCGCCGTCACCGCGCTCGGCGCCGGGGCCATCGGCGAGGTCTCCACCTGGCGGCAGGCCCGCGCCGAGGCGCAGGGCGGCAACCGGCTCCTCGGCCAGGTCCTCGGGCTGTTCGGGCTCGGCGCGCTGGTCGCCGCGGGGCTCGCCGTGCACGGCGCGATCGGCACCCGGATCCGGGGGCACCTGCGGGACATCTCGGTGCTGAAGGCGATCGGCTTCACGCCCGGCCAGGTCGTCCGGGTCTTCCTCCTCCAGCACCTCGCCTACGCGCTCCTCGGCGCGGTGGCCGCCGCCTCCCTCACCCAGGCCCTCGGCGGCCGGATGCCGGGGCGGCTCGGGGACGCGGTCGCCGTGTGGCAGGGGCTGCCCGGACACACCGTGACGCTGGCGGCGGTGCCGGTGGCCGCCGTGCTGTTCATCGGCGCCACCACCGGCCTCGCCGCCTGGCGGGCGGGCCGGGTGCCGCCGGTGCCGGTGCCCCGGCCCGCCGCGCCGCCCGGCGGCGGCATGTCGGGGCTGGCCCGCCGCGCCCTCGGGGTGCGGGTGCCGCCCGCGCTGGTCCTCGGCTGGCACAAGGCGTTCGCCCGCCGCGCCCGCTCGCTGGCCGCCGTGGGCCGTCTCACGCTGCCGCTGCTGCTGATCGTGGTGGCGATGAGCGCCTGGACCACTCTGGACCGCTTCCACAGCCGACCCGAGCAGATCGGTCTGCCCGCCGCCCTCACCGTCCGCCCGGACAGCGCCCTCGACGACGCCGCGACCCGCGCCCTGCTCCGGCACGACCCCGACGTCACCGCCGCGCACCAGGGCGTGGAGGTCGCCGCGCTGGTCCCCGGCCAGACCGGCACCATCGCCCTGCGCGGCCTCGGCACCCGCGAGGACCCCTACCCGTACACCGTCACCGAGGGCCGCCCCGCGCACGGCCCCGACGAGGCGGTGGCCGGGCAGGGGCTGCTCGACCTGCTGGACGTGCGGGTCGGGGACTGGGTGCGGATGACCGTCGGGGACCAGCCGCAGATCCTGCACATCGTGGGCCGCAGCATCGAACCGGAGAACGCGGGCAAGGTCATCTCGACGTCCCTGGACACCCTGCGCGCCAACGACCCCGACCTGGAGCCCACGCTCTACCAGGTCCGCCTCGCCCCCGGCGCCGACCGGCACACGGTCGCGGACCGGCTGGCGGCGGCCGGGCGCGGCCACCTCGACGTGCACGCCGTGGCGAACCCCGCGGACGGGCTGTCGCCGCTGCGGGGCGTCGTCGTCGGTCTGATCGCCGTACTCGCCCTGATCGGGCTGATCGAGCTGCTCACCGCGATCGGCGGCACCGTCCGCGAGGGCGAGCGGGACCTGCTCGCCCTGAAGGCCATCGGCCTGTCCCCCCGCCAGATCACCGCCGTCACGGTCACCGCGACGGGCTGTACGGCGCTGGCGGCGGCGCTCCTCGGCACGGCACTCGGGGTGCCGCTGGCGCGCTGGCTGATCGACGCGCAGGGCCGTTCCAGCGGCATCGGCGCGGGGATCGCGCAGCTCCCCTCCCCCGCGCTCCTGCTGCTGTTCGGGACGGCCGCCGTACTGGGCGCGGCCGGGCTGGCGGCCCTGCCCGCGGCACGCGCCGCGCGCCGCAGGCTGGCCGACACCCTGAACTCGGTGACCTGACCCGGGGGCCTACCGGCGCCCGCGCAGCTCCCGGTACCGGTCGACGAGAGCCCGTGTGGAGGCGTCCAGGCCCGGCACGCCGGCGCCCTCGGTCAGCGCGGGCTCGACGCGCTTGGCGAGGACCTTGCCCAGCTCCACGCCCCACTGGTCGAAGGAGTCGATGTTCCACACCGCGCCCTGCACGAACACCTTGTGCTCGTACAGCGCGACGAGCTGGCCGAGCACCGACGGCGTCAGCTCGGCGGCGAGGATCGTGGTCGTCGGGTGGTCGCCCTTGAACGTCTTGTGGGCGACGAGTTCCTCCGGCACGCCCTCGGCGCGCACCTCGTCCGGGGTCTTGCCGAAGGCCAGCGCCTGGGTCTGGGCGAAGAAGTTGGCCATCAGCAGGTCGTGCTGCGCGCTCAGCTCCTCGCTCAGCTCGGCGACCGGCTCGGCGAAGCCGATGAAGTCCGCCGGGATCAGCTTCGTCCCCTGGTGGATGAGCTGGTAGTAGGCGTGCTGTCCGTTGGTGCCGGGCGTGCCCCAGACCACCGGCCCGGTCTGCCAGTCCACCTCGGTGCCGTCCCGGCCGACGTACTTGCCGTTGGACTCCATGTCGAGCTGCTGGAGGTAGGCGGTGAACTTCGACAGGTAGTGGCTGTACGGCAGCACCGCGTGCGACTGGGCACCCAGGAAGTTGCCGTACCAGACGCCCAGCAGACCGAGCAGCAGCGGCACGTTCTCCTCGGCGGGCGCGGTGCGGAAGTGCTCGTCGACCAGGTGGAAGCCGTCGAGCATCTCCCGGAACGCCTCCGGACCGATCGCGATCATCAGGGAGAGGCCGATCGCGGAGTCGTACGAGTAGCGCCCGCCCACCCAGTCCCAGAACTCGAACATGTTGTCCGGGTCGATGCCGAAGTCCGTGACCTTCTCGGCGTTGGTCGACAGGGCGACGAAGTGCCGGGCGACCGCCTCCTCCTCGCCGCCGAGCCCGTCCAGCAGCCAGCTCCGGGCCGACGTGGCGTTGGTGACCGTCTCGATGGTGGTGAAGGTCTTGGAGGCGACGATGAACAGGGTCTCCGCCGGGTCCAGGTCGCGGACCGCCTCGTGCAGGTCGGCGCCGTCCACGTTGGAGACGAAACGCACCGTCAGCTCGCGGTCGGTGAAGGCCCGCAGCACCTCGTAGGCCATCGCGGGACCGAGGTCGGAGCCGCCGATGCCGATGTTGACGACGTTGCGGATCCGCCGGCCGGTGTGGCCGGTCCACTCGCCGGAGCGGACCCGGCGCGCGAAGTCGGCCATCTTGTCGAGGACCGCGTGCACCTTGGGCACGACGTTCTCGCCGTCGACCTCGACCACCGCGTCCCGCGGGGCGCGCAGCGCGGTGTGCAGCACGGCGCGGTCCTCGGTGGTGTTGATCTTCTCGCCGCGGAACATGGCGTCCCGCAGCCCGAACACGTCGGTGGCGGCGGCCAGCTCACGCAGGCGCCGCAGGGTCTCGTCGGTGACCAGGTGCTTGGAGTAGTCGACGTACAGGTCACCGACCTGGAGCGTGTACCCGCTGCCGCGCCCGGGATCGGCGGCGAACAGCTCGCGCAACCGCACCTCGCCGAGTTCCTCGCGGTGCTTGGCCAGAGCGGTCCACTCTGGCGTCTGGTCGAGCCGGGTACGGCCGTCTGCGTTCATCTGGGACTTCAGCCTTCTTTCCTGCCTGCGCACAACTGCGTTGCCTGCCCCGCTACCGCCCCAACCTAATGGAGCGGACGAGACCGCGTCGCGCCGAGACAGCCGCAGCCGGACACCTGGGTGCCCGGCCGCTGTGAAGTCCTAGATCTCTCCCCGCAGTTTGGCGAGCGCCTCGGCGAGGATCGCCTCGCCGTCCGCGTCGCTGCGGCGTTCGCGGACGTACGCCAGGTGTGTCTTGTAGGGCTCGGTGCGCGGCGGGGCCGGGGGGTCGTCCCGGTCCTGTCCGGCGGGGAACCCGCAGCGCGGACAGTCCCAGGTGTCGGGGACCTGTGCGTCGCTGGCGAAGCTCGGCTGGGTTTCGTGCCCGTTGGAGCACCAGAAGGAGACGCGCAGGCGTGGCGCGGACTCGCCGCGCTCGGCCTCGCCCATCGGCCCCGCCCCGACCCGGCTTCCACGGATCGCGTTGCCACTTGCCACGGTCGTAACTCCCTGCGTGATGGTGCCGCGAAGCGAGTCGGCGTTTCGCTTCGCCGCGAGCGCCTCAGTCTACGTAAGGCCCAACGCGCGTCCAGTGATTGGAGTTACAAGGCCCCACACCTAGACGCAAGCCCCATGATAGGCCGCGCTCACGGGCGCGTACCGAACATGGGGCGTTACGTGCGGAATGTGTACGTCGCTCAGCTGTCGATCTTGATCAGCAGGCCGAGCACGACGATGCAGGCGAACCAGAGGAGACCGACGACCACGGTGATGCGGTCGAGGTTGCGCTCGGCGACCGAGGAGCCGCCGACGGACGACTGCATACCGCCACCGAACATGTCGGAGAGGCCGCCGCCCTTGCCCTTGTGCATCAGCACCAGCAGCATCATCAGCAGGCTGAAGACGATCAGGGCGATCGAGAACCCCATAACCACGGCTGGACCAACTTCCTCGGATTCGGATGGACGACAGGGGCGTGGCCGTCAGGGCCACGCCCCCGCAAGAGTACGACGGATCGCTGCTAGCGCATACTCACTGGTCGCGGGTGCGCGCTCACTGGTCGCGGAAGCGGACGATCTTGACGAACTCGTCGGCGTCCAGCGACGCGCCGCCCACCAGGGCGCCGTCGATGTCGGCCTGCGCCATGATCTCGGCGACGTTGCCCGACTTCACGGAGCCTCCGTACTGGATGCGGACCTTGTCGGCCAGCTCCTGGGAGTACAGCTCGGCGACCTTGCCGCGGACGGCGGCGCAGACCTCCTGGGCGTCCTCCGCGCCGCAGACCTTGCCGGTGCCGATGGCCCACACCGGCTCGTAGGCGATCACGACGGTCTCGGCCTGCTCGGCCGGGACGTCCTTCAGACCGCCCTCGACCTGGGCCAGGGTGTGCGGGACGGCGTTGCCCGCCTCGCGCACCTCCAGCTCCTCGCCGACACACATGATCGGGGTCAGCCCGTGCTTGAAGGCTGCCTTGACCTTGGCGTTGACGATCTCGTCGGTCTCGGCGTGGTACTGGCGGCGCTCCGAGTGGCCGATGGCCACGTAGGTGCACTTCAGCTTGGCCAGCATCGGTCCGGAGATCTCACCGGTGTAGGCGCCGGAGTCCTGCGCGGAGATGTCCTGGGCGCCGTACCTGATCTTCAGCTTGTCGCCGTCGACCAGGGTCTGCACGGAGCGCAGGTCGGTGAAGGGCGGCAGGACGGCGACCTCGACGGCCTCGTAGTCCTTGTCGGCCAGGGCGAAGGCGAGCTTCTGGACGTGGGCGATGGCCTCCAGGTGGTTGAGGTTCATCTTCCAGTTGCCCGCCATCAGCGGCGTGCGCGTGCTCATGCTTGGTCAGTCCTCCAGTGCGGCGAGGCCGGGGAGCGTCTTGCCCTCGAGGTATTCGAGGGAGGCGCCGCCACCGGTCGAGATGTGGCCGAATGCCTGCTCGTCGAAGCCCAGGATCCGCACGGCCGCGGCGGAGTCGCCGCCGCCGACCACGGTGAAGCCCGGGGAGTCGATGAGGGCCTGGGCGACCACCTTGGTGCCCTCGGCGTAGTCGGGGTGCTCGAAGACGCCCATGGGGCCGTTCCAGAAGACGGTGGCGGCGTCGGCGAGCTTCGAGGCGTACAGCTTGCGGGTCTCGGGGCCGATGTCCAGGCCCTGCTGGCCCGCGGGGATGGCGTCCGCGGCGACCACGGTGGGGTGGGCGGGCGCCTTGGTCCTCAGGTCCGGGAACTCGCCCGCGACCAGCACGTCCACCGGCAGCACCAGCTCGACGCCGCTCTCCTCGGCGCGCCGCAGGTACTCGCGCACGACGGGCACCTGGTCCTCCTGGAGGAGCGAGGCGCCGATCTCGTGGCCCTGGGCCTTGAGGAAGGTGTACGCCATGCCCCCGCCGATGAGCAGGCGGTCGGCCTTGCCGAGGAGCTGGTCGATGACGGCGAGCTTGTCGGAGACCTTGGCGCCGCCGAGGGCGACGACGTAGGGCCGCTTGACGTCCTCGGTGAGCTTCTTCAGGACGCCGACCTCGGTGGCGATGAGGTACCCGGCGTAGTGCGGCAGCCGGGCCGGGAGGTCGACGGTGGAGGCGTGCGCGCGGTGCACCGCGCCGAAGCCGTCGCCGACGTAGGCGTCCGCGAGGGCGGCGAGCTGGTCGGCGAAGGCACCGCGCTCGGCGGCGTCCTTGGCGGTCTCGCCGGGGTTGAAGCGCAGGTTCTCGACGACGGCCACCTCGCCGTCACCGAGGCCCGCGACGGTGGCGGTGGCGGACTCGCCGACGGTGTCGGTGGCGAACGCCACGGCGGTGCCGAGGAGTTCACCGAGCCGGGAGGCGGCGGGGGCGAGCGAGTAGGCCGGGTCCGGGGCACCCTTGGGGCGGCCCAGGTGGGAGGCGACGACGACCCGGGCGCCCGCCTCGGCGAGCGCCTTGACGGTGGGCAGCACGGCGCGGATACGGCCGTCATCGGTGATCGTGGTGCCGTCCAGCGGCACGTTCAGGTCGGCGCGGACGAAGACCCGCTTGCCCGCGACGCCTTCGGCGAGGAGAGCGTCGATCGTCTTCATAGGAACTCCTGGACTCCTGAGCAGGGCTGTTGATCGTGGGGAGGCTGGTGGGGCCGGACGTGCGGCAGGGCTCGGGCAGTACGTTCACGCACTGCCCGAGCCCTGCTCTCACATCCGGGTCCCCGCTCTGGGGATCAGAGCTGGTTGCCGACGAAGACCGTCAGGTCGACGAGGCGGTTGGAGTAGCCCCACTCGTTGTCGTACCAGCCGATGACCTTCACGTTCTTGCCGTCCTGGACCATGGTCAGGGACGAGTCGAAGGTGCAGGACGCCGGGGCGTTGACGATGTCGGAGGAGACGATCGGGTCCTCGGTGTACTCCAGGATGCCCTTCAGCTCGCCCTCGGCGGCCTTCTGGAAGGCGGCGTTGACCTCTTCCTTGGTGACCTCGCGGGACAGCTCCAGGACCAGGTCGGTGACCGAGCCGGTCGGGACCGGGACGCGCATGGCCATGCCGTCCAGCTTGCCCTTGAGCTGCGGGAGCACCAGGGCGGTGGCCTTGGCGGCACCGGTGGTGGTCGGGATGATGTTCTCGGCGGCGGCCCGCGCACGGCGCAGGTCCTTGTGCGGGAAGTCCAGGATGCGCTGGTCGTTGGTGTACGCGTGCACCGTCGTCATCAGGCCCTTGACGATGCCGAAGTTCTCGTCCAGCACCTTCGCCATCGGCGCCACGCAGTTGGTGGTGCAGGAGGCGTTGGAGATGACGTGGTGGTTCGCCGGGTCGTACTGCTCGTGGTTGACACCCATGACCACGGTGATGTCCTCGTCCTTCGCCGGGGCGGAGATGAGGACCTTCTTGGCGCCGCCGGCGATGTGCTTCGCGGCGTCGTCCTTCTTGGTGAAGATGCCCGTCGACTCGATGACGATGTCGACGCCCAGCTCACCCCACGGGATGTCCGCCGGGTTGCGCTCGGAGAGCACCTTGATGGTCTTGCCGCCGACGGTGATCGTGTCGGCGGTGTGGGAGACCTCTTCCTTGAGGCGGCCCATGATGGTGTCGTACTTGAGCAGGTGCGCGGTGGTCGCCGTGTCACCCAGGTCGTTGACAGCCACGATCTCGATGTCCGCACCCTGCTCCAGCAGCGCGCGGAAGTAGCTGCGACCGATGCGGCCAAAGCCGTTGATGCCTACGCGGATCGTCACGAACCGATCTCCTCGTTGGTACGCCGACTCCGTTGTCGTCGGCGAGCTGTATGGGATGTCCCCGACCGCCTACGACCCTACCTCCCCGCGGCCTTCTCGGTGACATCGAAGGGGCCGTACACGGCACGGCGGCCCGTACCCGCCAGTAGGGGGTACGGGCCGCCCACCGGGTAACCCGGTTCAGGCCGGGCCACTCGGATCGCTCGCGTCGCTCGGACCAGTCGGTTCGGTCACGTGGTGTCCTGTTCCGTTGACGCGTCGGCCGGGGTCAGGCGCCGAGGGCCGCCAGCGCCTCGCCCAGCAGCGCCGAACGGTCCGCGGGCGCGGTCAGGTGCTCCAGGCCGAAGCCCAGCAGCACGGTGTCGTCCGTGGCGACGGCCCCGTACGTCTTGAACAGTTCGCCGGTGCGCTCCCAGTCCAGGACCACGGCGGGGCTGCCCGCGGGCGGCCCGGCGACGGTCCAGGGGCCGAAGGACGTCTCGAAGCCCTCGGTCCCGGTCGACGCGCCGCCGACGACGACGGAGGTGTTGTCGACGAGGACGCCCCGGCCGCCGGAGCCCGGGTCGGTGACGTAGCTGATGGACAGCTCCACCGTCTTCCCGGCGTACGCCGACAGGTCGAAGGAGAGCGCCTGCCAGCCCGCCGAGGCGCCGGTGAGGCTGTTGAAGGAGCCGGAGGTGCCGGTGGCCGTGCAGCCGCCGTCACCCAGCGTCAGATACCGCTTGAGCGCCGGGTGGGCCTGGATGAAGAACCCGGCCTCGCACTCCGCGGGCACGGTGGTGCTGGTCGCGCCCCCGGCCTCCGGGAGCGTGGTCCAGTCGTCGCCCCCGGCGGTGCGGGCCTCGATCAGGACGTGGTCGTAGTCCTCCTCCGTGTCCCAGAACATCCGGGTGCTCAGCGCCGGGGCGTCCGCGGCGCCGACCGAGGTCAGGTCGACGGTGCGGGTGAGCCGGTTCCAGGCGTAGTCGGAGTGGCGTACGGCCGCCATGGAGGCGCCCTCGAACGGCCCGTACGGGTTGACGGTGCCCGGGAAGGCGCCCGCGCCCGCGCTGGCGAACTGCGGGTACGTCGACACCGGCAGGGTGTCCGAGGTGACGCTGAACGAGCCCGCTGTGTCCAGCGGGTTGCCCGGTGCCGCGCCGAGCGCCCCGGCCGCCCCCGCGAGCGCTCCGGCGCCCTCGAAGGAGGTCACCGACGGCAGTGACGTACGGGTGTAGGCGCCCAGGTAGTACTGGCTGAAGTCGTTCGACGGGGTGCCGTCGCCGAGGTCGACGCTGCCGCCGGCCCGCTCGCCCGCCTCGACCAGCTTGCCGCCCTCGTTGAGGTAGGCGCGCAGTTCGAGCTGGGTGGCGATGCCGGGGACGGCCGCGCCGGTGTAGTGGACGACGGCGTCGAAGTGGGCGAGGACGCCGAGCGCGTCGGGGGCGCCCTGGGTGGCGACGTCCCAGACGGCCGCCTTGTGCCCGCTGGCCTTCAGCGCGTCGACGTAGGTCTGGGTCCGGGTCGCGGTCGCGCCCTCCTCGGCGACGACGAGGACGTCGGCGCGGGGCCGCTCGGCGACGGTGTAGGTGAAGTGCCCGCTGGTGGTGCGCTTGCCCTGGCGGGGCTTGCCGGTGAACCACACCTCGACCTGGTCGCCCGGGTCGCCGTCGCGGACCTTGGCCCGGTACTCGTCGAAGTGGAGGTTGTCCACACCACCGAAGGTCTCACCGCCCCGCCACGGCCGCAGCCTCATGTCGTGCGTACGGCCGCCGTTGACGCGGTACTTCATCTCCTTGTCCCGCACCGACCTGCGCACCACCACGGAGACTTCCTGGTCCGCGCCGCGGGAGTACGAGGTGGAGAACGGGACCAGCGTGAAGTCGGGCGCGTCGACGCCGACCGGGGACTTCGGCTGGTCGGGGGTGGCGGCGGTCTCGGCGACGGCGAGCGCGAAGGGGATGTTCTTCTCGAACTCCTCCTGGATCAGCTTCTCGTCGTCGGGGAAGTTGAACACCGACTGGCAGTCGGCCGCGTTCCAGGCGTCGTCGGGGTAGCGGTCGGAGGCCGTCTGGCAGGTCGACATCTCGGGGGTGAACATCCCCATGCCGTTGACGTTGGCCGCGTGGCCGTCCGCCTCGCCGTTGGTGGTGTACAGCTCCGAGGACAGCTGCGGGAGGTAGCCGGGGATCGCGGAGTTGCCGGGGGTGCCGGCGAGCGCCTTGTAGAGCACGTCGTCGGGGGTGGGCGTGGCGACCTGCCAGCCGACGCCGTAGAGCAGGAGTTGGGCGGCGGAGTGGTAGTTGATGCCGTACTCGAAGCCGATACGGCGCTCGAAGGCGTCCAGCGCCTTGGTCTCGGGCTCGGAGTTGGGGCCGGGGCCCCGGTAGGTCTGACTGGTGGGGTTGGGGGAGGAACCCTCGTCGTCGTAGCCCCACTTGTAGGCGAAGTTGCGGTTGAGGTCGACGCCGTCGCCGGTGGTGATGGCGCCGTCGCCGTTGATGTCGCGCAGGTTCTTGCGCCAGAGGCGGTTGTCCTCGTCGGCGAAGGTGTGGTCGTAGCCGTCGGGGTTGGCCGAGAGCACGAACCACAGCTCGGTGGTGTCGACGATCTTCCTGACGCGCCTGTCGGTCCGGTAGCTGTCCAGGTAGTGGTGGAGCAGCCGCCGGGTCATCTCCGGGGTGATCCACTCCCGCGCGTGCTGGTTGGACACGTACAGCACCGACGGCTTGGCGCCGTCCTTGGTCTTCCGGGCGTTCTTGGTGAGCTTCAGCGCGAGGATGTCCTGGCCGCCGACGGTCTTCCCGATGGAGACGACCTTGGTCAGGGACGGGTTCGCCTGGGCGGTGGCGAGCACCTCCTCCTTCAGGCCACCGGCACCGCCGTAGGGGCGGAACACGCCCTCGGCCGCGGCCTCCACGCGCTGTTCGGCGCGGGTGGAGAGGGTGTGCTCGGTGAGGCCGACACCCTTCTTCTCCAGCTTCCTGGCCTGCTGGTCGGTGAGGTAGACCTCGACGGTGGCGGTGCCCTTCTGGGGTACCCGTTCGCTGAGTTCGTGGCCGTCCTGACCGGCCGCCAGCAGCAGGGGTACCTGCTTCTTGGTGACCTCGGCGCGGAAGACCTTGACCTCGTCGGTGTCCCCGGCGGCCGGGGCGCCGGGCAGTGCCTGGGCGACGGGTGCGATGCCCGCTCCGGTGAGAAGGAGCGCGCCGACAGCGAGGATCGATCTCGCTCTGTGTCTCATGAACCCCCCTAGCTGTGATTCGCCACCTGGCGAATTGTGGATGCCAGGCTCATGTCAGTTCATGATCGAGTCAAGGGTGCGTCAGGGGGGGTCACTAGCGTGTTTCCTCTAGTGCGCCAGCGCCGGTGCCGACCGCTCAACTGGGTGACGGCACCGGCGTGTTCAGGGGGCTGACCGTCGGTCAGCCGACGAGGTTGTCGGCGAGTTCCTCGCTGAGGTTCGCCTCCGTGCCCGGGATGCCCAGGTCGGCGGCGCGCTTGTCGGCCATCGCCAGCAGGCGGCGGATGCGACCGGCCACGGCGTCCTTGGTCAGCGGCGGGTCGGCGAGGGCGCCCAGCTCCTCCAGGGACGCCTGCTTGTGCTCCATGCGCAGCCGCCCGGCGGCGGCGAGGTGCTCGGGGACGTCGTCGCCGAGGATCTCCAGCGCGCGGGCCACCCGGGCACCGGCGGCCACGGCCGCGCGGGCGGAGCGGCGCAGGTTGGCGTCGTCGAAGTTGGCCAGGCGGTTGGCGGTGGCGCGCACCTCGCGGCGCATCCGGCGCTCCTCCCAGGCCAGCACCGACTCGTGGGCGCCGAGCCGGGTGAGCAGGGCGCCGATCGCGTCGCCGTCGCGGACGACCACCCGGTCCACGCCGCGCACCTCGCGCGCCTTGGCGGCGATGGCGAGTCTGCGGGCGGCGCCGACCAGGGCGAGCGCGGCCTCCGGACCCGGGCAGGTCACCTCAAGGGAGGAGGACCGGCCGGGCTCGGTGAGCGACCCGTGCGCCAGGAACGCGCCGCGCCAGGCCGCCTCGGCGTCGCAGGTGGCGCCGGAGACGACCTGCGGGGGCAGCCCGCGGATCGGACGGCCCCGCCCGTCGACCAGGCCGGTCTGCCGGGCCAGCTGGTCGCCGCCCGCGACGACCCGGACCACGTAGCGGGAGCCGCGGCGCAGTCCGCCGGGCGCCATCACGATCAGCTCGGAGCTGTGGCCGAAGATCTCCAGGATGTCCCGCTTGAGTCTGCGGGCCGCCATCGCGGTGTCCAGCTCCGCCTCGATCACGATGCGCCCGCTCACCAGGTGGAGGCCGCCGGCGAACCGCAGCATGGCGGAGACCTCCGCCTTCCGACAGCAGGTCCGGGTGACGGGGAGCCGGGAGATCTCATCCTTCACCGCTGCCGTCATCGCCATGGGCCGATCCTTCCATGCATCCGAAAAATACGGTCGTACGCGGCGGCCAGCAGCTCCGGGTCATGCCGCGGAGTTCCGTCCGTCCGGGCCACCGGAGCCAGCTCGACCGCGGCCCCGAAACGCTTGGCGGCGTCCGTCAGCGAATCGCGGTCGGGCACGGCGGCCTCGTCGGCCAGCACCACGTCCAGGGCGAGTTTAGGGGCGTGTCGTCCCAAAACCTCCAAATGACGCTGCGGGGAGAAGCCCTCGGTTTCTCCGGGCTGCGGGGCGAGGTTCAGCGAGAGTACCCGGCGCGCCTTGGTGTCCATGAGGGCGTCCACCAGTTCGGGCACGAGCAGGTGCGGGATGACCGAGGAGAACCAGGAGCCGGGGCCGAGCACCACCCAGTCCGCGTCGCGGACCGCCGCGACGGCCTCGGGCACGGCGGGCGGGTCGTGCGGCACCAGGTGCACGGACTGCACCTCGCCCGTGGTGAGGGCGACGGTGGCCTGGCCGCGGACCGTGTCGATGTCCTCCGGGCGCCCCGGGTCATGGCCCTTCACCAGGGCCTGGAGTTCCAGCGGCACGGCCGACATGGGCAGCACCCGCCCGTGCGCGCCGAGCAGCTTGCCGACCAGGTCGAGCGCCTGGACGTGGTCGCCGAGCTGCTCCCACAGGGCGACGATCAGCAGGTTGCCGACCGCGTGGCCGTGCATCTCGCCCTGCGACTGGAAGCGGTGCTGGATCACCCGGGCCCAGGTCTGGCCCCAGTCGTCGTCGCCGCAGAGCGCGGCCAGCGCCTTGCGCAGGTCGCCGGGCGGCAGTACGCCCAGCTCGGCGCGGAGCCGTCCGCTGGAGCCGCCGTCGTCGGCGACGGTGACGACGGCGGTGAGGTCGCCGGTGATCCGGCGCAGCGCGGCGAGCGAGGCGGACAGGCCCATGCCGCCGCCGAGGGCGACGACCTTGGGCTGGGCACCCCGGCGGCGTGGTCGGCCGCCGCGGCCCTCGGCGGGCTTGCCCCCGCGGCCCTCGGCCGACGTCCTGCCGCCGCGGCCTTCGGGGGTGACCCGGCGCAGCCTGCTCAGCCGCAGCGTGCGTCCGGTCATTCGCGTCCCATGTCCCGGTGCACGACCACCGTCTCCACGCCCTCGGCCCCGAGGCGCGCGGCGAGCTTCTCCGACATGGCGACCGAGCGGTGCTTGCCGCCGGTGCAGCCGACCGCGATGGTCACATAGCGCTTGCCCTCGCGGCGGTAGCCGGTGGCGATCAGCTGGAGCAGCTCGGCGTAGCGGTCGAGGAACTCCTTGGCACCGGGCTGGTTGAAGACGTAGCCCGAGACCTCGTCGTTGAGGCCGGTGAACGGGCGCAGCTCCGGCACCCAGTGCGGGTTGGGCAGGAAGCGGCAGTCGACGACGAGGTCCGCGTCGACCGGCAGGCCGTACTTGTACCCGAAGGACATCACCGTGGCCCGCAGCTCGGGCTCCTCCTCGCCCGCGAACTGGGCGTCCATCTTGGCGCGCAGCTCGTGCACGTTGAGGCTGGAGGTGTCGATCACCAGGTCGGCGTCGCCGCGCAGCTCGCGCAGCAGTTCGCGCTCGGCGGCGATCCCGTCGACGATGCGGCCGTCGCCCTGGAGCGGGTGCGGGCGGCGCACCGACTCGAAGCGGCGCACCAGGGCGTCGTCGGAGGACTCCAGGAAGACGATGCGCCGGGTGACGTTCTTCGCCTCCAGGTCGGCGAGGGACTGCCGGAGGTTGTCGAAGAAGCGGCGGCCCCGTACGTCGACGACGACCGCGATCCGGGCCACGTTGCCCTGGGAGCGGGCGCCCAGCTCCACCATGGTGGGGATCAGGGCGGGCGGGAGGTTGTCCACGACGAACCAGCCGAGGTCCTCCAGGCACTTCGCGGCGGTGGACCGGCCCGCGCCGGACATCCCGGAGATGATCACCAGCTCGGGGATGGCGGCGTCGGGGACGCCACCGCCGGCGGCGGGGGCCGCCTGCTCCGTCGTCTCTTCCGTGGTGTGCGCCGCCGCCCGATCCGCGGGCTGCGCCGTCGGGTGCTGCGCGGGCTGTGGCGTCGCGTGTTCCGCGGGCCGCGCCGTCGTGTGTTCCGTGGGCTGTGGCGTCGTGTGTTCCGTGGGCTGTGGCGTCGTGTGCGCTGTCGTGTGTTCGGACTCGTGCTCGGTCATGTCTCCTGCCCCCGTCGCTCGTCCGGGGACCCCGCGGTCACGGGATCCCCCGGGGCTCCCGCCGTCGTCTCGGGCGCCCCGTCCTCGTCGTCCTCCATGATCTCTCCAGTCGCCGTGTTCACGGCCGGTGCCGCCGGGGCCGACTGGGCGAGGGCCACGGCGATCGTCTCGGCCGTCTTACGACCGATACCCGGAACCTCACAGATCTGGTCAATTGTGGCGGATCGCAACCGCTTCACCGAACCGAAGTGCTTGATCAACGCCTGTTTGCGCGTCTCACCGAGCCCCGGTACGTCGTCCAGCGGGCTGGACCGGAAGCGTTTCGCCCGCTTGGTGCGCTGGTAGCTGATGGCGAACCGGTGCGCCTCGTCACGGACGCGTTGCAGCAGGTAGAGGCCCTCGCTGCTGCGGGGCAGGACCACCGGGTCCTCCTCGTCGGGCAGCCAGACCTCCTCCAGCCGCTTGGCCAGTCCGCAGACGGCGATGTCGTCGATGCCCAGCTCGTCCAGCGCCCGTCTGGCCGCGGCGACCTGTGGTCTGCCGCCGTCGACGACGACCAGCTGCGGGGGGTAGGCGAACCGCTTGGGGCGGCCGTCGTCCTCGGTGGCGGCGGGGACGGCCGGGACCTCCCCACCGGCGTCCACGGGGCCGGGGTCGCCATCGGCCCACTCCCCGGTGCGCTCCTTCTCGGCCAGGTAGCGCCGGAAGCGGCGGGTGATCACCTCGTGCATGGACCGGACGTCGTCCTGCCCCGCGAAGCCCTTGATCTGGAAGCGCCGGTACTCGCCCTTGCGCTGCAACCCGTCCTCGAAGACGACCATGGACGCCACCACGTCGTCGCCCTGGAGGTGCGAGATGTCGTAGCACTCGACGCGCAGCGGCGCGCTGTCCAGGTCGAGCGCCTCGGCGATCTCCTCCAGCGCGCGGGAGCGGGTGGTCAGGTCGGAGGCGCGCCTGGTCTTGTGCAGGGCGAGTGCCTGCTGGGCGTTGCGCTGCACGGTCTCCATCAGCGCCTTCTTGTCGCCGCGCTGCGGGATCCGCAGGGAGACGCCCGCCCCGCGGCGGCCGGTGAGCCACTCCTGCACGGGCTCCACCGGGTCGGGCAGCGCCGGGACGAGCACCTCGCGCGGGACGGCGTCGCCGCGCTCCTCGCCGTAGAGCTGCTGGAGGGCGTGTTCGACGAGGGCGCCGGTGGTGACCTCCTCCACCTTGTCGGTGACCCAGCCGCGCTGGCCGCGCACGCGTCCGCCGCGGACGTGGAAGATCTGCACGGCCGCCTCCAGCTCGTCCTCGGCGACGGCGACCAGGTCGGCGTCGGTCGCGTCGGCGAGCACGACCGCGCTCTTCTCCATGGCCTTCCTGAGGGCGCCTATGTCGTCGCGCAGCCGGGCCGCCCGCTCGTACTCCAGCTCCTCCGCCGCCTCGGCCATCTGCTTCTCCAGGCGGCGCAGATAGGTGCCGGTGCGGCCCGCCATGAAGTCGCAGAACTCCTCGGCCAGGTCCAGGTGGTCCTCGGGGGTGATCCGGCCGACGCAGGGCGCGGAGCACTTGCCGATGTAGCCGAGCAGACAGGGGCGGCCGGTGCGCGCGGCGTTCTTGAAGACACCGGTCGAGCAGGTGCGTACCGGGAAGACGCGCAGCAGCAGGTCGACGGTGTCGCGGATCGCCCACGCGTGCGCGTACGGCCCGAAGTAGCGCACGCCCTTCTTCTTGTGGCCGCGCATCACCTGCACGCGCGGGAACTCCTCGTTCATCGTCACCGCGAGGTACGGGTAGCTCTTGTCGTCGCGGTACTTGACGTTGAACCGGGGGTCGAACTCCTTGATCCAGGAGTACTCCAGCTGGAGCGCCTCGACCTCCGTGGAGACCACCGTCCACTCCACGGACGCGGCCGTGGTGACCATGGAGCGGGTGCGCGGGTGGAGGCCCGCCAGGTCCTGGAAGTAGTTCGCCAGGCGCTGGCGCAGGCTTTTCGCCTTCCCGACGTAGATCACCCGGCGGTGCTCGTCGCGGAACTTGTACACCCCGGGGGAGTCCGGGATCTGTCCCGGCCGGGGGCGGTAGCTGGAGGGGTCGGCCATGTCCCACACCCTACTGGCGAGGGGTGACACTCCGGTCCGCCTGTGGATAACCCCCGCCAAACCGCTGTTACCGACGGTAAGCACCCTGCCCGGGGACGGCCTGTCCGCTCGCCGTGTCTCGGCCAGGAGTACGGCGCTGTTGGGCATCAGGTGTTGTCCGCACTTGGTCAACACGCTTCAATGCGGAGGAACTCGGGACCGGAGCGACGTCGTACGGCTGCGGACGGGCGTGCCCTGCCCTGCGCGCGGAACACGCGCGGGCGCGGAAGGGCCGCCGCCGACAGCGTGGTCCCGGCACCGCGTGAACGGTCTGACCAGCCGTTGTGAACCAGCAGAGAAAGGCCCCTGCCATGCCGCACGCCACGGAACCCGCGGACCTCGCCACCGCGGAACTGGACACGGTCCTGCGCGGTGGCCCGTTCCACGTCGCCCTACGCGCCGCGATAGCCGCCCGCGGACTGCCCCTCCAGCGCGTGCAGCACCATCTCTCGCGCCATGGGGTCAAGGTCGGCGTCACGAGCCTGAGTTACTGGCAGCAGGGTGCCCGCCGCCCCCAGCGCCCCGAGTCGCTGCGGGCCGTGCGCGCGCTGGAGGAGATCCTCCAACTGCCGGACGAGTCGCTGATCCGGCTGCTCGCCGACGGCGACGAGCGCCCCGCCGGACGGCAGCAGGCCACCCGCACCTACCGCTCCCTCGTCGCCGCCTCCGGCGTCCTCGCGGAGCTGCTGGCCGACCTGGACTGCCCGCCCGACGCCGGGCTGCACATGCTCGGACACCACGAGCGGGTGCGCATCGGCGCCCGCCGGGAGCTGCTGGGCCGCGAGGCGCACCACATCGTGCGCGCCCACCGCGACGGCGTCGACCGCTACGTGGCCGTCCACCACGGCGACCCCGGCTGCGCGCCCGAGCACATGACGGTGCGGGCCCTGGACAACTGCCGCACGGGGCGGGTGCGCCGGGACGACGAGACCGGGGTGCTCGTCGCCGAGCTGCTCTTCGACATCCGGTTGCGGGCCGGGGAGACCTTCCTCTTCCGGTACGGCGTCGAGGACGGCACGGCCGGTGTCTCACGCGAGTACGTCCGCGGCTTCGGCCCGGCGGGCGGCCAGTACGCGCTCCAGGTGCGCTTCGACGAGAACGCCCTGCCGGTGCGCTGCCACCGGTTCACCCAGCACTCCGCCGCCGCCCCGCGTGGTGGCCGCCAGGAGCTGGCCCTGACCCGCAGGCACCACTCGGTGCACCTGGTCGAGCCCCGGGTGCGGTCGGGGATCATCGGCATCGGCTGGGACTGGGAGTGACCGGACCCCGTGCGTGTCCGGGCCGCCGGTCCGCTCAGGCGACCGGCCCCGCGACGATCTTGCCGCCCTCGGCCCTGACCGGCAGTTCCTGAAGCGGCCGGGTGGCGGGGGGCACCACGGCCTCGCCGGTCAGCACGTCGAACTCGCTGCCGTGGCAGGGGCAGATCAGCCGCGTCCCCTCCAGCTTGTTGGCGGCGCACTGCTGGTGCGTACAGATCGTGCTGTACGCCTTGAGCGCGCCGTCCCCGCTCCGGCCCACCACCACGTTGTGCTCGGCGTACAGCTTGGCGCCGCCCTCGGCCACCTCGCCCTCCGCGCCCAGCTCGATCGGCGCGGTCGGCAGCGCGCGGGTCGCCCGGTCCGGCCCCGACGAGCACGCGGCGGCCCCCAGCCCCGCCACGGGCGTGAGCGCCGCCCCTCGCAGGACGGTACGACGGCTGGGGGTGGGGCGGGCGGACATGCGGTGCTCCTGTTCAGGTGGGTGCGAGGCGACGATAGCCGGGGCGGTCGCGCGGGAGGCGGGTGGGGGGCGGGTGGGGGGCGGGTGGGGGCCGCGACGGGGACGGATCAGGTTCCCCCGGTCGACGTAAACGCTTGCGTAAGCGTTTACGCGCGGGCGCGCCTGAGGTACGTTCGCGGCCGGACACATACGACGGCCGGGATACGACGGCCGGGGAGGGAGGTCCGCGGTGGCGACCATGGCCGACGTCGCCCGGAGCGCCGGGGTCTCCGTGGCGACGGTCTCGCACGTGCTCAACGGCACCCGTCCAGTGCTCCCCCACACCCGCCAGGCCGTCCTGGACGCCGTCGACGAACTGGGCTACACCCCCAACACCCTCGCCCGCTCCCTGGTGACCTCCCGCACCCGCTCCCTCGGGCTCGCGGTGTCGGCCATCAGCAACCCCTACTTCACGGAGATCCTCCAGGGGGTCGAGGCCAGCGCCCTGGAGAGCGGCTACGGCCTGCTCATCGCCGATCCCCACGACGACCCCCGGCGCGAGCGCGAGGCCGTCCAGCTGCTGCACGAGCGGCGCGTGGACGGCGTGATCGTCGCGCCCTCCGCCGACCCGCGCGACCTCCTCGCCTACCTCGGCCGCCACGACGTCCCGACCGTCTTCCTCGACCGGCTGGTGGACGCCACCGCCGGTCGCGCGCCGCGCTTCGACCAGATCTGCGCCGAGAACGCCGCACCGACGGCCGGGCTGGTTACCCATCTCGCCGGGCTCGGCCACCGCCGTATCGCCCTGGTCGCCGGGCTGCCCGGGCTCAGCACCACCAGCGAACGGATCTCCGGCTACCGGCGCGGCCTCACCGCCGCCGGGCTCCCCCACGACGAGCGTCTGGTGGCACACGGCGACTCCGAGGCGGCGGGCGCCGAGCGGGCCACCGTGGCCCTGCTGTCCCTGGCCGACCCGCCCACCGCGCTCGTCACCGCCAACAACGCGATGACCCTCGGCGCGCTGCGCGCCCTGCGCGACCGCGGCCTGTCCGTGCCCGGCGACCTCGCCCTGTGCTGCTTCGACGACTTCGCCTGGGCGGACCTCTTCACCCCCCGACTGACCGCCGTCGCCCAGCCCGGCAGGGCGCTCGGCGCCGAGGCGGTCCGGCTCCTCCTGGAGCGCCTCGCCACGCCGGACCGGCCCACCCGGACGGTCCGGCTGCCCTGCGCCTTCGTCCACCGCGCCTCCTGCGGCTGCCCCGACGACGGCGCGCAGCCCTCTCCCCCGCACCACCGGAAAGGAACCGCCTCGTGATCGTCGTCGCCGGTGAGGCCCTGATCGACCTGGTACCGCAGGGCACGGGCGCCCTGGCCAGCCTGCGACCGGCGCTCGGCGGAGGCCCGTACAACACCGCCGTCGCCCTCGGCAGGCTGGGCTCGCCCACCGCGTTCTGCTCCCGCGCCTCGCGCGACGCGTTCGGTGAGGCCCTGCTCGACGGGCTGCGGGCGGCGGGCGTCGACGTGTCGGCCGTGCAGCGCGGCCCGGAGCCCACCACCCTCGCCGTCGCCACCCTGGACGGCGACGGCTCGGCCGCCTACTCCTTCTACGTCGACGGCACCGCCGACCGCCTCTTCGCGGCCCCCGACCGGCTGCCCCCGGGCACCCGCGCGGTGTCCTTCGGTACCTGCTCCCTCGTCCTGGAGCCGGGCGCGAGCGCCTACGAGGAGTTGCTGCGCGCCGCGTCCGCGCAGGGCGTCTTCACCGCCCTCGACCCGAACATCCGGCCCGGTCTGATCCCGGACCCGGACGCCTACCGGGCCCGGTTCCGGAGCTGGCTGCCGTCGGTGTCGCTGCTCAAGCTCTCCGAGGAGGACGCACGGTGGCTCGGCGGCACCCCGCGCGAGTGGCTCGCCGCCGGTCCCTCGGCGGTCGTGATCACGCAGGGCGGCGACGGGCTGGCCGCGTTCACCCGGGACGGCAGGGTGCACCTCGCGCCGGGTGAGGAGGTCGCCGTCGTGGACACCATCGGCGCGGGCGACACCGTGAACGCCGCGCTGCTGCACGGGCTGGCCGGCTGGGACGCCCTGTCGCCGGGGGCGCTGGCGGAGCTGTCCCCCGGCCACTGGACCCGCCTGCTGGGCTTCGCGGCCCGCGCGGCGGCGGTCACCTGCTCCCGCGCGGGCGCGGAACCGCCGTACGCCGCCGAGGTGGGCGGCGTGTAGCACGGCGGCGGCGCCCCGCGGGGAGTTCCCACGGGGCGCCGCTCGGTACCGATGTGCCGCCCGGCGTCAGGACTTGCGGGCCGTGGCGCGGGCCGTCTTCTTGGCGGGCGCGGCCTTCTTCGCCGCCGTACGGCGGGGTGCCTTCACGGGCTCGGCGTCGCTGATGCGGTCGCCGAGGATCTCGCGCAGGAACTTGCCGGTGTGGCTCGCCGGGACCCCGGCGACCTGCTCCGGCGTGCCCTCGGCGACGACCAGGCCGCCGCCCGCACCGCCCTCGGGGCCCATGTCGATGACCCAGTCCGCGGTCTTGATCACGTCAAGGTTGTGCTCGATGACGATGACCGTGTTGCCCTTCTCGACCAGGCCGGAGAGCACCTTCAGCAGCTTGCTGATGTCCTCGAAGTGCAGACCGGTGGTCGGCTCGTCCAGGACGTAGACCGTACGACCGGTGGAGCGCTTCTGCAGCTCGCTGGCGAGCTTGACGCGCTGCGCCTCACCGCCGGAGAGCGTGGTCGCGGCCTGCCCGAGCCGGACGTAGCCGAGGCCGACGTCCTTGAGGGTGTTGAGGTGGCGGGCGATCGCCGGGACCGCCTCGAAGAACTCCGTCGCCTCCTCGATCGGCATGTTCAGGACCTCGGCGATGGACTTGCCCTTGTAGTGGACCTCCAGGGTCTCCCGGTTGTACCGGGCGCCGTGGCAGACCTCGCACGGGACGTAGACGTCCGGGAGGAAGTTCATCTCGATCTTGATCGTGCCGTCGCCCGCGCAGTTCTCGCAGCGACCGCCCTTGACGTTGAACGAGAACCGGCCGGGCATGTAGCCGCGGACCTTGGCCTCGGTCGTCTCGGCGAACAGCTTGCGGATGTGGTCGAAGACGCCGGTGTAGGTGGCCGGGTTGGAGCGCGGGGTGCGGCCGATGGGCGACTGGTCGACGTGCACCACCTTGTCGACCTGGTCGTCGCCCTCCACGCGCGTGTGCCGCCCCGGCACGCTGCGGGCGCCGTTCAGCTCGCGGGCGAGGTGCGTGTAGAGGATGTCGTTGACCAGCGTCGACTTGCCGGACCCGGAGACACCGGTGACCGCCGTGAACACCCCGAGCGGGAAGGACACGTCGATGTCCCGGAGGTTGTTCTCCCGGGCGCCGTGCACGGTGAGATGCCGGGACGGGTCCTGCGGGCGGCGGACGTCGGGCAGCGGGATGGACTTGCGGCCGGACAGGTACTGGCCGGTCTGCGACTCGGCGTTGGCGAGCAGCTCCTTCAGGGAGCCGCTGTGCACGACCTTGCCGCCGTGCTCGCCCGCGCCGGGGCCGATGTCGACGATCCAGTCCGCGACCTTGATGGTGTCCTCGTCGTGCTCGACGACGATGAGAGTGTTGCCCATGTCGCGGAGCCGTACGAGCGTCTCGATCAGCCGGTGGTTGTCGCGCTGGTGCAGCCCGATGGACGGCTCGTCGAGGACGTAGAGGACGCCGACCAGACCGGAGCCGATCTGGGTGGCCAGCCGGATGCGCTGGGCCTCGCCGCCGGAGAGGGTGCCCGCCGCGCGGTTCAGCGAGAGGTAGTCCAGGCCGACGTCGACCAGGAACCGCAGCCGCTCGTTGACCTCCTTCAGCACCCGCTCGGCGATCTTCTTGTCCCGGGCGGTGAGCTTCAGCTCGCCCAGGAAGTCCGCGCAGTCGCTGATGGACATCGCGGAGACCTCGGCGATCGACCTCCCCATGACGGTGACCGCGAGGACGATCGGCTTCAGCCGGGTGCCCTCACAGGTGGGGCAGGGCACCTCGCGCATATAGCCCTCGAAGCGCTCCCGGCTGGCGTCGGACTCGGCCTCGCTGTGCCGCCGCTTGACGAACGGGACGGCACCCTCGAAGGGCGTGGTGTAGACCCGCTCCCTGCCGTAGCGGTTGCGGTAGCGGACCTCGATCTGGGTCCTGTGGCCGTGGAGCAGGGCCTTCTTGGCGCGCTGAGGCAGCCCGGCGAACGGGATGTCCGTGCGGAAGCCGAGGGCGTCCGCGAGGGCGCCGACCAGCCGTCCGAAGTAGTCCTTGGTGTGTCCGTGCGACCAGGGGTGGATGGCGCCCTCGTCGAGGCTCTTGTCCGGGTCCGGAACGATCAGCTCGGGGTCGACCTCCATGCGGGTGCCGATGCCGGTGCACTCGGGGCAGGCGCCGAAGGGCGAGTTGAAGGAGAAGGAGCGCGGCTCCAACTCCTCGAAGGAGAGGTCGTCGTAGGCGCAGTACAGGTGCTCCGAGTACATGCGCTCGCGCTCGGGGGCGTCCTCGGGGAGGTCGACGAAGTCGAGCACGACCATGCCGCCGGAGAGACCGAGGGCGGTCTCCACGGAGTCGGTGAGGCGGCGCTTGGCGGAGTCCTTCACCGTGAGGCGGTCGACGACCACCTCGATGGTGTGCTTCTCCTGCTTCTTCAGCGTCGGCGGCTCGGAGAGCTGGATCGTCTCGCCGTCCACCCGCGCGCGGGAGTAGCCCTTGGTCTGGAGGTCGGCGAAGAGGTCGACGAACTCGCCCTTGCGCTCGCGGACCAGCGGCGACAGCACCTGGAAGCGGCTGCCCTCGGGCAGCTCCAGCACCTTGTCGACGATGGCCTGCGGCGACTGGCGGGAGATCGGACGGCCGCACTCCGGGCAGTGCGGCTTGCCGATGCGGGCGAAGAGCAGCCGCAGGTAGTCGTAGACCTCGGTGATGGTGCCGACCGTCGAGCGCGGGTTGCGCGAGGTCGACTTCTGGTCGATGGAGACCGCCGGGGACAGGCCCTCGATGAAGTCGACGTCCGGCTTGTCCATCTGGCCGAGGAACTGGCGGGCGTACGAGGAGAGCGACTCCACGTAGCGCCGCTGGCCCTCGGCGAAGATCGTGTCGAAGGCCAGGGAGGACTTGCCCGACCCGGACAGGCCCGTGAAGACGATGAGCGAGTCGCGAGGCAGGTCGAGCGAGACGTTCCTGAGATTGTGCTCGCGCGCGCCACGGACGATGAGACGGTCGGCCACGCCGGTCCGCACCTTTCTTGAGAGAAGTGACAGGGGCGGGGCCCCCGTCTTCCTCAGACTAGGGGGAGCCACTGACAACGCCGGTCGGATCCCCCGGGTTGCACAACAATCCCCGGCCTTCCACCATGCCCGACGCCACGAACGAGCTTATAGCACGTGCATTCGATTTACGGCCCGAGTCTCCTACCTTCACCCGAAGGAGTGGCGGGGCTAGTGTCAGCACCATGATTGATCACGCTCGTGACCTGGCATCTGTACATGACGCGACCGAACGGCTGCTCAGCGCTGCCGCCAAGCTGGACGACACCGCTGTGACGCAACCGTCACGCCTGCCCGGCTGGACCAGGGGCCACGTCCTCGCCCATCTCGCCCGCAACGCCGACGCCCTGGTGAACGTCCTGGAGGGGCGCCCCATGTACGCCTCGGCCGAGGCCCGGGACGCCGACATCGAGCGGGACGCCCCGCGCCCCCTCGACGTCCAGCTCACGGACGTGCGCGACACCTGGGCCCGCTTCCAGCGGGCGGCGGCCGTGCCCACGGACTGGTCCCGCACGGTCGCGCTGCGCAACGGCGTCACCGACACCGCGGCCCGGGTGCCGTTCCGCCGCTGGGTGGAGGTGGAGCTGCACCACGTGGACCTCGGCGTCGGCTATGAGCTGGAGGACGTCCCGGCGGAGTTCGCGGAGCGGGAGACGGCCTTCCTCGCCGATCGCTTCACCGGCCACCCCGACGTTCCCGCCACCCGCCTGACGGACGGCACGCACGCGTGGACGACAGGCCGCGCGGCGGAGACCCCCGAGGTGACCGTCACCGGCGCGCTCCCGGACCTGCTGGGGTGGCTGTCGGGCCGCCGCGACGGCTCGTCCCTGACGGCGACGGGCGGCGCTCTCCCGGTGCCGCCTCCGCTGTAGGGAGCTTCCGGTGCCCGCGGAGCGCATAGGCTTTCGGTATGACGTACAGCGGAGCGGTGAAGGTCGGCGGCCCGGCCGACGTGCACGAGCTGCGGGACCTGATGATCACGAAGATCGCGGTCGGCCCGATGGACAACAACACCTATCTCCTGCGCTGCCGGGCCACGGACGAGCAGCTGCTGATCGACGCGGCGAACGACGCCGACGCCCTGCTGGGCACGATCGGTGACGACGGCATCGCGTCCGTCGTCACCACCCACCAGCACGGCGACCACTGGCAGGCGCTCGCCGCGGTGGTCGCCGCCACCGGCGCCCGCACCTACGCGGGCCGTTACGACGCCGAGGGCATCCCCGTACCGACGGACGTCCTGGTCGACGACGGCGACACCATCCGGGTCGGGCGGGTGGAGCTGACCGCACGCCATCTGGTCGGCCACACCCCGGGCTCCATCGCCCTCGTCTACGACGACCCGCACGGACATCCCCATGTGTTCACCGGGGACTGCCTCTTCCCGGGCGGTCCTGGTCGGACAACACGTCCGGAAGAGTTCAACTCCCTGATGGACGGCCTGGAGACCAAGCTCTTCGACGTCCTGCCCGACGAGACGTGGATCTACCCCGGCCACGGCAACGACACCACCCTCGGCACGGAGCGGCCCCACCTCGCGGAGTGGCGCGCACGAGGCTGGTAACCGTCCGACGGCGACCGCCCCTGTTTCGGACCGAAGAGGGGGCGGTCGCGCGTTCGGGCCCGTTCCGCGCTCGGGAGCGTCACGCCCCGCGGACGGTGGCCGGCGGGAACATCGGTACGGCTGCCCTCAGCGGCTGCTCACTGCCGGTGGTGTCACGCAGCGGGTGGGGCTGGATGCGGGCACGGTGATGGAGACCGCCGCCATCCGTGGCGGCCCGTTCGTGCACGCGGTGCCCTGAGACCACCGGGTACGTCGGATTTCAGGGCGCCACTCGGGCGACTTTCCGACGGGGCGGTGGCGTGATGCCGTGATTCCCGGCCGACCGGTACGACCATGCTGACGTACCGCGGTACCAGCCAGTGGGGAGGACCTGTGGAGCGAGAGGACGGCACCTCGGTGGCCACCGGTGTCACCACCGAGCGTCTCACCGGGCTCCGCAGGTGGAACCTGGGGCTCACGCTGCTGCACCTGATCCAAGCAGTGGCCATCGTCCTGCTCGCCGGAAGCTTCTCGATCACCGTGACCTCCTCCGTCCCCGAGGGGCCACCGGGAACGGCGGCACCCGCACCGGAAGCGTTGTTCGACGTGCCGATCGGCTGGGCCGTCGCCGTCTTCCTCGCCCTCGCGGCAGCAGACCACCTGCTGACGGCGACGGTGTGCCGCGGCACCTACGAACGCGATCTCAGACGCGGCATCAACCGCTTCCGGTGGCTGGAGTACGCGCTGAGCGCAACGCTGATGGTGCTCCTCATCGGCTTCTACGCAGGCATTACCGGCCTCAATGCCGTCCTCGCCGTCGTCGGCGCCAACGTCGGGATGATTCTCTTCGGCTGGGTCGAGGAGGCGATGAACCCTCCGGGGCGGGCGAGGACCAGGATGCTGCCGTTCTGGTTCGGGACGCTGGTCGGCGTCACGCCGTGGGTCTCGATCGCGTACAACACCGCCGCGGCCGAAACCGTCCCCGGCTTCGTGTACGGAATCGTTCTCGTCCAGGCCGCCCTCTTCTTCAGCTTCGGTCTCAACCAGTGGCTCCAGTACCGCGGAGTCGGCCGGTGGTCCGACTACGCATACGGCGAAAAGGCCTACCTGGTCCTCAGCCTCGTGGCGAAGTCACTCCTGGCGTGGCAGATCTTCGCCGGCTCGCTGGCCGACTGAACCTCTACGACATTACGCGCGGATTCCCGGTGATCCGCGCGTGAGAGAGACGAAGGTACGGCGCGGGGATCATCCCGGTGTTCAGAGGAACCAAGGACTTCCCGGGGGGCGTGGGCACCACGCGGAAGGACCCCGAGGCGTTCGCCCGTCTCATCCATGACGTGGAGGCCAAGCTCTTCGCGGTGCTCCCGGACGAGACCTGGGTCTACCCCGGCCACGGGAACGACACGACGCTGGGCGCCGAACGGCCGCACCTGCCGGAGTGGCACGCGCGGGGGTGGTGACGCGCGGGGGTGGTGACGCGCGGGGGTGGTGACCCGCGGGGGTGGTGACCCGCGGGGGTGGTGACCCGCGGGGGTGGTGACCCGCGGGGGTGGTGACCCGCGGGCGAGCGACCAGACCGGGGCACGAGTCGACAGACCGGGGCACGAGTCGACAGATACGCGCCCCGTGTGAAAAGTCCGCACGCGCCGGTGGTCCGCGCGCACTCCCGGCGCACGCCCCCGCGCGGTCAACTGGAGGCAGCCCCGCGCGGGATGACGGCTCCCGTGTGGCACGGGCCGCCGGTCTGCCGATTCCCCACCCTCGACCGGCGGCCCCGGCAGCCCTCACGCCGCGCTACGCCCCCACGCGCACCGTCCCCGCCAGCGCCGCGACCCGTTCCACGCCGAACACGTACCCCTGCACCCCGCACCCCGCGATCACACCGTCGGCGCGCAGCGAGACGTAGGAGTGGTGCCGGAACGACTCCCGCTGGTGGATGTTGGAGATGTGCACCTCCACCACCGGCATCCCGTCACAGGTGTTGAGGGCGTCCAGGATCGCGACGGAGGTGTGCGAGTACGCCCCGGGGTTGATGACGATCCCGCAGTGGTGGAGCCGCGCCTCATGGATCCAGTCGACCAGTTCGCCCTCGTGGTTGGACTGCCGGAGGTCCACCGTGCCGCCGTGCGCCGCCGCGGCCGTGGCGCACATCGACTCGACGTCGGCGAGCGTGTCGGAGCCGTAGATCTCGGGCTGGCGCTGGCCGAGGAGGTTCAGGTTGGGCCCGTTGAGGATCATGATCGGGGCGTGGGCGAGGGTGCGGGGCACGGTTCCTCCGGTCCGTCGGCTGGGGCGGCCCGCGGGACCGCTGCTCGCCCCGGTTTATCACGGTGCGCCGCCCCGGCCGCCCCTCGTATCCTCGCGCAATGATCACACCCAGCTATCCCCCGAAGCCCGTGCCCGGCGACCGCATAGCCGTGATCTCGCCCTCCGGGGGTCTCCCCGGCGTCCTCCCGCTCCCCTACGAGCTGGGACTGAAGCGGCTGCGCGAGGAGTACGGCCTGGAACCGGTCGAGTACCCGACGACGCGCACGATGGGCGCCACTCCCCAGGAGCGGGCCGACGACATCCACGCCGCCTTCGCGGACCCGGACGTGAAGGCGGTGATCGCCTCGATCGGCGGCTCCGACCAGATCACCGTGCTGCCGCTGCTGGACCGGGAGCTGCTCCGCGCCCACCCGAAGCCGTTCGTCGGCATGAGCGACAACACCAACCTGCTGCTCTACCTGCGCAACACCGGGATCGTCGGCTACCACGGCGCGAGCGTGATGGCGGAGCTGGGCCGCCCCGGCGCCATGCACCCGCAGACCGCGGACTCCCTGCGGGCCGCGCTGTTCACCTCCGGCGCCTACGAGCTGCGGCCGGCCGAGCGGTGGCGCGACACCGGTCGGGACTGGGCCGACCCGGCCACCTTCGACGCGGAGCCCGAGACCCGGCCCGGCACCGGCTGGACCTGGGTCAACGCCGACCAGGTGGTGGAGGGCCGCAGCTGGGGCGGCTGCCTGGAGATCATCGCCTGGCTGCTGATGGCCGACCGGGAGATCTCCCACGACCTGTCCGACTACGACGGCCAGGTGCTGTTCCTGGAGACCTCGGAGGAGATGCCGAGCGGCGAGGAGGTCTTCCGCACCCTGCGCAACATGGGCGAGCGCGGTCTGCTCCAGCGCTTCTCCGCACTGCTGATGGGCCGCCCCAAGACCTGGGACTTCGCCCGGCCGAACTCCCCTGAGGAGGCGGCCCGTTACGCCGCCGAGCAGCGTACGGCCGTACAGCGCGCGCTCGCCGCGTACGCCCCCGACCTGCTGACCGTCTTCGACGTGGACCTCGGCCACACCGACCCCCAGCTCGTGATCCCCTACGGCGGCACGGTCCGCGTCGACGGCCCCGCCCGGCGCATCACCGTCACGTACTGACACACCCCGCACTCCCGCGCGCCCCCGTAACTCGCGGTCACTCTGGGTAGTTGACCGGGTATGCAGGATGTACAGCCCGTGAGGGCACCCGGGATGCTGCGCATCGCCGCCGCCGCGCTGGCCGGAACGGCCATCGAGTTCTACGACTTCTTCGTCTACGGAACCGCGGCGGCGCTGGTGCTGGGGCCGTTGTTCTTCCCGACCTTCTCCCCGCTGGCCGGGACGCTCGCGGCCTTCGGGACGTTCGGGGTGGGCTTCTTCGCGCGGCCCCTGGGCTCGGTGCTGTTCGGGCACATCGGGGACCGGCACGGTCGGCGTCCGGTCCTGGTGATCTCACTGCTGGTGACCGGCGCCTCGACGGTCGCGGTCGGCTGTGTGCCGACGTACGGCAGCATCGGGGTGGCCGCTCCGGTGCTGCTGCTGGTCCTGCGTTTCGCGCAGGGGCTGGGGCTCGGGGGTGAGTGGGGCGGGGCCGTGCTGCTGACCGCGGAGCACGCGCCCGCCGGGCGGCGCGGACTGTGGTCGAGCTTTCCGCAGGTCGGGCCCGCCGTGGGGTTCCTGCTCGCCAACGGGGTGATGCTGGCGCTGTCGGCGACCCTGACCGAGGCGCAGTTCACGCAGTGGGGCTGGCGGGTGCCGTTCTGGGTGTCCGGGGTGCTGGCCCTGATCGGGCTGTGGCTGCGTTCCTCGCTCGCGGAGAGCCCCCGCTTCCTGGAGATCGACGACCACGCGCGCGTGCCGCTCGTCGAGGTCGTCCGCGACCACTGGCGGCTGGTCCTGCTGACCGCCGGGGCCCTGTCGGTCGGCTACGCGGTCTTCTACGCCGTCACCACCTGGTCCCTCGCCTACGCCACGGAGCGGCTCGGGGTGAGCCGTACCGTCATGCTGTCCTGCGTCATGGCCGCGGTGGTCGTGAAGGGCGCGCTCACCCCGGTGGCGGCGGTGCTCGGGGACCGCTACGGGCGGCGGCCCCTGTGTCTGATCGGGTGCGCGGCGACGGCCCTGTGGATGTTCCCGATGGTGGCTCTGCTGTCGACCGGGGCGCCGCTGCTGATGGTGACCGGCTTCCTGGGCGCGATGCTCGCCTTCGTCGCCATGTTCGCGGTGATCGCCGCGTACCTGCCGGAGTTGTACGAGCCGAGGGTGCGCTGCACGGGTGCCGCGGTCGGCTACAACCTCGGCGGGGTGTTCGGCGGCGCGCTCACCCCGATCGTGGCGACGGCGCTCGCGGACCAGGGCGGCCGGGTTCCGTGGGGGGTGGCCGCCTATCTGACGGGGGTCGCGCTGGTCAGCCTGGCCTGTTTCGCGCTGCTGCCGGACACCCGTCCGGGGCAGGTGCCGACGCCGGGCCCCGAGTCGGACCCGGGCAGATCAGGGGCAGCGCAGGCGAGGGCGACGACCGGCTGACCCGCTACGGGTTGATCGGGAGTTCCAGATAGACCGCGGCGAAGACGGTGTCCCTGGCCAGCGTCGAGGTCTTGTCGCCGCCGTCGGCCATCAGGGTGGTGACGATCAGGGCGACCTCGATGACCGTGACCGCGACGGCCAGCACCAGCGAGCCGCTCCGCCAGTTCGTTGGTCTCCGGGGCCTCGCTGTTGCGCATGGCCTCCTCGTACGACTCGGACTCGATCAGTGAGAGGTACCGGCCCGGGTGGTCCCGGTCCCTGAGGAGGATGCGGCGGGTGGGGCCGCCTCCCCTGCCCGCCGATCGCAGCCCGGCCTCTTCCAGCAACTGCTCCATGTCCTCCAGCCGCTCGGTCTCGAAGTCGACCAAGCAAGCACCGGGAGCGGTGCCCGGCAATGCGCCGCGCACCGCTCCCGTGGCCCGTTGTCGCTACGCCGGGCGCGGTCAGCCCTTCAGGCTGTCCTGCGGAGCGCTCTCGGACTCCTTGTCCGCCGCCTCGGCCGCCTCCTGCTTGCGGGAGGCCATCAGGCTGGTGATCGTGGTGACGATCAGGACGGCGCAGATGACGCCGAGCGAGACCGGGATGCTGATCTCGGGGACGTGGACCCCCGACTCGTGCAGGGCGTGCAGCACCAGCTTCACACCGATGAAGCCGAGGATGATCGACAGGCCGTAGCTGAGGTGGACCAGCTTGCGCAGCAGACCGCCGATGAGGAAGTACAGCTGCCGCAGCCCCATCAGCGCGAAGGCGTTCGCCGTGAAGACGATGTACGGGTCCTGGGTGAGGCCGAAGATCGCGGGGATCGAGTCGAGCGCGAACAGGACGTCCGTGGTGCCGATCGCGAGCATCACGACCAGCATCGGCGTCATGATCCGCTTGCCGTTCTCCCGGATCCACAGCTGGGTGCCGTGGTAGCGGTCGGCCACACCGAAGCGGCGCTCGGCGGCCTTGAGCAGCCTGTTCTCCTCGTACTCCTCGTCGTCCTCGTCGGCGCGGGCCTCCTGGATGAGCTTCCAGGCGGTCCAGATCAGGAAGGCGCCGAAGAGGTAGAAGACCCAGGAGAAGCTGGCGATGATCGCGGCACCGGCGGCGATGAAGATCGCGCGCAGCACCAGGGCTATGAGCACGCCGATGAGCAGGACGCGCTGCTGGTACTGCGAGGGCACCGCGAACTTCGCCATGATCAGGACGAAGACGAAGAGGTTGTCGACGCTCAGCGACTTCTCGGTGATGTAGCCCGCGAAGAACTCTCCGGCGGGCTGGCCGCCGCTGAAGAGGAGCAGGCCGAGTCCGAAGAGGGCGGCCAGGACGATCCAGACGACGGTCCAGGTCCCGGCTTCCTTGATCGAGACGTCATGGGGCTTGCGCCCGATGAAGAAGTCGACGGCGATGAGGGCACTCAGACCCACGATGGTCAGGACCCACAGGGTCAGGGAAACATCCACTGCGCCTCCGGCAGTACGTAACAGCAAACGGTCAGTCAGCGTCATCGCTGCCGGAGGTCTCTTCCACCCCGGGCGTCCGGTGCGCTCACGCGCCCCGGGGCCCACGGGCCGACGCCCCGGGACCTTGCCAGGTCCGTACTGACGGGAACGCCGCAGTTGGCAGGGAGTACTCCCCTCCGTGCCGACTACGGTAACCCGATCCCCAAGGAAAGGTAAAGCGCCTGGTAAAGGGGAGGCCAAAACAGCTGGTCGAGTGGCTTTACCTTTACTTGATACTGCCAGGTGAGGCGGCTCAGCGGTTCCAGGACCGACGGGCTGCCGCCACCTGGGTGAGCACCTGCTGGAGCACCTGACTACCGGACGGGACGCGCGGCGGCTCGTACGTCCAGGCATGACCGACCCACGGGTCCGCCAGGTGGTCGTCAGGCACCGGGGTCAGTCGCAGCAGCGAACGCCACAGCGGGTCGAGGAGCGGGCCGTACCCGGCGGCGTCCTCACGGTCGGCGACCATCATCAGGTGGACGCCGACGTCCGGACCCTCGTCCGCGAGGTAGCGCAGCTGGGTCACCGCGCGGTCGTCGAAGCCGTGCGGGAAGTCGTTGACCACGACGAGTTGCTGGGCCGTGTCCAGGTCGGGCGGGAGGGAGTCGGCGGCGCCGCCGCGCAGCGCCATCTGCACCAGGTCCACCCGCTGCGTCAGCCGGGTGAGGACGTCCGCGACCCCCGCCGCGCCGTGCGCGGGCGGGGTGGCGAGCACACCGGTCCGCACCAGAGGGGCCAGCGCCTGCGCGCCCGACCCGGCCGGGTCGACGACGTGCACGGTGAACTCGCCCGCCGGGTGGATCGCCAGCAGTCGGGCGGTGTGCGCCACCGCCGTCTCCATGGCGAGGCGCCGCAGGTCGTGGGAGTCGGTGAAGGAGCCGTCGAGCGACGCGGCGCGCCCGCTGTCGATCCACAGGCCCCGCTCCAGCGGCAGCCGGACCAGCATCGGGATGCGCAGCTGGGCGCACTCGGGGAGGTGGAGGTCGCCCACGCGCACGGCCATGGGGATCTCCATCGGGACCCGGTAGGCGTGCCACACGGGGTTGTCCCAGCTCGCGAACATCGGCGGCAGCGCGGGCTCGACGACGCCCGCCTCGGCGGTGAGCTGGGCGAGGTCGCGGTCGAGGGCCTGCCGGGCCTGGTCGACGAGCTGGGTGTGCCGGGCGCGCGCCGACGCCCGGGCCGCGTCGGCCTGGCCGCCGATCCTGCTGCGCGGGTCGGACAGGGCCTGCTCCAGCTCCTTCTCCATCCGGGAGTCGGCGAAGTCGACGGCGCTGCGGTAGGCGGCCGTGGTACGGGCCAGGTCCTCGAACATGCCCCACACCTGGTTGTAGAGCCGCTCGTCCATGGACCAGCCGGTCGCGTCGCCCGCGACGGGCTGTCCGGGCTGTCCGGGAGGGGCCGGGGGCGCGGTCGGCGGGGGCGGCGGGGGTGCGGAGGTCTGGCGGCCGGGGTGGGTGTAGTTGACGGGGCCGCCGGTCGGCTGCCCGGCGGGCTGGGCCGGGGTGGCGGCGGGGTGCGCGGGGTCGGCCGGTGCGGCACCGCCATGGGGCGGGTAGCCCGGATGGTGGCCGGTGCCGCCCTGTGCGCCCTGGGGGCCGTAGGGCGAGCCGCTCTGGCCGGGGCCGTAGGGCGGCGGCGCCGACTGCCGGGAGAGGTCTCCGTCCGCCGTACGGGGCGGGGGTGCCGCCACCGAGCGGGCCATGCCCTGGCCCACCGCTTCGAGGATGGCGCCCGCGAGCTGGTGGGAGTGGAGCAGGCCCTGGTCGGCGAGGAGTTCCGGGAGGCCACCGGCGTAGCCCTGGCCGACGGCGCGCACCTTCCAGGCGCCCTGCCGTCGGTACAGCTCCAGCGCGACGACGGCGGACTCGGCGTCCAGACCGGTGAGGGTGAAGCTGGCGATCTCGGTGCCGTCGAGGCCGGTGACCGCGACGAAGGGGGCGGCGACGGCGCCGAAGCGGACCGGGCCGCCGCCCTGCCCGACCGGCAGGGCGAGCAGCACGTGCACGCGGTGCACGGCGTCCGGCACGGCGTCCAGGTCCACCGCGAGGCGGTGGTCGGCGGCGGCCTGCCGGGACACCTCCAGACCGGCCAGCGTGGGTGTGCCCGGATGGGCCACCCACTCCGCGCCGTGCACCTTGCCCTGCTCGTCGCCGAGCGTCGCGGCGGCCACGATCGGCGCACCGGCCGAGACCCGGATCTCTAGGCGGGTCTGGGAGAGCGGGTGGTTCTGTCCCCGCGCCAGCTCGGCCGTCATCGCCTTCTTCCCCCTGGGTCGCTGTGTCGCTCGTCGCTGTCAGGTGCCGGATGCCGGGTCTGCTCAGAGGTGCGGCAGGATGGCGGGCATCAGGTCCTGGAAGGTGCGGCCGTTGGCCGGGGTGCCGAGGGCCGTCATGGCCCAGCCCGGACCGTTGCGGTGCACCTTCGCCATGATCTGGGCCGTGTAGGCGCCGCCACCGGCGAGGGTGTAGCGGGCCAGTTCCTGGCCGTTGGTCTCGTCGACCAGGCGGCAGAAGGCGTTCTGCACCTCCTGGAAGGTCTGCCCCGTGAAGGAGTTCACGGTGAAGATGATCTGGTCGATGTGGACCGGAACGCGCTGGAGGTCGACGAGGATCGACTCGTCGTCACCGCCCTGACCGGCACCGCCGACCAGGTTGTCACCGGTGTGCCGGACGGAGCCGTCGTCGCTCACCAGGTGGCGGAAGAAGACGACGTCGACCGGCTGCTTGTCCGCGAACAGCACGGCGGAGGCGTCGAGGTCGATCTCCCGGGTGCGCGAGCCGAACAGGCCGCGCCGGGGGGCCGCCTGCCAGCCGAGACCCATGCGCACCGCGGTCAGGGTGCCGCCGTCGTTCTTCTGCAGACTGATGGCCTGACCCTTGGTCATGTTGACGGTCACGCGCTGATTCCCCTCTCGGACATCCCCTGTTGACCGCGAGAACCGCGGTTGCGCAGAACACTACGCAGGGGCACTGACAGTGCCGTACCCCGGTCCGGACTTTGTGTCGGTCTTGCAACACTGCGCAGCCCCGCCGAGGTCACAGGGGCCCTATCGAGGAGCACCGGTCCCACGGGTGGACCGGTGCCCGCGCGGGTTGGTCAGGCCAGGCCCGCCTCCCGCATCTGGCGCAGTTCCTTCTTCATCTCGGAGACCTCGTCCCGCAGCCGGGCCGCGATCTCGAACTGGAGGTCCGCGGCGGCGGCCCGCATCCGCTCGGTCAGCTGCTCGATCTGCTCGGCGAGTTCGGCCGCGGGCTGGTCGGTGGGCACCGTCTCCTTGGCCCTGCCCTTGGCGCCCTTGCCTGCCTTGGCCGCCTTGGCTCCCAGCGAGGGCACCGGGGCCTTGGTGCCGCCGCCGTCCTTCTTGGCGCGGTAGCCGCTGCCGAGCAGTTCGGCGGTGTCGACGTCCTCGCGGGCGATCTGCGCGACGATGTCGTTGATCTTCTTGCGCAGCGGCTGCGGGTCGATGCCGTTCGCCGTGTTGTACGCGATCTGCTTCTCCCGGCGGCGGTTTGTCTCGTCGATGGCCCGCTCCATCGCCGGAGTGATCTTGTCGGCGTACATATGGACCTGACCGGAGACGTTGCGCGCCGCGCGGCCGATGGTCTGGATCAGGGAGGTCCCCGAGCGCAGGAAGCCCTCCTTGTCGGCGTCGAGGATGGCGACCAGGGACACCTCGGGCAGGTCGAGGCCCTCGCGGAGCAGGTTGATGCCGACCAGCACGTCGAACTCGCCGGAGCGCAGCTCGCGCAGCAGCTCCACCCGGCGCAGGGTGTCGACGTCGCTGTGCAGGTAGCGGACCTGGATGCCCAGCTCCAGGAAGTAGTCGGTGAGGTCCTCGGCCATCTTCTTGGTGAGCGTGGTGACCAGGACGCGCTCGTCCTTCTCGACGCGCTGCCGGATCTCGTGCACCAGGTCGTCGATCTGGCCCTCGGTCGGCTTGACGACGACCTCGGGGTCGATCAGGCCGGTGGGGCGGATGATCTGCTCCACCACGCCGTCCCCACGGGACAGCTCGTACGCGCCCGGGGTGGCCGACAGGTAGACGGTCTGCCCGGTGCGCTCCTGGAACTCCTCCCACTTCAGCGGTCGGTTGTCCAGCGCGGACGGCAGCCGGAAGCCGTGGTCCACGAGGGTGCGCTTGCGGGAGGCGTCGCCCTCGTACATGGCGCCGATCTGCGGAACGGTGACGTGGGACTCGTCGATGACGAGGAGGAAGTCGTCCGGGAAGTAGTCCAGCAGGGTGTTGGGCGGGGAGCCGGGCGAGCGGCCGTCGAAGTGCATCGAGTAGTTCTCGACGCCGGAGCAGGTGCCGATCTGGCGGAGCATCTCGATGTCGTACGTGGTGCGCATCCGCAGCCGCTGGGCCTCGAGCAGCTTGCCCTGCTTCTCCATCTCCGCCAGCCGCTCGGCCAGCTCCTTCTCGATGTCGTTGACGGCCCGCTCCATGCGCTCGGGACCGGCCACGTAGTGCGAGGCGGGGAAGACGTACAGGTGCTGGTCGTCGCTGATGATCTCGCCGGTGAGCGGGTGCAGGGTGGACAGCGCCTCGATCTCGTCGCCGAACATCTCGATGCGGACGGCCAGCTCCTCGTAGACCGGGAAGATCTCGATGGTGTCGCCGCGGACCCGGAAGGTGCCGCGGCTGAAGGCCATGTCGTTGCGCGTGTACTGGATCTCCACGAAGCGGCGCAGCAGCTCGTCGCGGTCGATCTCGTCGCCGACGCGCAGCGGGACCATGCGGTCCACGTACTCCTGGGGGGTGCCGAGGCCGTAGATGCAGGAGACGGAGGCCACCACGATGACGTCACGCCGGGTGAGCAGGGAGTTCGTCGCGGAGTGGCGCAGCCGCTCGACCTCCTCGTTGATCGAGGAGTCCTTCTCGATGTAGGTGTCCGACTGGGGGACGTACGCCTCGGGCTGGTAGTAGTCGTAGTACGAGACGAAGTACTCGACGGCGTTGTTCGGCAGCAGCTCGCGGAACTCGTTCGCCAGCTGGGCGGCCAGGGTCTTGTTCGGCGCCATCACCAGGGTGGGGCGCTGGAGCTTCTCGATCATCCACGCGGTGGTGGCGGACTTGCCGGTGCCGGTCGCGCCGAGCAGGACGACGTCCTTCTCGCCGCCTTCGATGCGCCGCGCGAGGTCGGCGATGGCCGTCGGCTGGTCGCCGCTCGGCTGGTAGGGACTGACGACCTCGAAGGGCGCCACCGTGCGTTCGATGTGGGAAACGGGCCGCATGTCATCCACCGTACGACCCACCACTGACAACCGGCCCGGATCAGCGGTTCTGCGGGCTGCGTGAGCCCCGCTGGCCGGCCGGTCGGCGGGGGCGCAGCGGGCGGCGGTGCCCGGAGTGCGAGACGGCGGGGCGCGCCGGGACGCCCGGCTTCTCCTCGATGAGGGGCCATACGGGCTTGCCCATGACCAGCAGCGGGTCGAACAGCATCACGACACCGGCCAGGCACAGGAAGGCCAGCGGTCCGATCAGCAGGGGTGCCAGCAGGGCCGCGGGTGAGTCACCGGAGACGCCGGAGCCGGCGGAGGCGCCGTGGAGGTGGACGCTGAGGGCGGCCATGCCCGTGTAGTGCATCCCGGAGACGGCCACGCCCATGACGAGGCTGGCGCCCACGCTCCACAGGCACCCCTTGACCTGTCCGGCGGCCCACAGGGCGGCGGTGGCGGCGGCCATGGCTATCACGACGGACGCGGCGACGGTGAGGGTGTTGTACTCGAAGGTGCCGTCGAAGCGCATCCCGGCCATGCCCAGGTAGTGCATGGTGGCGACGCCCAGGCCGGTGACGGTGCCCCCGGTGAACAGGGCGGTCCCCCGCGCGCCCTTGTAGCCGACGATGAAGATCCCGACGCCGACCATCACGATGGCGACGCCCAGGCTGGCGTACGTCAGCGGTTTGTCGTAGCTGATCGGCGCCTCCTCGATGGTGAAGCCCATCATCGCGATGAAGTGCATGGTCCAGATGCCGGAGCCGATCGCCGCCGAGCCGAGGGCCAGCCAGCCGGCCCGCCAGGAGCGGGTCACCAGCATGGATCTGGTGGTGCACCGCAGACCGAGGGCACCGCCGAGACAGGCCATGAGAAAGGCCACCAGCGGGGTGACGAGGCCGTAGCTGAATCCGTCGACCGTGCCTTGCATACGCGGCTGTCCTTCCGCCGTCTCGCGCCCCGAGATCTCCTGATGTGCGCCCCCTCCCAGGACCGCCGAACGCCCGGGACTGAGGCGAAGAGTATGACCCCGGCCGGAGAGGTCGAACGATTTTCCGGCAAAGAGACACGGCCTTGCCCCACTTGTGCCGCCCCGGTGACCACACCGGGGAGACCGCTCGCGTCCCGCGACCCTCCCGTGGCCGGGCGGCGTTGTCAGTGCCGGGCCGTACGGTGGGGCACATGGACAGCGATGGGCAGTACGAGCAGCGGGACGAGCCGCAGGTGGTCTGGGCCGTCGTCGGTACCGACATCGGGCCCCTGCTGCTGGCCGCCACCCGGCAGGGCCTGGTCAACGTCGTGTTCCACGCCACGGACCGGGTGCGCGAGCAGGCGCTCGACCGGCTCGCCGCGCGGCTGGGCAGCGAGCCCGTCGAGGAGCCCGGCGTGCCGCCGCTGGCCGAGGCGATACGCCAGGTCGAGGAGTACTTCGCGGGGGCGCGCAGGGACTTCGAGCTGCGGCTGGACTGGGCGCTGATCTCCGGCTTCAACCGCCAGGTGCTGCGTGAGCTGGCCGCCTCGGTGCCGTTCGGCGCGGTCGTCGGCTACGGCGATCTGGCCGGGCGGGTCGGGCAGCCGGGCGCGGCCCAGGCGGTCGGGGCGGCGATGGGCGCGAATCCGCTGCCGGTCGTCGTGCCCTGTCACCGGGTCGTGGAGAGCGACGGCGGCATCGGCGGCTTCGGGGGCGGTCTGGAGGCCAAGCGGACGCTGCTGGCCCTGGAGGGTGTGCTGCCGCAGCCGCTCTTCTGAGGCCGGTCGCGGCGCACGCGTCACCCGTAGTGCCGGACTTCGAGGACGTTGCCGTCCGGGTCGCGGAAGTAGAAGCTGCGCCGCGCCGTGCCGCGGGCGCCGAGGAGGTCGTGGGAGATCCCGGAGACGGGGACGGACCGCTCCGCCAGCCGGGCTCGGAGGGCGTCGAACCTGTCCTCCGGCATCGCCAGGCAGACGTGGTTCACGGGGTGCCCGGCGCTCTCGACGGCTCCCGGGACCATGGTCATGCGCGGCGCCATGGTCAGGGGCGCGAGGTCGAGGATCGTCTCCTCGTTGAGGCGCACCGAGGGGAAGGACACCTGTCCCGCGGCGTACTCGGTGACCCCGAGCGCCTCCAGACCGACCGCCTCCTCGTAGAAGCGGGCGGCGGCGAGGGGGTCGCGCACCCAGAGGACGACATGGTCGAGTCGTGTCGTGTTGTCCGTCATGCCTCCAAGGCTGGTGGGGTCCCGCACCGACGGCAAGGGTTTGACCGGGCGCGCCGCCCGCCAGGGATGAGGGAAGACCGACAGACAGGAGGCGCCCGTGTCGCTGGTGGTGTCCGAGGAAGTGCGGGAGGCGGTCGACGCGCGTCGGCCCGTGGTGGCCCTGGAGTCCACGATCATCGCGCACGGGCTGCCCCGCCCGCGCAACCTCCAGGTCGCGCTGGAGCTGGAGGAGGTGGTACGGCGGGAGGGCGCCGTACCGGCGACGGTCGCCGTGCTGGACGGGCGGCCCCGGGTCGGCCTGGACAAGGAGCAACTGGAGCGGATCGCCAACGAGGGCGGCATCCGCAAACTGGGCCACCGCGACCTGCCGCTGGCGGTGGCCGGCGGGGCGAGCGGCGCCACGACGGTGTCCGCGACGGCCCTGCTCGCGTCGCTGGCCGGGGTGCGGGTGTTCGCGACGGGCGGCCTCGGCGGGGTGCACCGGCAGTGGACGGTGACGCAGGACGAGTCGGCGGACCTGGGGCTGCTCGCGCGGACGCGGATCACGGTGGTGTGCGCGGGCGTGAAGTCGATCCTGGACGTCCCGGCGACCTTGCAGCGGCTGGAGACGCTGGGCGTCGCCGTCGCCGGGTACGGCACCGACCGCTTCCCCGGCTTCTACCTCTCGGACTCCGGGCACCCGGTGGACTGGACGCTGCGGTCACCGCGGGAGGTGGCGGACGTGATGCGCGCGCAGGACGCGCTCGGCGGGCCGGAGTCGGCGCTGATCGTGGCCAACCCGGTGCCGGAGGCGGAGCAACTGGACCCTCAGCTGCACGCGCGCGTGCTCGACGAGGCACTCCGGGCCTGTGACCGCGAGGGCGTCACCGGCCAGGCGGTCACCCCGTTCCTCCTCGACCACCTGGTACGGCACACCGACGGCGCCTCCCTGGCCGCCAATCTGGCGGCGGTGCGCGGCAACGTAGGGCTGGCGGCGCGGATCGCGGCGGCTTGGACGGACGGGTGAGCGACGACGACGGGGACGCGAGCGGGGACGGGGGCGGGGGTGTGACCGGGGACGGGGACCGGAGTGTGACCGGGGGCGGGGGCGCCGCGCTACTGGTCGTCGGGGATGTGGTGACGGACGTCGTGGCCCGGCACCGGGGGCCGCTGGCGCCGGGCACCGACACCGCCGCCTCGGTGCGGACGCTGCCGGGTGGCGCGGGCGCCAACGTGGCGTGCTGGGCGGCGCACCGGGGGTGCGCGGAGGTCCGGCTGCTGGGCCGGGTGGGGGCCGACGCGGCGGCGTGGCACGAGCGGGAGCTGACCGCCGCCGGGGTGCGGGCGCGGCTGGTCGTCGACCCGGTGGCGCCGACCGGCACGGTGATCTGCCTGGTGGACACGGGTGCCGCGGCCGAGCGGACGTTCCTCACGGACAGCGGCGCGTCGTTGCGGCTGGAGCCCGGCGACTGGTCGCCGTCCCTGCTCGACGGGGTGGCGCGGCTGCATCTCTCGGGCTACCTGCTGTTCTCCGACCCGAGCCGCGCGCTGTTCTCGGCGGCGCTGGAGTCGGCACGCGCGCGTGGCGTGCCGGTGAGCCTGGACCCGGCGTCGGCCGGGTTCCTGACCCGACTCGGTGTCGACCGGTTCCTGGAGCTGGTCGCCGGGGTGGACGTACTGCTGCCGAGCCGGGACGAGGCGTGCCTGGTCACGGGGTTGCCCGACGCCGCGGACGCGGCGGCGAAGCTCAGCCGCCACGTCCCGCTGGTCGTCGTGAAACAGGGGGCGGAGGGCGCGCTGGTCGCCCGCTCCGGGAGCGTGTGCGCCCGGGTGCCCGCCCTCCCGGCGGTGCCACGGGACACCACGGGCGCGGGCGACGCCTTCACCGGCGCCTTCCTCGCCGCGCTGCTCACGGGCGCAGGGCCACGGGACGCGGCGGCCGAAGGGTGCCGGGCGGGCGCCCTGGCCGTGACGCGGGTGGGCGGCAGACCACCGGGCGGCGCCCCGCAGGGCACCTGACAGCGGCCAGGACGACCGCCGCCGTAAGCCTCTGCCGCCGAGCCGCCCCCTACGCCCCTGCCGCGGCCCACCCGTCAGGCCCTGCGCCCCCAGGCGGAGATCATCGGCGCGACGGCCAGGTCCAGCGTCCCGGAGGCGAGATGCGTCAGGTGGCGGTCGATGTCCTGGCCGGTGCCGAAGCCCGCGGTGACCAACTCGTCCCGGAACTGACGGATCGTCGCGGCTTCCAGCGCGGCGCAAGGACGGCGAGGGCGTCGGAGCGCGCCACCGCCGCGGCCTGCCGGTCGTCGAGGAGATGGCCATCAGTTCGCATCATGCCGCGATCATCCCGGTTGTCCGTCTTGCCGGGAGTGGGTGACGCTCCGGTACGACGAGATGTACGGCGATGGCAGGGCATCCGGGGAGGTGACGTCCCGTTGTCCACAGGCGGGAACCAAGCGGAACGTGCCCTACCCACAGGCTTCCCCACCGCCCTTGCCCGGCTGGCAAACTGACACGACAGGGCGCGGAAACGCGTCACGGGGGACCATGCGAGGAGTACCGGATGTCCATGGCAGGGAATCTGCGGAAGGTGAGGGGCCTCGGCGCGGTCGGCGGCCTGCGGAAGGTGGCGCGGCTGACCAGGCGACGGCGCCGGGTCGACCTGAGCCACCCCGCCCGCTCCCCGCTGGGCTCCTCGGTGGTCAACTGCGTGGCGTACGAGGAGGGGGCGCGGGTCCCCGTCGAGGGCGATCTCGCCGACGCGGTGGAGCAGGTGCGCAAGAACGACGACGGATTCGTCTGGCTCGGGCTGCACGAGCCGACGAACGACGAGTTCGCGGGCATCGCCGAGCAGTTCGACCTGCACCCGCTCGCCGTCGAGGACGCGGTCGAGGCCCATCAGCGCCCCAAGCTGGAGCGCTACGGCGAGACGCTGTTCGCGGTGTTCAAGACGGTCTGCTACGTCGAGCACGAGGAACTCACCGCGAACAGCGAGGTGGTGGACACCGGCGAGATCATGGTGTTCCTCGGCCATGACTTCGCGGTCACGGTGCGGCACGGACACCACGGCTCGCTCGGCCCGGTGCGCGAGGAGCTGGAGTCGCACCCCCTGCACCTCGCCAAGGGCCCCTCGGCCGTGCTGCACGCCATCGCGGACCACGTCGTCGACGAGTACCTCAACGTCGTCGACGCCGTGCAGGCGGACATGGACCAGGTGGAGACGGACGTCTTCGCGGAGCACGGCGAGCGGGTCGACCCGGGCCGCATCTACCAGCTCAAACGCGAACTGCTCGAACTGAAGCGGGCCGTGGTCCCCCTCGGCCGTCCCCTCCTGGAACTCGCCGACCGGCCGATGCGGGTGGTGGACCCGGAGATACAGGCGTACTTCCGCGACGTCGCCGACCACCAGCTGCGGGCGGCCGAGCAGATCGCCGCCTTCGACGAACTGCTCAACTCCATCCTCCAGGCGCACCTCGCCCAGGTCACGGTGGCGCAGAACGAGGACATGCGGAAGATCACGGCGTGGGCCGCGATCGTCGCGGTGCCGACCATGGTCTGCGGGGTGTACGGCATGAACTTCGCCCACATGCCGGAGCTGGGCTGGCGCTACGGCTACCCGCTGGTCCTCGGGGTCATAGCCGTGGCCTGTCTGGCGCTGTACCGCGGCTTCCGGCGCAACGGCTGGCTGTGAGCGCACCCGTCGGCGGGCGGTGGGGGCAGGGCGCCAGAAGGGTCAGCGGGAGGCGCTCTCGGCGTACACGCGTCCGGCCCAGGAGGCGATCTGGTCCTCCGACAGGTGCCGGACGAGGTCGGCCTCGCTGATCATGCCGACGAGTCGCTTGTCCCGGATGACGGGGAGCCTGCGGATCTGGTGGGACTGCATCTCGCGGAGCACCTCGCCGACGTCGGCGTCGGCGTCGATCCAGCGGGGGGTGCCCTGGGCCATCTCGCCCGCGGTGACCCTGGCGGGGTCGTGGCCCATCGCCACACAGCCGACGACGATGTCGCGGTCGGTGAGGATGCCGCAGAGCCGCTCGTCCTCGTCGCTGATGGGCAGGGCCCCCACGCCCAGGTCGCGCATCAGCTGGGCGGCGCGGTCGAGGGTCTCATGGGCGGGGATCCACTGGGCTCCCCGGTGCATGATGTCCGCGGCTGTGGTCATGGCGTACCTCCTGCAGCCGGACGCTCGGCGCGGTACGGAGGGCACCGCTGGTCCCGGCAGTCCCGGCGCCCCTCATTCTCGCCGCGCCCCGCGGGGCCCGCACCCGGAGACGCGACGGGAACGGCCCCGCGCTAAGGCCAAGGGCGGCCGGTCAGCCTCCCCGAAGGCCAGGTCAGGCCCCAGGCCAGGTCAGGCCCCAGGGCCAGGTCAGCCGCGCCACGCCGGATGGCGGGGATCGTCGGCCCGTACCAGGACGTCGGCCGTGGCGGCGGGGTCGGTCTCGTGCTCGTAGCGTTCGAAGGCGGGGAGGGTCCAGTGGTCGGCTTCCGGGGTGCGGCGGCGCAGGGCGCCCGGTGAGAGGAGGAGATGGACGGACAGGTCGAAGGGGAACCAGTGGCGCAGCAGGAGCGGGCCGTGGAGCAGCAGCACACCGCCGGGCGGGAGCCGGGTGTAGGGGCTGCGGGTGGCACGGTCGGTGACCGGGTCCCTGAGGTCGGGCAGGATCCGGCCGTCGCCGCCCGGTTCCAGCGGGCCGAACACCTCCCGCCACAGCGCGCCGGTGTCGAACCAGCCGTCGTAGTAGGAGTCGACGTCCTGGCGGCCGTGTTCGAGGCGGAGTGAGGCGGGGCGCAGGAAGCCCTCGGTGCCGACGACGAGTGAGGGACGGCCGCGTACCCGCAGCGCCCCGTGGACCAGGGCGGCGAGATCGCCGGGGCGCGCCGCCGGGGCGCCGTCGAAGGCGACCCGCGGCCAGGGCCCGCCGTCGGCCGCCTCCAGGTCGAGCAGCCGCTCGGCGAGCCGGTCGCCGAGCCGTTCCCAGGTGATCGCTTCGAGTCGCACCCGGCCATGATGCCGCGCGGCCCGACCGGGCCCGCACTGATGGTGGCCCGCGGGCAGGGGCCCTCCCCCGGCAACCGCTGGCCCACCCCCTGCGCCCCTGCCTGAAGCGACGTATCGTGGCCGAAAGTGTGCCGCCCGGTGGCGTGAACGGCCGGGGTGCGCGTGCGCGCCGGGAGAAGGGCGTACGCACGGGAGACGTAGGAAGACGGCCATGGCCGATCCCAAGGGTTTCATGACCACCCCCCGCCAGGACTGGCCCCGACGCCCCGTCGGGGAACGGGTCCGGGACTGGGACGAGGTGTACGTGCCGGGGGCGCTGCTGCCGATCATCAGCAAGCAGGCCGACCGCTGCATGGACTGCGGGATCCCGTTCTGCCACGAGGCGTGCCCGCTGGGCAACCTGATCCCCGAGTGGAACGACCTGGTCTCCCGCGAGGACTGGCGGCAGGCGAGCGACCGGCTGCACGCCACGAACAACTTCCCGGAGTTCACCGGCAGGCTCTGCCCCGCGCCGTGCGAGGCGGGCTGTGTGCTCGCCATCAACCAGCCCGCGGTCACCATCAAGAACGTCGAGTGCGCGATCGCCGACCGCGCCTGGGAGGAGGGGTTCGCACCGCCCCGGCCGCCGGACCGGCTGAGCGGACGGACGGTCGCGGTGATCGGGTCGGGCCCCACCGGGCTCGCCGCGGCGCAGCAGCTGACCCGGGCCGGGCACACGGTCGCCGTGTACGAGCGGGACGACCGGCTCGGCGGGCTGATGCGCTACGGCATCCCGGCGTTCAAGATGGAGAAGCACCAGCTGGAGCGGCGGCTGGAGCAGATGCGTGCCGAGGGGACGAAGTTCCGTACGTCGACGGCGGTCGGCCGGGACGTCGGCACCGAGGAGCTGCGGTCACGCTACGACGCCGTGGTGATCGCCACCGGGGCGACGGCATGGCGGGAACTGGACGTGCCGGGGCGTGAACTGACCGGCGTCCAGCAGGCGATGGAGTACCTGCCGCTGGCCAACCGGGTGGGTGAGGGGGACCTCGACAGCTCCCCGATGTCCGCCGCCGGGAAGCACGTGGTGATCGTCGGCGGCGGCGACACCGGCGCCGACTGCCTGGGCACCGCCGTACGGGAGGGCGCCGCGTCCGTGACTCAACTGGACATCTACGCCCAGCCGGGCGCGGAGCGCGACGAGGACGCCGAGCCCTGGCCGACGTACCCCCGGATCTACCGGTTGTCGGCCGCGCACGAGGAGGCGCGCGAGCTGGGTACGGCACCCGTGGCGGACGCGGACGCACGGCTGTTCGCGGCGTCGACGCTGCGGTTCACCGGCGACGCGGACGGGCGGGTGCGGGCGCTGCATCTCGTCGAGGTGGACGCCCGGCGCCAGCCCCGGCCCGGCACCGAACGGGCGCTCCCCGCCGACCTGGTCCTCCTCGCCCTCGGCTTCTCCGGGCCCGACCGGACGGACGGCCTGGTCGACCAGCTGGGCCTGCGGCTCGACCCGCGCGGCACGATCGCCCGGGACGCCTCCTTCGCCACCGAGGTGCCCGGCGTGTTCGTCGCGGGGGACGCCGCGCGCGGGCAGTCGCTGATCGTGTGGGCGATCGCGGAGGGACGCGCGGTGGCGGCGGCCGTCGACCGCCATCTGACGGGCGGCTCGCACCTCCCGGCGCCGATCGGGCCGTATGACGGGCCCCTGGCTGTGTGACCCCGGCCGATCACCGGACGACCCGACTGGGGCGGACGACCGACAGCGGCCCCTACGAAGGGGCGGCGGGCCGGACACACGAGGTGCGCCAGATCCGCCGCCGGTCGAACACGCCCGGTACGGACTTCAGAGCTTGCGCCCCACCGCCCCGTACCCGGGAATGACCTTCTCCTCCTGGCCCGGTACCGGTTCGCCCAGTTCGGGGTGCCACTCGGGGACGATCGCCACGCCGGGCTCGACCAGTTCGAGACCGTCGAAGAAGCGGGCGAACTCGGCGCGGGAGCGCAGGGCGAGGGTGATGCCCGCCGCCTTGAGCTTCGCGGTCGCCGCCTCCGACTCCTCGGGCGAGAAGTCGGCGGTGGCGTGGGTCATCACCAGGTAGCTGCCGGAGGGCAGCTCGGCCAGCAGCCGGTTCACCAGCTCGTGCGCGCCGTCCTCGTCGGAGACGAAGTGCAGCAGCGCGATGAGCGAGAGCGCCACCGGCTGGCTGAGGTCGAGGACCTTCCTCGCCCCCTCGACGATGGCCGCCGGGTCCCGCACATCGGCCTGGAGGTACTCGGTCACACCCTCGGGCGTGCTGCGCAGCAGGGCCGCCGCGTGGGCGAGCACGATCGGGTCGTTGTCGCAGTAGACGACGCGTGCGTCGGCGGCGACCCGCTGGGCGACCTGGTGAAGGTTCGGCTCGGTCGGGATGCCCGTGCCGATGTCCAGGAACTGCCGTACGCCCTGCCCCGCCAGCCACCGTGTGGCGCGGTGCATGAAGGCCCGGTTGACCCGCGCCATCACCGGCACGCGCGGGTCGAGGGCCAGCATCTGACGGCCCATCTCCTCGTCGACGGGATAGTTGTCCTTGCCGCCGAGGTACCAGTCGTACATCCGCGCGGGATGCGGCTTGCTGGTGTCGATCTCGACGTGGGGCTGCCCGGTCATGACGCACTCCATAAGGGTCTCAAGCAGTTAATGATCAACTCAGTACCAACGTACGGGACTTGCGGGAGGGGGCTGAACAACAATCAGGGGCAAGGATCAGGACAACAGGAAGTCCGCCTCTCCCGCCTTGGCCCCCTCGATGAAGGCCGTCATCTCGTCCGTGGTGTAGATCAGCGCCGGACCGTCCGGGTCGGTGGACTGGCGGACGGCGATCCGGCCGTCGGCGAGTTTCATCGCCTCCAGGCAGTTGCCGCCGTTGCCCCCGCTCCAGGGCTTGTGCCAGCCCTCGCTCCCCAGGTCCCGCGCGGGCATTCCGTTGTAGACACGTATGCGCGGTTTGATGCGCTCCATTTACAGCTCCTTGCGGAGATCCCGGAGGATCTCGTTCGTGCGATGTGCCGTAGCGGCCTGTGCCGCCATGCGGTCCATGACCTCGAGGTAGGTAGCCACCTCGGAGCGCGCGTCGAGGTAGACGGCGCCGGTCAGGTACTCGCTGTAGACCATGTCCGGCAGTTCGGGCATGGCGAATCGGAAGAGGACGAAGGGCCCGTACGTGCCGGGGTGCGGTCCCGAGCTGAACGGGATGACCTGCAACGTGACGTTGGGCAGCTCGGCGACGTCGAGCAGCTTGTCGATCTGGGCGCGCATCACGTCGGGACCGCCGACCTGACGGCGCAGCGCGGTCTCGTCCATGACGACCCACATCCGGGGCGCGTCCTCACGGGTGAGCAGCGCCTGCCGCTGCATCCGCAGGGCGACGTGCCCCTCGATGTCCTCGGGGTTCGCCTGGCCGATCGCGCCCGAGGTCAGGACACCGCGGGCGTAGTCCTCGGTCTGGAGCAGTCCCGGCACGAAGTGCGGCTCGTAACTGCGCAGCAGGACAGCGGCGCCCTCCAGGCTGACGTACATCGAGAACCAGCCGGGAAGGATGTCATGGAAGCGCTGCCACCAACCGGGTTTGTTGGCCTCCTCGGCCAGTTGGACAAAGGCCTCGGCCTCGTCGTCGGGAACGTCGTAGGCCTTCAGGAGAAGTTGGAGGTAAGGAATCTTGAAGGCGACCTCGGCCATCTCCATACGTCGCACCGTGGCGGGGGCGACCCGCAGCACACGGGCGGCCTCCTCACGTTTCAGACCCGCGCGTTCCCGCAGGTCCAGCAGGCGCCGGCCGAGGACGACCTGGCCGACCGTCGGCGCGGACCGCGGTTCACTCACGCTCCACCTCCAGCAGGGATTTCCACACAGCCCGACGGCGCCATTCGAAGACCTTTTCGAGGAACTGACCTCATACACATCCGGTTCATCCGGCCGGATTCCCATGAAACCGGACCGATCGGACACCTTCGGCCAGACCCCCGGCGATCCCAAGTGGCGCCGTTCGACGTGCTGTTGCGAGCAGTGTGCCACGCCCTTCCACTACGTCACACAGCACTCTGCATTTTTCATAGTGACACTTGCCAAGTGTTCCCGACGGGGAGATAGTGGCAAGCGTGATTCCGTCCGCGCCCTTAGGAACAGACGCCGCCATGGGCTCTTCCAGCCTCGGCGCCCACCCGGGAGCCGGCCCCGCCGGGACCCCTTCCGAGCGCCGGTTCCGCTTCGAGCTAGCCGCCCATCCGGGCTCACCCGCACAGGCCAGACGCCTGACACGGGCCCGGTTGACCGGCTGGTCGGTGTGCGAGGACACCTGCGACACGGCGGCCCTGGTCGTGTCCGAGCTGGTCACCAACGCGATCGTGCACACCGCGAGCACGACCGTGGTGTGCGAGCTGCGCGACTGCGACGACCTGGTGCGGATAGCCGTGCGTGACGAGGGATGCGCGCCGGGCGAGCCCCACCCGTCGCCGAGCCGGCCCGAGGAGGAGCACGGGAGGGGACTGCTCCTCGTCGACGCGGTGTGCCGGGCCTGGGGCGCCCTGGAGCACGGCCCCGGCCTGCTGGTCTGGGCCGAGCTGCCCCGCGGGGCGTACACGGACGAGCCCAGCAACGACCTCGGCTGGGGCGCCCGCCCCAAGCCGGGCGGGTCCGGCGGCTCGGACGAGGAGGACGACACGGACCCCGCCCCCCAGGGCGGGACCGGAGCCCACCCGTCCCCGCACGGCGGCACCGGGGTCTCCCCCGAGCCCCGCCCCTCCATACCCGGCGGGGACGCCCCCGGCCCCTCCGCCCACGGCACCCCGAGCCCCCGCCCTCCCGCTCACCACAGAAGCGACCGGGGCGACCGGGTTGACTACCGAGGCGACCGGCTGGACCACCGGCCCGACCGGCCCGAGCACCGCGCCGACCGCGCCGAGCACCGGATCGACCACCGCACCGACCACCACCCCCTCCCGCACCACCGACCCGAGCCGCACTCCCCGTCCCACCAGCACCCAGCAGAAAGGCACCGCCCATGACGGCTGCCCCCCGCGGCGGTCCTCTGCTGAGCCTGGACACGCTGGTCCGCCTCGGACGCGGACAGCGCACCCCCGACGTGCACCCGCCCCGGCGGCTCTCCGTACCGGACGGCATGACGGCCCCCCTGGGCTGTGACGCGGTGGCGGTACCCGCCCGTCTCGGACCGCTGATCACCCCCCGGCTGCCCCGGCTCGGGTGCGTCTACGCCGACGAGGCGCACTGGTGGTGGCTCGTGCCCTCCGACTCCGACTACGCCATGGACTGGCCCGCACCCGCCCGGTACGTGACCGGCGCTCTCGTCCCCGACGACACGCGCCTCATCCACCGACCGGACGGCACGGTTCCGTACACCCCGCCGATACCCCTCTACCTGGCCCTCTGCCAGGCCATGGGCGCCACCCCGACCTGGTCCCGCCCGATCAGCGCGTAACCACCCCGTACGGCACCCCCGCCCCACGGCGTACGCCCGCGCACCCGCCCCTCCCCCCGTGCGCGCCCTCCCCGTCACCGAGCCACCCCGCGATAGTGGCCGTCCGTCCACCCACGGCCGACGTGAATGCGGGGGAGGTCCCCATTGGGCACACCGGGCACCCGGCGAACAGCACGGGGCAGGAAACGCGGCGACGACCCCGACCAGCCCCGGGTCTCCGACTCCGAGCGCCTGCTCTTCGGCGGCCCGCTCCGCTACGACATGGGCTGGAACCAGCACACGGACGCGTTCCTCGAACTGAACTTCCGTGCCATGATCACCCGGCTGCCCGGCCTGCTCACCGCCAGTCTCGGGCTCGCCCGGCAGGCCGACCGGCGGGCCACCCGCACCGTGATCGCCGCCGAGACGGCGCGGGGCGCGGCCCAGGCGGTGAGCCTCCTCGCGGTGAACAGCGTCCTGGGCGGCCTGCTCGCGGGCGGCCCCATCGAGGACCGGCTGCGCGGCGCGGCCCCCGCCCTCACCACGGTGGCCGCCGTCGCCCTGCTGTCGGCGCTGCTGCGCGCCCTGTCGACCTACGCCACCGGGCGGCTGGAGCCGAAGGTGGAGCGGGTGGCGACCGAGCAGTACCTGGAGCGGGCGGCGACGGTGGAACTGTCCGCGATCGAGGACCACGTCTTCCACAAGCTGCTGGACACCGCCCAGTACGGCGCCGCCTCGGCCCGCCGCATGATCTCGTACGCCACCCGCGTGGTGAACGCCCTGATCTCGCTGGTCGCGGCGGCGAGCGTGCTGACCGTGCTGCACCCGGCGCTGCTGCCGCTGCTGGTGACGATGACGCTCCCGAGCGCGTGGAGCGCGCTGACGATCGCGCGGCGGCGCTACGAGTCGTTCCACGCGTGGGTGCAGCACGAGCGCGCGGCACGGCTGATCGGCTCGCTGCTGATCGAGCCGGAGGCGGCGCCGGAGATCCGGGTGCACGGGGTGGGCCCGTTCCTGCTGCGGCACTACCGGTCGATGTCGGAGACGGCGGAGGCCGAGCAGGCCCGGCTGGCCCGGCTCGCCGCCCGTACCGGCCTCATCGCGGCGCTGTGGACGGGCCTGGCGACCGTGGCGACGTACGCCACCCTGGGCGGGCTGCTGCTGACCGGTTCGATGGCGCTGGCCGTCGCCGGTACGGCGGTGATCGCCATCCGCACCGGCTCCGCGAACCTGGACACGCTCGTCGTCGAGGTGAACGCGCTGCACGAGGAGGCGCTGTTCGTCGGCGACCTCCAAAAACTGCACAGCGAGGCGGCGAACCGGCTGGTCCCGGTCGGCGGGACGGCCCTGCCCGCCGCCCCGCGCGAGATCCGGTTCGAGAACGTCACCTTCACCTACCCGGGTGAGCGGCCGCGGGACGGCACCGGTGCGGCCACCGCGGGGAAACCCCGCCGCCCTGCCCTGGACGACGTCACCCTGACCATCCCGCTGGGCAAGATCGTCGCCCTGGTCGGTGAGAACGGCTCGGGCAAGACCACCCTGGTCAAGCTGCTCGCCGGGCTCTACACCCCGGACCGGGGCCGGATCCTGTGGGACGGCGTCGACGCGGCGACCGCCGACCGGCACCGGCTGGCGGAGCGGGTCGCGATGGTGGCGCAGGACTTCAAGCGCTGGCCGTTCACCGCGCGGGTCAACGTGGCCGTGGGCCGCTCCTCGGCGCCGCTCACCGAGGACAGGCTGGCGTCGGCGGTGCGGGAGGCGGGCGCCGGGGCCGTCATCGCGGACCTGCCGCGCGGCCTGGACACCCTGCTGGCCCGCCACTTCAGCGGCGGGCACGCGCTGTCGGGCGGGCAGTGGCAGCGGTTGGGGATCGCGCGGGCGGCGTACCGCCAGGGCAGCCTCCTGATCGTGGACGAGCCGACGGCGGCCCTCGACGCCCGTGCCGAACTGGAGGTCTTCGAGAAGATCCGGTCCCTGGCGGGCACCGGCCAGACGGTGGTCCTGATCACGCACCGGCTGGCGTCCGTACGCCACGCGGACCTGGTGCACGTCCTGGACCACGGGCGGCTGGTGGAGTCCGGGACCCCGGACGACCTGCTGGCCAGCGGCGGGGTCTACGCGGAGCTGTACTCGCTCCAGGCGCGCCAGTTCACCACGGCCGTGACCGACCCGCTGCCCACGCCCGAGCCGAGCTGAGCCCCGTCAGTCGGTCACGTCACCGCCGCGCACGATCACCAGGAACGTGTCCGTGGCGAGGTCCATGACCACCTCGGCGGGGAGCCCTTCCAGGCGCCGCGCGTGTGCGAACTCCTCCGCGGGCCAGGATCCTCTCGGCCCGCCCGCGGGAAAGCGTTCGAGCACTGTTCGCCCGTTCACCACCCTGCACCTCCAGAAGACGTCGTTCCTCGTAGGAGTTAACGCCCTCCGGCAGGGGAACGCCTCGCGCGGTGACGCTACTGAGACGTAGTTGACACGTGCTCACCACGCGGAGTGAGGATGCCGCGACACTGGGCCCCCGATAACCACCGTACGCATCATTCCTCGTACTCATCGTGATAACGGAGGCGCTCACTGCCCGCAGGCGCCCCGAAGGCCGACGCGCGCCCCTCGGGCTCCTCCCACTCCTCCTGCCGCCCCAGTGCGGTCAGGTCGAGGAAGCTCGTGGTGGAGCCGAGCCCGTCGAGCCCGCGCTCGTACGTCGAGTAGGTGTGGAACACCCGGTCGACGTCCCGCAGGAAGCAGCTCACCCCCGGCCGTTCGGTCAGCTCGCCCTCATACTCCAGGGTGACCCCGAAGTCCTGGTTGAAGTCGGTGCCGTACGACGAGTACCAGGGCACCGTCCAGCCCATCCGCGCCTTGAACGGCAGGATCTTCGTGTACGGCGCCCTGGAGACCGCCGCGAACGAGGTGCCCCGCGCGTGCAGATGGGCCAGATGGCCGACCTGGTCCAGGAACGCGGAGCAGCTGCGGCAGCCCGCGTCCCACTCGGGGGCGAACATGAAGTGGTAGACGACGAGTTGCCGCCGTCCCTCGAAGAGGTCGAACAGGCTGGCCTTGCCGTCGCCGCCCTCGAAGACGTACTCCTCCTCGACCTCGACCATGGGCAGCCCGCGCCGTTCGGCGTTGAGCGCGTCCCGCGCGCGGGTGGCCGCCTTCTCCTTGACCAGCAGTTCCTCGCGCGCCCTGCGCCACCTCGCGCGCGAGACGATCTCCGGCAGCGACATACGCCCTCCAGTGCGACGGTCCCGTTGCGGATGGTGACCGGAGGACGCGTCGGAACTCATCGCCGCCGCGCGAACTTCTTCGCGCGGGCCCCGCGAACCCCGGAGACGCCGTGTCAGGTGTCGTACTCCTGGATGCGCCGCCCATGGCTCCGGTCGAGCAGCGCGGGCAGCCGCTCCTCCAGCTCCCGGACGGTGGCGGGCACGTCGAGGGTGCGCAGTTCGCGGTCGTGCATCAGGATCCGCCCGTCGACGACGGTCGTGCGGACGTCGGCGGCGCGGGCGCTGTGCACGAGGGTGGCGGCGAGGTCGTGCACGGGCTGGGTGTGCGGGCCGCTGAGGTCGACGAGGACGAGGTCGGCCCGCCGTCCCGGCGCGATCCGTCCGACGCTGTCGCCGAGCCCGACGGCTTGGGCGCTCTGCACGGTGGCGTGGTGCAGCGCCTGCCGGGCCGTCAGCCACCGGGGGTCGCCCTCTGCCGACTTCTGCACCAGGGAGGTGAGCGCCATCGACTCCCACACGTCGAGGGAGTTGTTGGAGGCGGCGCCGTCCGTGGCGAGCCCGACGGGGATCCCGATGGCGTTGAGCGCGCGGACGGGCGTCGTCCCCGGCCAGCCGAACTTCAGGTAGCCGCGCGGCGAGGTCGCCACCGCCACCCGCCCGCCGGCCCGCTCAAGCACGGGCAGGTCGCGGTCGGCGTCGATGCCGGTGGCGTGGGCGATCAGCAGGTCCACGCCGAGGAGCCCGGCACGCTCCAGCACCTCTACCGGCGTCCGTCCGTGGCGGGCGAGGCTGGCGTCGGTCTGGTCGCGGTTCTCGGCGGCGTGCAGATGCACCGGCAGTCCGTACTCGCGGGCGAGGTCGGCGGTGGCGGCGAGGTCGGCGTCGTCCACCGTGTAGGGGGCGTGCGGCGCGAGCGCGGTGGTGATGCGGCCGTCGGCCGCCCCCCGGTGCCGTAACGCGAACTCCAGTGACCGTTCGCGCCCCTGTGCCCCCTGCGAGGAGAAGAACGCCTCGCCCAAGTGGGCCCGCATCCCGCACTCGGTGACGACGGCGGCGACCGTGTCCATGGCGAAGTAGTGGTCCGCGAAGCAGGTCACGCCCCCGCGGATCATCTCGGCGCAGGCGAGCCGCGCGCCGAGTTCGACGTCCCTGGCGGCCAGGTTGGACTCGATGGGCCAGACGACGTCGTTGAACCACTCCTCCGTCGGCAGGTCCTCCGCGACCCCGCGCAGCGCGACCATCGGGGCGTGGGTGTGGCAGTTGACGAGCCCCGGCACGGCGACCTGCCCCCGCCCGTCGATCCGCTCGACGGCGGCCAGCCCGGCGCTGTCCTCCGCGTCGACGACGGCCTCCACCACCCCGCCCCGCACCACGACGGCGGCGTCCTCCCGGAACCCCACCTCCCCCTGCTCGTCATGGACGAGGACGGCGCATCCGCTGATGATGAGATCGGCGTGAGAAGACGTCATGCGCTCAACGTACGACGGTCGGCGCCGGGCAGGTCGACGGTTCCCGGCAGGTCCGTCAGCCCGGCCAGCTCCGCCAGCAGCCCGGCGAGGCGCTCCGCGTGCCGGGGCGTGAGCCGCCCGGTGTCGTCGAGGTGCACGGCGCAGGCGGTGGTGGGGTCGACGAGCCGTTCGAGCAGTACGGCGATCCGGTCGGCGCCCTCGGTGTGCCGGGCGAGCGCGGGCAGTTCGGCGGCGCCGAGCGCGATGGCGGTACGGGCCTCGGCGAGCGCCCGGTAGGCGTCGCGGCGCAGCGTCCAGCGGCGGGCGCGGTCGTCGGGCTGGTCCATGACATGGGAGAGGTAGGCGTACGCGGCACGGCCCGCCGCCGTGAGCCGGGCGCGCACCGTCCCGCCCCGCCGCCCCGGCATCGGCAGGTGGCCTACGACCAGCACGATCGCGCAGGCCAGCAGCGTCTCCCCGATCCGGCTGACGGATGCCTGCGGTTCCCCGCCGACCATGACGAGCGCCAGCACGAGCACGGTGACGACGGCGGTCTGGGCGGCGAAGTGCCGGGTGGCGACCGGGATCAGCGCCCCGCTGACGGCGACGAGCGCGATGAGCCCCGCCGGGTTCGGCAGCACCGCCGCGAGGGCGGCGAACAGCAGCGCGCCGAGCACGGTCCCGGCGGCCCGGCACAGCACCCGCGAGGCCAGCGGCCCGAGGTCGGGCTTGACGAGGAAGACGGCGGTGGCGGGCAGCCAGTACCAGTGGGTGTGCTGCCCGTACCAGTGCGCGTGGTACAGCCCGAGCGCGACGGCGCCGCTGGCCCCGAAACTGAGGGCGACCCGCACCCCGTACTCGCGTCCGCCACCGCCGAACACGGTCCGCGCCAGCTCCCGCCCGCTCCGCCGCCGACTGTGCAGATCGCCGCCGTCCGCCTGGTCGAACGCCTCGGCGGCGTGCAGCAGCGCGTCGTCGAGGGCGCGCAGCGCGGGCACGGACCGGCAGGGCGCGGGCAGCGGACCGGTGTGCGTGTTCCCGCGCACGGCAGCCGCCAGCCGCCGCGGCCCCTCGGCGGCCCGCGCGGATACGGCGTCCCCGGCCCAGGCCAGCGCGGTCGCGGCCTCGGCGAGCGGCAGCGCGGCGGCGTACTGCGCGTGCAGCCGCCGTTCGGCCGCGGAGCTGGCGTACCGCCGCAGCCGGGGCCCGGCGAGGACGTCCTGCGCCTGGTCGAGCGCGGCGGTCAGCGCGGCCCGCCGGGCGGTGGCGTGCCCGGTCCCGGCCGCGTCGAGCAGAGCGGCGATGGCGTCGTACACGGCGGCTACGGCGTCCCGCTCCCCGTCGAACCGGTAGTCACCGGCGCCCGCGCCGAACGACCCCGGCGTGGGCAGCGCCACCCGCAACGCCAGCAGCCACCCGGCCCCGGCGAGGAAGGCGACCGCCCGCGCCCACCCGGGCTCGGGCAACGGCATCCCCGCGCCCACGGCCGAGGCGACCAGCACCTGCGTCCCGGCCGCCGAGGCGACGGGCCCCACGGCGCTCACCCCACCGGCGATCAGCCCGAGCCCGGTGAACACCCCCACCAGCCAGACGGCTCCCAGCCCCGCCCCGGCGGCCGTTCCAACGAGCATCCCCACGGCCCCCGCCACCGCGGGCACCCCGATCCTCTGCACGGAGACCCGACGCCCGCCGGGCCGGTCGTTGATCCCGGCGAGCATCGCGGCGACGGCCGCCACGACCCCGGCCGAGGGCCGCCCGACGACCACGGCCACCAGCAACAACGGCCCGGCCGCCAGCGCCCCCCGGGTCACCGCGCTCCAGGGCACGGGCCCACGCTGGGCCCGCAGGGCATGGGCGAGCCACAGCGGAAGCGGCGGCAACGAGGGCAGAACGGACATCACACGGCGCGGCAAGCAACACTCCTGTCGTCGAGGCGGAACGCCCTCGGACGACGGTGGCCGGGCTGGGATCGTGGTGGTACCAGGGTAAACGGGGCCGGTGACAGCGGGAAACCGACGCGGTTACGCCCGCCGCCCCCGCGACCCCGTTCGCCGGTGGTCGCCGGTCAACCCGCCGCGCGGTACGCCCTGCCGAGCAGCCCCTCGGTCCGGGCGATCGCGTCAGCCAGGGACTCGGGGCCGGGCCCGAGTCCGGACAGGACGCCGTCCACCCCGTCGAGGCCCGCCCGCCTCAGCAGACCCTTCTCGTTCGTGACCCACTCCCCCCGCGCCGCCAGCACGGCGTGGGCGGTCTGGGTCGCGGCGAGGGCGATGGCTCCGCCGACCTGGGTGACGGAGCCCCGGGGCGCGTGGCCCGACCTGGCGTAGGCGAGGGTGGCGGTGGCGGTGCCGTACCAGCGTTCGGGGGCGGTGCGGCGCAGGGCGGCCGGATAGCCCGCCGGGCGGGGCGGTTCGCCGTGCAGGACCCGGTTGACCGCCAGTTCGGCCATCAGCAGGTACGTCGGGATCCCGGCCAGGTGGAACATCAGCGGCTCGACCCGGAACCGGCCCTCCTCCGCGTCGGCCATGACCTGCTCGACGACGTCGAGGTCCCGGTAGTGGACGTCGACCCGGCGCCCCTCGACGGTCAGCCACGCCCCGCCGTTGAAGACACCGCCGCCCCAGCCGCCGATCTCGGACACCTCACCGTCCCAGCCGAGGGCACGCAGGTCGGCGGGGTCGAACGCGCCACGGTAGTACACGGCCATGTCCCAGTCGCTGTCCGGCCGGTGCGCGCCCTGCGCCCGGGAGCCGCCGAGGGTGACGCCCCGGACGCCGGGGAGGGTGGCGAGGCGGTCGGTGACGGTGGAGAGGAAGCGGGTGTCGTCGTTCATGGGGCCATGGAAATACGGATGCGCGCGGCGGCGCCAGCACGGAGGATCAGTGAGTTCCTCCGCCCCCTTTCAGGAGCCGCCCCGTGATCCGCCGTGTCACCGTGCCCACCCTCTTCCCTCCGCCCGCCTACTCCCACGCCTCCGTGGTGGAAGCCGGTACCAGGCTGGCCTTCCTCGCCGGGGCGGTGCCGCTGGACACGGAGGGGAAGCTGATCGGTGCGGGGGACGCCGTGCGGCAGGCGGAGCAGGTGGTCGCCAATCTGGAGGAGCAGCTGCGGGCCGTCGGCAGTGACCTGGCGCATGTCGTGTCGACCGACGTGTACGTCGTGAGCGCCGAGCCCGCCGTGCTCTCCGCCGTCTGGGACGTCGTCGAGGCGTCCGGTCTGAGCACCGGGCCGCATTCGTCGACGCTGCTGGGGGTGGCCTGCCTGGGCTACACCGGGCAGTTGGTCGAGATCACGGCCACGGCCGTCGTACCGGAGGGCGCGGGAGCGTGAGCACCGGCACCGCGGCCGTCGAACTGCGACCCGCCACGCCCGACGACGCCGCCGCCGTGGCCGACGTGTGGCTGCGCTCCTTCGCCACCGCGCTGCCGACCGTCGTACGACCGCGTACCGACGGCGAGGTGCGCGCCTACTTCCGTGACGTCGTGGTGCCGCTGCGGGAGACCTGGGTGGCGGATGCGGGGGGTCCGGGGGTCGTGGGGGTGATGGTGCTCGACGGGGAGCTGCTCGCGCAGCTGTACCTCGACCCCGGCTGGCGCGGGCGCGGCATCGGGGACCGTTTCGTCGCCGTCGCCAAGGAGCGCAGCCCACGGGGCCTCACGCTGTGGACCTTCCAGGTCAACACGCCCGCCCACCGCTTCTACGAACGGCACGGCTTCGTCGCCGTGGAGCGCACCGACGGCAGCGGCAACGAGGAGCGGGAGCCGGACGTACGGTACGAGTGGCGGCCCTGAGGCGCGCCTCGGCCACGCGGGGCGCTCTGCGCGGCGCCGGGCGCGGGGCTTAAGGCTTGGGGCTTGGGGCTTGGGGCTTGGGGCGCTCTGCGGAGCGTGGGGCGCTCTGCTGGGGCGCGGGACTTGGTGCGCCCGCGCCTAACGCTCCACCGCGTACCGGTCCGTCGCCGCCACGAGCGCCTCGGCCATCTCCGGCGCACCGGCGTTGTGCCCCACCTGGTCCACCATCACCAGCTCGCTGCCCGGCCAGGCGTGGTGGAGCCGCCAGACGACGCCCAGCAGGTTGCCGAAGTCCAGGCCCCCCTGGACCAGCGTGCCGGGGATGCCCTTCAGCAGGTGCGCATCCCGCAGCACCACGCCCTCGTCGTTGCCCTCGCCCAGGAAGTGGTCGTTGCCCCAGTAGTGCGTGACCGTGCGGGCGAAACGCATCCGGAACTCCGGGTCCTCGTAACGCGGCACCGAACGCGGCGGCAGTGCGGCAGCCGCCGTCTCCCAGTCGGTCCACGCCCGCGCCGCCCGCTCCCGCACCCCGGCGTCCGGCGATTCGAGCAGCCGGTTGTAGGCGGCAGCGAGGTTCCCCTCCCGCTCCCCCTCCGGCAACCCGGCGAGGAACTTCTCGAAAGCCTCCGGGTAGAGCTTCCCCAACCCCCTGGTCAGCAGGGCCACCTCGGCGTTGGAACCGGTCACCACTGCGGTGAGCACCAGCTCCGACACGGCCCCCGGATGTGTCTGCGCGTACCGCAGCCCGAGCACCGACCCCCACGACACCCCCCACACCAGCCACCGCCCTATCCCCAGGTGCCGCCGCAACAGCTCCAGGTCGGCGATGAGATGAGCCGTCGTGTTGACAGTCATGTCCGTCTCATACACGCTCGCGGACGGCCTCGAACGCCCGCACCCACGCTGGTCGAGCAGCACGATCCGGTACGCCTCCGGGTCGAAGAGCCGCGGGAAGTACGCATTGGCGCCGGTCCCCGGCCCGCCGTGCAACACCACCGCCGGCTTGCCGCGCGGATTCCCGCAGACCTCCCAGTACACGCGGTTGCCGTCACCGACATCCAACATGCCGTGCTCATACGGTTCGATCTCCGGGTAAAGAGGCATCCGGCGACCCTAGCCCGCGTCCCACCCGCTCGCAGCCCTTCGAGTCGCTTCGCCGCCGAGCCCGGCCGCACCAGCCGCCGCGCGCAGCACCTCCCGCAGCATCTCCGGGGTGAGCCGCCCCGTGAAGGTGTTGCGCTGGCTGACGTGGAAGCACCCGAAGAGATCGAGCCCTTCTCCGTCCCCCTCCTCTCCTGCCGCGCTGTCGAGCCGCACCCTCGCACCGTGCCCGAACACCGGGCGCGGTCTCGGCACCGCCCACCCCGCCTCCGCGAACGCGGGCAGCGCGGCCTGCCAGCCGAAGGCCCCGAGGACCACCACCGCCCGCAACGTCGGCCGCAGCAGCCCCAGCTCCCGCACCAGCCAGGGACGGCAGGCGTCCCGCTCCCCGGGCGTCGGCTTGTTGGCGGGCGGCGCGCAGTGCACGGGCGAGGTGACCCGGACCCCGTACAGCTCCAGCCCGTCCCCCGCGCTCACGGACGTGGGCTGCGACGCCAACCCCACGTCGTACAGCGCCCGGTACAGCACGTCCCCCGACCGGTCACCGGTGAACATCCGTCCCGTCCGGTTGCCCCCGTGAGCCGCCGGTGCCAGACCGACGATCAGCAGCCGGGCGTCCGCCGGACCGAAGCCGGGAACCGGCCGGCCCCAGTACGTCCAGTCCGCGAAGGCCGCCCGCTTGGTACGGGCCACCTCCTCACGCCAGCCGACCAGCCGAGGGCAGGCCCGGCACCCGGCGATCCGCTCGTCCAGCCCCATGAGGGCGCCGCTGGTGCCGCTGTCCATACCCCCCACCGTAGAACCTCCCGCCAGGTGAAAACGGGACCGTCCCCCGCCCCAAGGGGAGCTAAGGTCAAGACATGGCTTCCGAAGCTGCGGACCACGAGGATCCGAAGGACACACAGAGCACGCGGGACGCGGGCGGGCAAGGCGCCGGCGCGCGAGGCACTGGCGGTGACGGTGGCGGCGGTGCGGCGGGTTCTCCGGAGGCGGATCGCTCCCCGGACCCGGGACGCTCCCCGGGCACGGACGGCACCCCGCCCGCCCCCGCCCCGGACCCCAAGGTCGCAGCCGCGGTGGCCGCCGCCGAGGCCGCCGGGCCGCAGAGCGGCGAGAGCGTGCGCATCGACAGCTGGATCTGGTCCGTACGCCTGGTGAAGACCCGCTCCATCGGCGCCACCGCCTGCAAGGGTGGCCATGTCCGGGTGAACGGCGAGCGGGTCAAGCCCGCCCACTCCGTACGCGTCGGCGATGAGGTGCGCCTGCGGCACGAGGGCCGGGAGCGGATCGTCGTCGTCAAGCGCCTGATCCGCAAGCGGGTCGGCGCCCCGGTGGCCGTCCAGTGCTACGTCGACAACAGCCCGCCGCCACCGCCCCGTGAGGCCGTCGCCCCTCCCGGTATCCGCGACCGCGGCACCGGCCGCCCGACCAAGCGCGACCGCCGCGAGCTGGAACGCCTCCGCGCCCTGGACAGCTTCGGCAGCCGACCTCCCGGCGCTGCATCGCCTGGCGGGCCGAGTGGGTCCGGTGCGACCGGCGTGACCGGTGGGTCTGATGTGCCCGGTGAGCCCGGTGGATCCGGCCGACCGGGTCGCCCCGGCCGGTCCGGCCGGTCCGGTGGCCGCAGGGGATCCGGCAGGCGCTGACCTTCAGGAGCGTCGGTGCAGCAGTCGCAGCAGCTCCGTGTTGTGAGCGCGTCGCACCCAGGCTATGAGGGCGAGCGGCACTATCAGGATCAGCGGTGTGGCCGCGTACTGCCCGTCGAAGACGGTGAGCTGGACCACGAACGCGCCCAGCATCAGCGCGCTCAGCGCCATCGCCGAAGCCGACTGGAGCACCGGTATCAACAGCGCCACCGCTCCCGCCAGTTCCAGCGCGCCGATGGTGTACATCCCCGCGGCGCCCCAGCCCATCTCGTCGAAGGACTCGGCGGCCGAGGAGTGCCCGATCAGCTTGGGCAGCGCGCTCGCGATGCCGAAGAACAGGGCGAGCACCACCTGAAGCGCGCGCAGCGCGATACGGGCGCGTCGGCCACGGGCGGTCGAGGACTCGCCGATGACGCTGCCGGTCGAGGACGCCGCGACGGGGGAAGCAGCGGAGGGGGTGGTGGCGATCTTGGCCATGGGGTCTCCCAGTGTGAGGTGGTGCTTCGTGGTGCGGTCACAGAGGAAGACCCCGCGGCGGTCACGAAGTCATCGCCCGGACCCAGATTCCGTCCTCCGTCAGGTACTTGTCGACGGTCAGCCCCGCCTCCGCCAACGCCTCCTCGAACTGCTCCCTGGTCAGCGGTCTCGACCGGAACGTCTGCGTCCATGTCGCGTCCGGGAACACGTACTCCGCGTGCACCGAGTTGACCCCGTCCGCGACCGGCTCGGCCGACAGGATCCGCACGGTGAAGCCGCTGGGATCGACCCGCTGGCGCGGCAGGTTGGTGTGGTAGTCCGCGCCCTCCCGCTGGATGAGGACACAGCCGCCCTCGGCGACATGCCGTACGCAGGTGCGCAGCAGCCCTCTGCGCACCTCGACGTCCCCGGCGTGCACGAGGAACGAGGCGAGCAGCACGACGTCGAACGTCTCGCCGAGGTCGAGGTCCTCGATGGGGCTGCATATCGTGCGCGCGCCGCGGACGCGGTCGAGCATCTCGGCGGATTCGTCCACCGCGGTGACCGTGAAACCCCGCTCCAGCAGGGGATGGGTCATGCGGCCCACCCCGCTGCCCAGTTCCAGGATGTGCGCCCCCGGCGGTACGGCCGCCGCGATGACGTCGGCCTCGGGCCCGCTGGGCAGCCGTGAGTACAGCTCCACCGCGCAGCCGTCCGGGGTGATGGCCCCGGGGCCCGTCCCCTGATGTCCTGTCCGCATCCTCAGCTCCATGCCCGTACAACGGCCCACCTCCGCACAGCCGTTCCCAGGCACCCCTGCTTCACCCGTTCGAGTGAAGCCAGCCGAGCGGGCACAACAGCGGGCTCAGGAGTCGAAGCGGGCCGCCTTCACGTACTGCGGCTTCGGGTCCAGCGCGGCGGCCAGCCGGAAGTGGCGTATGGCCTGGTCAGGGCGCCCCTGGCGCTCGTAGGTACGGGCTAGCGCGAAGTGCGCGTACGCGTTGTCCGGCTCTCGCTCCAGGACGACCTGGAACTCCAGCTCCGCGGGCCGCAGTTGCGCGGCGGCGAAGAAGGCGCGCGCACGCAGCAGGCGTGCGGCGGTGTTCTCCGGGTGCGCGGCGATGACCTCGTCGAGCAGCTTCACCGCGCCCCGCGGGTCCCGTGCGGCGAGCAGCTGCTCGGCGGCACGGAAGTCGATGACATGCGTCTCCGGGCTACGTCCGGTGGAACCGCTGGTGTCGGGCACGGCAAAGTCCTTCCCTCACTCGGCGCGTTCAACGCCCACGCCAGAGCGGGTTATTCCCTGAGCGGCTCCCGGGACGCCCGTGCGCGGTGTGCGAGATCCGCCCATACGCTCCGTACGCGCCGCTGGAGCTCGGGCAGCGGCACGTCGTTGTCGATGACGATGTCCGCGATCTCCAGGCGCTGTTCCCGCGTCGCCTGGGCGGCCATCCGGGCGCGGGCGTCCTCCTCCGTCATCCCGCGCAGCCGCACCAGCCGGTCGAGCTGGGTGCCGGGGCTGGCGTCGACGACCACGACGACGTCGTACAGCGGTGCGAGGCCGTTCTCCGTGAGGAGGGGCACGTCGTGGACGACGACGGCGTCCTCGGGGGCCGCGGACTCCAGTTCGCGGGAGCGGGCGCCGACCAGGGGGTGCACGATCGAGTTGAGCACGGCGAGCCGGTCGGGGTCGGAGAAGACGATGGAGCCCAGCTTGGGCCGGTCCAGGGCGCCGTCCTCGGTGAGCACCTCCTCGCCGAAGGTCCGTACGACCTCGGCGAGCCCGGGCGTGCCCGGCGCCACGACCTCACGCGCGATCCTGTCGGCGTCGATCAGTACGGCGCCGCACTCCACGAGCAGCCGCGACACCTCGCTCTTGCCCGCGCCGATCCCACCGGTCAAGCCCACTTTCACCATGAACGGCAGCTTAGGCCCTGCCCCGGACGGACCACCTCGCGGCCCGGACGCGCCCACCTCCGTGGGTCGTGCGGGCCGCCTGCCTAGTGGTCGCCCTCCCGCTCAGCCAGGAACTTCTCGAACTCCTGCCCGATCTCGTCGGCCGACGGGATCTCGACCGGCTCGGCCAGCATGTTGCCCCGGGTCTCTGCGCCCGCGACGGCGTCGTACTGGTGCTCAAGGCCCTGGACCAGGGCGGTCAGCTCGTCGTCGCCCTCGCGGATCTGGCGCTCGATCTCCGTCTGGGTGCGGTAGGCGTCCGTGCGCAGGGAGTGCGCGATGCTGGGCAGGACCAGTCCGGTGGCGGCCGTGATGGCCTCCAGGACGGTCAGGGCCGCGTCCGGGTAGGCGGAGCGGGCGATGTAGTGCGGGACGTGCGCGGCGACGCCCAGGACGTCGTGGCCCGCTTCCATGAGGCGGTACTCGACGAGCGCCTCGGCGCTGCCGGGGACCTGTGCCTCCTCGAAGGGGCTGCGGTGGCCCGGCACCAGTTCGGTGCGGTTGCCGTGCGGGGTGAGGCCCACCGGGCGGGTGTGCGGGACGCCCATGGGGATGCCGTGGAAGTTCACGGCGAGGCGGACGCCCAGCCGTTCCACGATCTGCTCGACGGCCGCGGCGAACCTCTCCCACTCCACGTCCGGCTCCGGGCCGGACAGCAGCAGGAAGGGCGCCCCGGTGGCGTCCTGGACGAGCCGCACCGCGAGGGTGGGCTCCTCGAAGGCCGTCCAGTGGTCGCGCCGGAAGGTCAGCAGCGGACGGCGGGCCCGGTAGTCCACGAGCCGGTCGTGGTCGAACCGGGCGACGACCTGGTGGGGCAGCGAGTCGAGGATCCCGTCGACGATCTGGTCGCCGGTCTCACCCGCGTCGATGTATCCGTCGAAGTGGTAGAGCATGACAAGACCGGCCGATTCCTGGGCCAGCGCCATGTCGACGACGGCCAGCCCCTTCGGCTCCCACGTGTACAAACCCTGCGGATCAAGCACTGTGACCGCTCCTCCTCATGTCCGTACTGCACAACGTGGCGTACGCCATGGGCATTCCCGAACGGACGCATCGAAGTCGACCACGGCGAACACCGGGCACCGCTCACACCGGACACGGAGACGCCGGACATGGAAACGCCGAGGGCCCGCACCCTGCACGGATGCGGACCCTCGGCGGTCAGCTACTCAGCGAGCCGTCGCGGTCAGCTCTGGCCGCCGGCCAGCTTCTCGCGCAGCGCGGCCAGCGCCTCGTCCGACGCCAGGGCGCCGGAGTTGTCGCCGCCCTCGGACGAGTACGACCCGCCGCCACCGCCGGAAGCGGCCGGAGCGGCGGCCTCGCCACCCTCGGCAGCGGCCTTCTCGTCCGCCTCGCGGGACTTGATGACCTGCGCCTGGTGCTGCTCGAAGCGCGACTGCGCCTCGGCGTACTGGCGCTCCCACTCCTCGCGCTGCTTCTCGTAGCCCTCGAGCCAGTCGTTGGTCTCGGGGTCGAAGCCCTCGGGGTAGATGTAGTTGCCCTGGTCGTCGTAGGACGCGGCCATGCCGTACAGGGTCGGGTCGAACTCGACCGCGGACGGGTCGGCACCGAAGGACTCGTTGGCCTGCTTCAGCGAGAGGCTGATGCGACGGCGCTCGAGGTCGATGTCGATGACCTTGACGAAGATCTCGTCGTTGACCTGGACGACCTGCTCCGGGATCTCCACGTGGCGCTCGGCCAGCTCGGAGATGTGGACCAGACCCTCGATGCCCTCGTCCACGCGGACGAACGCACCGAACGGAACCAGCTTCGTGACCTTGCCGGGCACGACCTGGCCGATCTGGTGGGTGCGGGCGAACTGCTGCCACGGGTCTTCCTGGGTCGCCTTCAGCGACAGGGAGACACGCTCGCGGTCCATGTCGACGTCGAGGACCTCGACCGTGACCTCCTGGCCGACCTCGACGACCTCGGAGGGGTGGTCGATGTGCTTCCAGGACAGCTCGGAGACGTGGACCAGACCGTCGACGCCACCCAGGTCCACGAAGGCACCGAAGTTGACGATCGAGGAGACCACACCGGAACGGACCTGACCCTTCTGGAGGGTCGTGAGGAACGTCTGGCGAACCTCGGACTGGGTCTGCTCCAGCCAGGCACGGCGGGACAGGACCACGTTGTTGCGGTTCTTGTCCAACTCGATGATCTTGGCCTCGAGCTCCTTGCCCACGTAGGGCTGGAGGTCGCGCACGCGGCGCATCTCGACCAGGGAGGCCGGGAGGAAGCCACGGAGGCCGATGTCGAGGATGAGACCACCCTTGACGACCTCGATGACGGTACCGGTGACGATCCCGTCCTCTTCCTTGATCTTCTCGATGGTGCCCCAGGCACGCTCGTACTGGGCGCGCTTCTTCGAGAGGATCAGGCGGCCTTCCTTGTCCTCCTTCTGGAGGACGAGGGCCTCGATCTCGTCACCGACGGCGACGACCTCGTTGGGGTCGACGTCGTGCTTGATCGAGAGCTCGCGGCTCGGGATAACGCCTTCGGTCTTGTAACCGATGTCGAGCAGGACCTCGTCCCGGTCGACCTTCACGATGACGCCGTCGACGATGTCGCCGTCGTTGAAGTACTTGATCGTCTCGTCGATCGCGGCGAGGAAAGCTTCCTCGTTACCGATGTCGTTGACCGCTACCTGCGGGGTGGTGGCGGTGGTCTCGGTGCTGCTCGTCATGTGGGAAAGGGCTCCGGTACGGACATTGAAGTCGTAGGTACTGCTTACGCCGGGAGCCCGTTTCGCTCTGCAGAAGCCGGACAGCCAAGGAAGCGCCTCACCAGCGAACCGGTGATGGCGCCTCGACAACCGAGGGGACATACAACAGATGCGAGCGCAGCCTGCTACGTCTGAGGTGCGCAGGCCCGCAGCGCAACTTGTAGCATACGGGGGCGGCCGGGCAGGGTCAATGCGCGAAGCCGCACACCCGGGGCGGATCGCCGCATAACCGGCACAGAAGCCGTCCACCGAGGCCACGCGTGCCGCATGGCGCCCCTTCGGTGACACCACCGGGACGGGCTGGACGGAAGAGTACGACGAGGGAGCCCATCATCCAAGAGCCCGTGACGCCCCAGACCATGGCCCACACCACGGCACCGGACCCCGCGGAACCGGAGGCCACCCGGCGCGCCGCCGGGGTCACGGAGAGTGCCCGCGCGAACCGGGGCTGGTGGGACCGGAACGCCGACGAGTACCAGTCCGAACACGGCACGTTCCTCGGCGACGACCGCTTCGTGTGGTGCCCCGAGGGCCTCGACGAGGTGGAGGCGGAGCTGCTCGGCCCGGCGGAGGGGCTGGCGGGCAAGTCGGTCCTGGAGATCGGCGCGGGCGCGGCGCAGTGCTCGCGCTGGCTCGCCGCGCAGGGGGCGAGCCCGGTCGCCCTCGACCTCTCGCACCGCCAGCTCCAGCACGCCCTGCGCATCGGCGGAACGTTCCCGCTGGTGTGCGCGGACGCCGCCGCGCTGCCCTTCGCGGACGCCTCCTTCGACCTGGCCTGCTCGGCGTACGGCGCGCTGCCGTTCGTCGCCGACCCGGTGCTGGTGCTGCGCGAGGTGCGGCGGGTGCTGCGGCCGGGCGGCCGGTTCGCGTTCTCGGTGACCCACCCGATCCGCTGGGCGTTCCCGGACGAGCCCGGTCCCGAGGGCCTGTCCGTCTCCGCGTCCTACTTCGACCGCACGCCGTACGTCGAGCAGGACGAGGCGGGCCACGCGGTGTACGTCGAGCACCACAGGACGGTCGGCGACCGCGTCCGGGACGTGGTGGCGGCGGGCCTGCGCCTGGTGGACCTGGTGGAGCCGGAGTGGCCCGCGTGGAACACCTCCGAATGGGGCGGCTGGTCCCCGCTGCGCGGCCAGCAGATCCCCGGCACGGCGATCTTCGTGTGCGTACGGGACTGAGTGCGTGATCCGCTACGACGCTCTGGACGCCCTTCCCGTACGGGCCGCCCTGCCCGGCCTGACCGACGCCCTGGACGGACCCGGCACCGCCGTGCTCGTCGCGCCGCCCGGCACCGGCAAGACGACGCTGGTGCCGCTGGCGCTGGCCGGGCTGCTGGACGGGGGCCGCGGGCGGCCGGCCGGGCGGGTCGTCGTGGCCGAGCCGCGGCGGATCGCGGCGCGGGCGGCGGCCCGGCGGATGGCGTGGCTGCTGGGCGAGAAGGTCGGCGAGAGCGTCGGCTACACGGTCCGCGGCGAGCGGGTCGTCGGGCGGCACGCGCGCGTGGAGGTCGTCACGACGGGTGTGCTGCTCCAGCGGATCCAGCGGGACCAGGAGCTGGCCGGGGTCGACGTGGTGGTGCTCGACGAGTGCCACGAACGGCATCTGGACGCGGACACGGCGGCGGCCTTCCTGTGGGACGTGCGGCAGACGCTGCGGCCCGAGCTGCGGCTGGTGGCGGCGTCGGCCACCACCGACGCGGAGGGCTGGGCGCGGCTGCTCGGCGGCGCTCCCGTGGTGGCGGCCGCGGGTGTCTCGTACCCGGTGGAGGTGGTGTGGGCGCCTCCCGCGCGTGCGGTACGGCCGCCGCACGGGATGCGGGTCGACCCGGTGCTGCTGACGCATGTGGCGTCGGTGGTGCGGCGGGCGCTGGCCGAGCGGCCGGGGGACGTGCTGTGCTTCCTGCCGGGCGTGGGCGAGATCGCGCGGGTGGCCGGGCAGCTCGGTGACCTGGGTGACGTGGAGGTGCTCCAGGTGCACGGGCGGGCACCGGCCGCCGTGCAGGACGCGGTGCTGGCGCCGGGGGCGCGGCGCCGGGTGGTGCTGGCGACGGCGGTGGCGGAGTCGTCGCTGACCGTTCCGGGGGTGCGGGTGGTCGTCGACTCGGGGCTGGCGCGGGAGCCGCGGGTGGACCACGCGCGCGGGCTGAGCGCGCTGACGACGGTACGGGCCTCGCAGGCGGCGGGTCGGCAGCGGGCCGGGCGTGCGGGGCGGGAGGCGCCGGGGGCGGTGTACCGCTGCTGGGCGGAGGCCGAGGACGGGCGTCTGCCGCGTTTTCCCGCGCCGGAGATCAAAGTGGCCGACCTGACGGCGTTCGCGCTCCAGGCGGCCTGTTGGGGTGATCCTGGGGCCGCCGGGCTGGCGCTGCTGGATCCGCCGCCGAGCGGTGCGATGGCGGCGGCGCGGGCGGCGCTGACGGCGGTGGGTGCCGTCGACGCCGCGGGGCGCGCGACGGAGCGGGGTGCGCGGCTGGCCCGGCTGGGGCTGCATCCCCGGCTGGGGCGGGCGCTGCTGGACGCGGCGCCGCTGGTGGGCGCCGGATTGGCCGCGGAGGTGGTGGCCCTGCTGAGCGAGGAGCCACCGCGCGCGTACGGCGACGATCTCGCCGCCGCGCTGCGGGCCGCCCGGCGCGGCGGTGACGCCTACGCGGGGCGGTGGCGGGCGGAGGTACGGCGGTTGCGGGCCGCCGCGACGGATGCGTCCCGGGGACCTGCCGGGTCGGCGGCGGAACGGCCACAGACGCGCACCGGCGCGGCGGGCGAGGACGCCGCCGTCGGGGTCGTCGTCGCCCTCGCCTTCCCGGAGCGGGTGGGCAAGGCGGACGGCGGGTCGTACGTCATGGTGTCCGGCACCCGGGCGGAGATCCGGGACGGGTCGGCGGTGCGGGGGGCGCCGTGGCTCGCGGTCGCCGTGGCCGACCGGCCGGTGGGCAAGGGCCACGCGCGCGTGCAGCTCGCCGCCGTGGTGGACGAGGAGGTCGCCCGGTACGCGGCCGGAGCCCTGCTGGACGAGCGGGAGGAGGTCCACTGGGCGGACGGCGATGTCGTCGCCCGGCGCGTGGAGCGGCTGGGGGCGGTGGAGCTGGCGGTACGGCCGCTGCGGAACGCCGACCCCCGCCTCGTACGCGAGGCGCTGCTCGAAGGGCTGCGGGCGGACGGGTTCGGGTTGTTGCGGTGGTCACCCGAGGCCCGGGTGCTGCGGCAGCGGCTCGCCTTCCTGCGGCTGCGGCTCGGGGAGCCGTGGCCCGACGTGTCCGACGACGCGTTGCACGCGCGCGTGGCGGAGTGGCTGGAGCCGGAGCTGGGCCGGGCCCGGCGGCGGGCCGACCTCGCGCGGATCGACGCCGGGCAAGGGCTGGCCCGGTTGCTGCCGTGGGCCACGGGGGAAGCGGCGCGGTTCGACGAACTCGCCCCCGAGCGGATCACCGTACCGAGTGGGTCCAGGATCCGGATCGACTACTCCGATCCGGAACGGCCGGTCCTCGCGGTGAAGTTGCAGGAGATGTTCGGGCTCCAGCGGTCGCCCGTGGTGGCCGGGGTGCCGGTGCTCGTGCACCTGCTGTCGCCCGCCGGGCGTCCGGCGGCGGTCACGGCGGACCTCGCGTCCTTCTGGCGGGACGGCTACCAGGGCGTACGGGCGGAGCTGCGCGGCCGGTACCCGAAGCACCCGTGGCCGGAGGACCCCGCCAGCGCGGAGCCGACCCGGCACACCAACGCGCGGCTCAGGCGGTGACGGTCTCCGGTTCCGTGGCCGGTCGCGGGGCCGGGGTGCCGGATGTGCGGCCGCGTCACCCCGGCCACAGCGGCAGGGACGGCAGCAGCACGCCAGGGGGAGGGCGGGACCAGGGCGGTCTTGCGGCGCGTCTCCGCCTCCCCCTCCCGGGGGTGAGGGGTGTGCGGGCACCGTCGTCAGCCCGGGTTCCGGGGACGTCTCGCCGGCGGGTGAGCCGCGGACGGTGAGGGAGAGGACAGGGCGAACGCGAGGAGGAGACCGCGGCGGCGATCAGGACACGCACACGGGCCTCCTCGCGGACGCCAGCTGACATCACGTCAGGTTGACGGCGCACGGTAGCGCCGGCCGGACGAGACGAGGACGGCTCGGGCGGACGCCGAAGGGCGCCCGTCCGCGGTGGCGGAGGGGCGCCCTGTGCGGGTGCTGGCGTTCCTACGCGGTCGGCGAGGCCGAGGGGCTGGCCGTCTCGCCGGTGGGCTCGCTCGGCGTCGGGGTCGGCGTCGGGGTCGGGGTCGGCGTCGGCGTCGGGGTCGGGGTCGGGGTCGGCGTCGGGGTCGGCGCCGGGGCCGTGACGATGAGCGTGTAGGTGAGCGTGGCGCCGCCGGTGGTGGTGACGCGCAGCGTGTAGGTGCCCTCGGTGTCGTCCGCGTACAGCTTCGGCAGCGTCAGCACTCCGTCGGCGTCGGTCTTCAGGCCGGTGAGGGTGCGTACGGCGGCGTCGTCGGCGTCCTTGAAGTAGGGGCCCCTGTCGTTGGGCGTGGGGTCGTCCGCCGACGTGACCAGGGTCGCCGTGGCCGCCACGCCGTCCGCGACGGCACCGTCGTACGCCGCCTTCAGCTGGATCTGCTCGGCGAACTCGCCGCCCGTGACGCAGCTCAGCTCCGTCTCACCGACGGGGGTGAGGGTGTCGGCGGCGCGGGCGATGACGGTGGCGGTGTAGTCGAGGCCGGGCAGGGTGCGGCCGACGACGGTGGCGCGGACCGTGAAGTCGCCAATCTGCTCGCCCGCTTGCAGGGCGGGGGCCACGGCGACACCGGCGCTGCTGGTGACGACCGTGGCGACGGTCTCGCCGGTGGAGAAGGTGGCGTCGGTGGAGCCGGTGATCGTGAAGCGGACCCGGACCTTGCCGACGGCGGTGCCGTCCTCGGTCTCCGTGCGGGTGCTGACGCGCTCGCCGAAGGCGTCGCCCGCCATGGCGGTGAGCGTGGCGGTGTCCGCGTCCTCCAGGTGGTGCACGGTGTCGGTGGGCGTCGGCGGGGTCGCCGGGGGTGTGGTTTCGGGCGGCGTCGGCTGCGGGCTGGGGCTGCTGCCGCCCGAGGCGGGCGGGGTGGGCTTCGGCGACGTGCTGCCCCGGTCCCGCGAGGACGGCTTCGGGGCGGGAGGCGTGCTGGGACGGGGGCTGGGGTTGGCCCCGGCCGTGTCGTCGCTGCGGTTCCCGGGGAGCGAGCCGGTGCCGTCGGGGACCTCGTGGGTGCCCTTGCGGTAGTACTCCAGCCACGACAGGACCGTGTTCAGGTAGTCCGTCGAGTTGTTGTAGCTGAGGATCGCGCTGTTGAGGTCGGACTGGTCGGAGAGGTCCCAGCCGAACCGGCACAGGTAGTGCCCGGCGGCGAGCGCGGCGTCGTAGACGTTGTTGGGGTCCTTGACCCCGTCGCCGTTGCCGTCGCGGCCCGCCCACGCCCAGGTGGACGGGATGAACTGCATGGGGCCGACCGCGCGGTCGAAGGAGCTGTCGCCGTCGTACAGGCCGCCGTCGGTGTCGCTGATGTTCGCGAAACCGTTGCCGTTGAGCTGCGGCCCGAGGATGGGGCTCAGGGTGGTGCCGCCCGCGGAGACGTTGCCGCCGCGGGCGTGGCCGGACTCCACCTTGCCGATGGCGGCGAGCAGCTCCCAGGGTATGTTGCAGCCCGGTTTGGCGCCGCGCAGCTTGGCGGCGGCCTTCTTGTAGGCGTCGAGGACGGTCGCCGGGATGCCCGCCTGCGTCTCGCCCGTGGCGGGTGGTGTGGTGCCGGTGCTCGGCGACGGGGTGGGGCTGTTCAGCGGCGGCAGGTCCGTGTAGTAGGGCGAGTTGCCGGTGGCGCTGTCCTCGGTGTACTCGTCCGGTGAGGGCTGCGCGCCGGTGGTGGACTGTCTGCCGTCCGCGTCGGTGGTCACTCCGGGAGCCTGGGACGCGGACAGCGCCGCGACCGCGGCGGCGGCGACAGCGGTGGTCGCCGCTCCCTTACGCAGCCTCCTGCCGAATTGCGGCCCCATAGAGTGAACCCCTCCCCTGGACGTCCGGCGTCCGTTCGTCGTCTGTGTGCTCGCCCAGTAGCTCTTCTCGGCCCAGGCGACCCTACGACAACTTCTCTTGCGCGGGGAGCCGTTCACGTCCGGTTTTCACCGGTTGGCCACATCCCGTTGGGACGAACCGGACGGGACGTTCCGGGGACGGGGCGGCGGGGTGGCCGGGACACCGGGCCCGGCCTCCGGCACGGGCCCCGCGCGCGGACGCGGAACCCGTACCGTCACCCGGTCAGTGCGCCGCCGACTCCCAGTCCGGGCCGACGCCCACCGAGACGTCCAGCGGGGCGCGGAGCCGGACCGCGGCGGCCATCTCGCGGCGGACGAGTTCCTCCGCCGCCTCCCGCTCGCCCGGGGCGATCTCCAGGACGACCTCGTCGTGCACCTGGAGGAGCATCCGCGACTTCAGCTCCGCCTCGCGCAGCGCCAGGTCGACGTTGAGCATGGCGATCTTGACGATGTCCGCGGCGGTGCCCTGGATGGGCGCGTTCAGCGCCATCCGCTCGGCGGCCTCACGGCGCTGGCGGTTGTCGCTGTTGAGGTCGGGCAGGTAGCGGCGGCGCCCGAACAGCGTCGCCGTGTAGCCCGTGGCCCGCGCCTCGTCGACCGCCCGGCGCAGGTAGTCCCGCACGCCGCCGAACCGCTCGAAGTAGGCGTCCATCAGGGCGCGGGCCTCCGCCGCCTCGATGTTCAGCTGCTGCGACAGACCGAACGCCGACAGGCCGTACGCCAGCCCGTACGACATCGCCTTGATCTTGCGGCGCATCTCCGCGTCGACCGCGGTGGGCGGCACGGAGAACACCTGCGCGGCGGCGGTGGTGTGCAGGTCCTCGCCGGAGGTGAACGCCTCGATGAGGCCCGCGTCCTCGGAGAGGTGGGCCATCACCCGCAACTCGATCTGGCTGTAGTCGGCGGTCATCAGCGACTCGAAGCCCTCGCCGACGACGAAGCCCCGGCGGATCGCGCGGCCCTCGTCCGTACGGACCGGGATGTTCTGGAGGTTCGGGTCGGTGGACGACAGGCGGCCGGTGGCGGCGACGGTCTGGTTGAACGTGGTGTGGATCCGGCCGTCCGCCGCGATCGTCTTGATCAGGCCCTCGACGGTGACGCGCAGCTTCGCCTGCTCGCGGTGGCGGAGCATGATCACCGGCAGTTCGTTGTCGGTCTGGGTGGCGAGCCAGGCCAGAGCGTCGGCGTCGGTGGTGTAGCCCGTCTTCGTCTTCTTGGTCTTCGGCAGCGCCAGCTCCCCGAAGAGGACCTCCTGGAGCTGCTTGGGCGAGCCGAGGTTGAACTCGTGCCCGGCCGCCGCGTGGGCCTCCTTCACCGCCTGCTGGACGGCGCCCGCGAACATCTGCTCCATGGCCTCCAGATGCGTGCGGTCCGCGGCGATGCCGTACCGCTCCATCCGGGCCAGCAGGGCGGACGTCGGCAGCTCCACCTCGCGCAGCAGGTCCGCGGCGCCGACCTCCTCAAGGCGGCCCTCGAAGACCCCGCCGAGGTCCAGGATCGCGCGGGCCTGCACCATCAGCGCCTCGGCCTCCGCGCCGTCGTCCGTGCCGAAGGCGAGCTGGCCGTCGGCCGCGGCGGCCGGTCCCAGCTCGCGGTGCAGGTACTCCAGGGACAGCGCGTCCAGGTCGAAGGAACGGCGGCCCGGCTTGACCAGGTAGGCGGCGAGCGCGGTGTCCATGGCGACGCCCTCGACCGACCAGCCGTGCTCGGCGAGGACCCGCATGGCGCCCTTGGCGTTGTGGAAGACCTTCGGACGCCCCGCGTCGGCCAGCCAGGCCGCCCACGCGCGCTCGTCGGCCTCGTCCAGCTGGGCCGGGTCGAACCAGACGGCAGCGCCGTCCGCGGTGGCCAGCGCCACCTCCGCCACCGAGCCACTGCCGAGCGCCCAGCTGTCGACAGTGGCGACCCCGAGGGCCTCGGCACCGCGCTCGGCCAGCCACGGGGCCAGCTCACCGGTCACGAGGACCTTGCCGTCCAGCTCGATCCCGTCCGCGGCGACCGGCGTCGTCTCCGCCTCCTCGGCGCCGGGGTCGACGGCGAACAGCCGCTCGCGCAGGGACGGGTTCCTGATCTCCAGGGTGTCCAGCACCATCGCGACCGCCTTGCGGTCGTACGGCGCGCGGGTCAGCTCGGTCACGCCCCGGTCCAGCTCCACCCGCCGCTCCAGCTCGGTGAGCCTGCGGTTGAGCTTGACCGACTCCAGGTGGTCGCGCAGGTTCTGCCCGGCCTTGCCCTTGACCTCCTCGGCCCGCTCCACCAGCTCCGCGAACGAACCGAACTGGTTGATCCACTTCGCGGCGGTCTTCTCCCCGACGCCGGGGATACCGGGCAGGTTGTCGGAGGGGTCGCCGCGCAGCGCGGCGAAGTCGGGGTACTGCGCGGGCGTCAGACCGTACTTCTCCTGGACCTTCTCCGGGGTGAACCGGGTCAGCTCGGAGACGCCCTTCGTCGGGTACAGCACGGTCGTGTGCTCACTGACCAGCTGGAACGAATCACGGTCGCCGGTGACGATCAGCACCTCGAAACCGGCGGCCTCGGCCTCGGTGGCGAGGGTGGCGATCACGTCGTCCGCCTCGAAGCCGTCCACCGCGAAGCGCTCGGCGTGCATCGCGTCGAGCAGCTCGCAGATCAGCTCGACCTGGCCCCTGAACTCGTCGGGCGTCTTGGAGCGGTTCGCCTTGTACTCCGTGAACTCCTCCGAGCGCCATGTCTTGCGGGAGACGTCGAAGGCCACCGCGAAGTGCGTGGGCGCCTCGTCACGCAGGGTGTTGGCGAGCATCGACGCGAAGCCGTAGATCGCGTTCGTCGGCTGGCCCGTCGCGGTCGTGAAGTTCTCCGCGGGCAGCGCGAAGAACGCGCGGTACGCCAGTGAGTGCCCGTCCATGAGCATCAGCCGCGGACGCTCACCGCCGGAGGTGTTGTCGGTCTTCTTCGATGCTGTCTCTGCCACGTCCCCGATCCTGCCACGGCCCACTGACAGTCAGGCCCACCCGCACACCGGCGCCCCCGTCGCGGCGGCACACGCCCGCTCCGCCCACGCCCGCTCCGCCCACGCCCGGTGCGCCGGTGTCCCGCTCGCCCGGTCCCGCTGTCGGCGCGCCGTGCGAGGATCGGAGACGTACCTCACAGACGCAGCGCCCACGCAGTCGAAGGAGAAGGGTGCGATGGCCAAGAAGCCGCCCCAGGGTGATCCGGTCCAGGACGCGCCCGAGGTCAGCGAACCCCAACGCACGGTGGCCGGACTCACCGCCATCGGGCAGACCCTGCGCGTCGCCCAGCAGCAGATGGGCGTCAGGCGCAGCGCGCTCACCCTGCTCCGGGTCAACCAGAAGGAGGGCTTCGACTGCCCCGGCTGCGCCTGGCCGGAAGGCGACCAACGCCATACGTTCGAGTTCTGTGAGAACGGCGCGAAGGCGGTCGCCGAGGAAGCCACCGTGCGCCGGGTCACCCCGGAGTTCCTCGCCGCGCACCCCGTCACCGACCTCGCCACCCGCAGCGGCTACTGGCTCGGCCAGCAAGGCAGGCTGACCCACCCCATGTACCTCCCCGAAGGCGCCGACCACTACGAACCGGTCTCCTGGGAGCGCGCCTTCGACATCGTCGCCGAGGAGATCACCGCCCTCGACTCCCCCGACGAGGCCGTCTTCTACACCTCCGGCCGCACCAGCAACGAGGCCGCGTTCCTCTACCAGCTCTTCGCCCGCGAACTGGGCACCAACAACCTGCCCGACTGCTCCAACATGTGCCACGAGTCGTCCGGCTCGGCACTGACCGAGACCATCGGCATCGGCAAGGGCAGCGTCCTCCTGGACGACCTCCACCAGGCGGACCTCATCATCGTCGCCGGGCAGAACCCGGGCACCAACCACCCCCGGATGCTCGCCGCGCTGGAGAAGGCCAAGGCGAACGGCGCGAAGATCATCAGCGTCAACCCGCTGCCCGAGGCGGGTTTGGAGCGGTTCAAGAACCCGCAGACCGCCAAGGGCCTCACCACCGGCGCTACCCTCAACGACCTGTTCCTCCAGATCCGCATCGGCGGCGACCAGGCCCTCTTCCGCCTCCTCAACAAGCTGATCCTGGACACCCCGGGCGCCGTCGACGAGGACTTCGTCCGCGACCACACCCACGGCTTCGAGGAGTTCACCGAGGCCGCCCGCGCCGCCGACTGGGCCGCCACCCGCACCGCGACCGGCCTCACCGAACAGGACATCCGCCGCGCCCTGGACCTCGTCCTCGCGTCGGAGCGGACCATCGTCTGCTGGGCCATGGGCCTGACCCAGCACAAGCACTCCGTGCCCACCATCCGCGAGGTCGTCAACTTCCTCCTGCTGCGCGGCAACATCGGCCGCCCGGGCGCGGGCGTCTGCCCCGTGCGCGGCCACTCCAACGTGCAGGGCGACCGCACCATGGGCATCTTCGAACGCCCCGCGCCCGCCTTCCTCGACGCCCTGGAGAAGGAGTTCGGCTTCGCGCCCCCGCGCGAGCACGGCTACGACGTCGTCCGCGCGATCCGCGCCCTGCGCGACGGCGAGGCCAAGGTCTTCTTCGCCATGGGCGGCAACTTCGTGGCCGCCTCCCCCGACACCGACGTCACCGAGGCCGCCATGCGGCGCGCCCGGCTGACCGTGCACGTCTCCACCAAGCTCAACCGCAGCCACGCCGTCACCGGCGCCCGCGCCCTGATCCTGCCCACCCTCGGCCGCACCGAGCGCGACGTCCAGGGCGGCGGCGAGCAGTTCGTCACCGTCGAGGACTCCATGGGCATGGTCCACGCCTCCCACGGCCGACTGGCCCCCGCCAGCCCCCACCTGCTGTCGGAACCGGCGATCGTGTGCCGGATGGCCCGCCGGGTCCTCGGCGCGGACAGCGTCGTCCCGTGGGAGGAGTTCGAGAAGGACTACGCGACCATCCGGGACCGCATCGCGCGCGTGGTCCCCGGCTTCGACGACTTCAACGCGCGCGTGGCCCGCCCCGGCGGCTTCGTCCTGCCGCACGCCCCCCGCGACGAACGCCGCTTCCCCACCGCCACCGGCAAGGCCAACTTCACCGCCGCGCCCGTGGAGTACCCCGAACTGCCCGAGGGGCGCCTGCTGTTGCAGACGCTGCGCTCGCACGACCAGTACAACACCACCATCTACGGCCTCGACGACCGCTACCGCGGCATCACCGGCGGACGCCGGGTGGTGCTGGTCAACCCGGAGGACGCCCGCGCGCTGAACGTCGCCGACGGGTCGTACGTCGACCTGGTGAGCGAGTGGCGGGACGGCGTCGAGCGGCGGGCGCCCGGCTTCCGGGTGGTGCACTATCCGACCGCGCGGGGCTGCGCCGCCGCCTACTACCCCGAGACGAACGTCCTGGTCCCGCTGGACTCCACCGCGGACACCAGCAACACCCCGGCCAGCAAGTCCGTCGTGGTCCGTCTGGAACAATCGGCCACCGACTGAGCGTTTGCTCAGCGCCGGCTGAACCACCCCGACCGGACAGCACAGCACACGAACGGAGCGCGGCCCATGGGCGAGCAGCAGCACGTGAAGTTCCCGCAGCAGGTCATCGACGAGTACGCCACCCTCGGTGTCGACCTCCCGGCCCTGTTCTCCGCCGGACACCTCGGCATCCGGATGGGCGTGCAGATCCTGGAGGCGTCGGCGGAGCGGGTCGTCGGCACCATGCCGGTCGAGGGCAACACCCAGCCGTACGGCCTGCTGCACGGCGGCGCCTCCGCGGTGCTCGCCGAGACCCTCGGCTCGGTCGGCTCCATGCTGCACGGCGGCCCCTCGAAGATCGCCGTCGGGGTCGACCTGAACTGCACCCACCACCGCGCCGCCCGCTCCGGCCTGGTCACCGGCGTCGCCACCCCGCTGCACCGGGGGCGCTCCACCACGACGTACGAGATCGTCATCACCGACGAGGAGGACCGCCGCGTGTGCAGCGCCCGGCTCACCTGCCTGCTGCGCGACGTCAACCGCGGCGACGCGGAGCGCTTCAGCGGGGGCACCACCCCGGCCTGACCCCCGGCCCGCAGCGGTCCACTCCCGGTCCACTCCCGACCCACACCAGCCCACTCCCGACCCGCACCGGCTCGCGCCTGAGGACGGCGACCGCCCCCTCCCCTGGCCCAACTCCCCCCGCACGACGTAGCGTCGGGGTCATGGCAAGGGGAGGGGTCATCCGGGCGGGGGCGGCGCTGTCGCTGACCCTGCTGGCCGCCGGATGCGCGGACCCAGCGACGCAGGGGGCACCAGCGGCACCGGCGACCGGCGCCGCCCACTCCCCCACCCCCACACCCCCCGAAGACCTGTGCGCCCGCCTCGTCACCCACTGGTCCCGCGAGGTCCTGGACACCGGCACCTACGGCGACTACCAGTCGATGGGCTTGTCGAACGGCCAGTACGACATCCTCCGCGAGGTCGTCGACGCCGCACGCGCGGAGCGCGACCGCCACGGCGACGCGGCCGCCGACGCGCTGATCGAACGCGGGGCACGCGCGGGCTGCGTGGACTGGTACCGCACCGGCGGCCCGAGCGGCGGTCCCTGGCAGTGAACGGCGTCGGACCGGTCGAACCGGGCGAGGACACCTACGTACGAAATCCAGCCCTTCCCACGGAGGGCCCGCCGCACGGGCGCCTGGCACGGCTGCGGCACCGGTACCACCGGCACCACCGCGCCGTGCTGGCCGCCGCGACGGCCACCGCCGTCCTCGCGGGCGGCGGCTACCTCTACGCCACCCGCCCGCACCCGGCCCCCGTACCGCCGTTTCCCAGCCCCGTACCGCGCGACACCGCCGCCCCGTACCCGTCGCAGGTCGTGGACGTCGTCTACCTGAACGACGTGCCCTCCCGGGGCGCCGACTTCCGCTTCGACGTGCTGCTGAGCGTGCTGTCCGGCCCGCCGGTCACCGTGACCCGCGTCGCCCAGCCCTACGCGGGCCTCACCGTGACCTCCGCGCCACGCGCACCTTTTCGGACAGCCGCGGGCTCCTCCCGCAAGATCATCGTCACCATGCGGGTCACAGAATGCGAAAAAGTACCGGGTAACGCAGGATTACCTTTCCTGGACGTAACTCTACGTAATACGCGTGCAATACAAACGCACAGTTTCATCCTGGGATCACGCTACGCACAGCATCTCTCGGAGGCCCTACAGGTAGCCTGCAGCAACAGTTCAAGGTAATCACCAAAACCCCTGAGACTCCTGAAATACCCCGGCCCGTCCTGGGAGTTCTCACTATGTGGACAGGGCGAATCGGCCCGAATTCCGCGGTTCCACCCACTCAGTACCGCTCTGCATTACGTCGTGTCATAACAAGAGCGTCACAGCCTTGGCCAGATACTCCTCCACGTTCCCCTCACCCGCTTAGAGTCACGGCCAGTCACCGCGCCGTCGGAATGTCACTTCGGCCCAGCGCTCGACTCGGCCGCTTCCAGGGGGAAGGGCCGCGCCAGGGAAAGGACTGATCGTGCGTCAACGTTCGCTCATCGCCATCACCGCCGCGCTGGCGGCGGGAGCTCTCACCCTCACCGCCTGCGGCTCGCGCGACGACGACGGCGGCTCGGACTCCGGCAGCGGCGGCACCAAGGTCATCATCGGCGTCGACGCCCCGCTGACCGGCGACCTCTCCGCACTGGGTCTCGGCATCAAGAACTCCGTGGACCTCGCGGCCAAGACGGCCAACAAGGAGAAGTACGTCGAAGGGGTCACCTTCGAGATACAGGCACTCGACGACCAGGCCCAGCCCGCCTCCGGCCAGCAGAACGCCACCAAGCTGGTCGCCAACGACGACGTCCTCGGCGTCGTCGGCCCGCTGAACTCCTCCGTCGCCGAGTCCATGCAGAAGGTCTTCGACGACGCCAAGCTCGTCCAGGTCTCGCCCGCCAACACCAACCCCGCCCTCACCCAGGGCCAGGACTGGCAGACCAACAAGGCCCGCCCCTACAAGTCGTACTTCCGCACCGCGACCACCGACGCCATCCAGGGCCCGTTCGCCGCGCAGTACGTCTTCAACGACGCCAAGAAGAAGAAGGTCTTCGTCATCGACGACAAGAAGACCTACGGCGCGGGCCTCGCCGCCACCTTCTCCGACGAGTTCGAGAAGCTCGGCGGCAAGATCGTCGGCACCGAGCACATCGACCCGGAGACCAAGGACTTCTCGACCGTCGCCACCAAGGTCAAGAGCTCCGGCGCCGACGTCGTCTACTACGGCGGCGAATACCCGCAGGCCGGCCCGCTCAGCAAGCAGATCAAGGCCGCCGGCGCCAAGATCCCGCTCGTCGGCGGCGACGGCATCTACAGCGGCGACTTCATCAAGCTCGCCGGCGCCAGCGGCACCGGCGACCTCGCCACCTCCGTCGGCGCCCCCGTCGAGGAACTCCCCTCCGCCAAGGAGTTCGTCGCCAACTACGAGGCCGCCGGTTACAAGGAGGCCTACGAGGCCTACGGCGGCTACTCCTACGACTCCGCGTGGGCCATCATCGAGGCCGTCAAGGCCGTCGTCGACGACAACGACGGCAAACTGCCCGACGACGCCCGCGAGAAGATCACCGCCGCCATGCAGAACGTGTCGTTCGACGGCGTGACCGGCAAGGTGTCCTTCGACGAGTTCGGTGACGCCACCAACAAGCAGCTCACCGTCTACTCCGTCGAGGGCGGCGAATGGAAGTCGGCCAAGTCCGGCACCTTCGAAGGCTGAGCCCAGCCGCACCCACCCCCTGAGCCGCGCGGGGCGCTGCACCACTGGCGCCCCGCGCGCACTCACATCCGGTCACCTTCCGTCGAATCATCGACACGTCTCGGAGGACATGCGGTGAACGAACTGCCGCAGCAGCTGGTCAACGGCCTGCTCCTGGGATCCATGTACGGGCTGGTCGCCATCGGCTACACGATGGTCTATGGCATCGTCCAGCTCATCAACTTCGCCCACGGCGAGATCTTCATGGTGGGCGGCTTCGGCGCGCTCACCGTCTACCTCTACGTACTGCCAGACGGCACGTCCATGTGGGTAGCACTCCCCCTCATGCTCATCGGAGGCATCATCGTCTCCGTCCTCATCGCCGTAGGAGCGGAACGGTTCGCCTACCGCCCCCTACGAGGCGCACCACGCCTCGCCCCCCTCATCACCGCCATCGGCCTCTCCCTCGCCCTCCAGCAGGCCGTATGGGCCTGGTACCCCGACGCCCGGTCCGCCATCACCTTCCCGCACATCGAAGGCGGCCCCTTCGAGATCGGCAGCGTCACCATCCAGACCGGCGACATCTTCCTGATCATCGCCGCCCCCGTCAGCATGGCGATCCTCGCCTACTTCGTCATGAAGACCCGCACCGGCCGCGGAATGCAGGCCACCGCGCAGGACCGCGACACCGCCAAACTGATGGGCATCAACACCGACCGCATCATCGTGGTCGCCTTCGCCCTCGGCGCCGTCTTCGCCGCCATCGGCTCCGTCGCCTACGGCCTCAAGTACGGCGAAGTCCAGTTCCGCATGGGCTTCATCCTCGGCCTCAAGGCCTTCACCGCCGCCGTCCTCGGCGGCATCGGCAACATCTACGGCGCCATGCTCGGCGGCCTCGTCCTCGGCGTCGCCGAATCCCTCTCCACCGCCTACATCTCCGACATCCCTGGCATGGAACAGTTCGGCAGCCAGTCCTGGGCCAACGTCTGGGCCTTCGTACTCCTCATCCTCGTGCTCCTCCTGCGGCCCCAGGGCCTGCTCGGAGAGCGCGTCGCGGACAGGGCGTGAGACCGATGACGACACAGACCACCGCACCACAGACCCCGCAGACGACCGCCACCGGCAAGCACGCCGGACTCATCGGCATCCCGGCCCACACCGGCCGCGCCCTCGCCACCGCGGGCGGCGCCCTCACCGTCGTCTCCACCTTCCTCGCCTGGACCTGGACCGACGAGTTCCCCGGCGACCTCACCGTCTACGGCTACCCCGGCGGCCTCCAGGTCCTCGTCCTCGTCGGCGGCCTCCTCACCACCCTCCTCGCCCTCGCCTCCTACGGCATCCGAGGACTGCGCTGGCTCACCCCCGCGGGCGCCGACAGCGCCATCAAACTCGCCGCACTCGGCACCCTCGGCACCGCCTGGTACACCGTCATCGCCATCAGCTCCGAACTCGGCGGCGTCGTCAACCTCGAACCCGGCGGCTACCTCGTCGCCCTCAGCACCCTCGCCGCCGTCCTCGGCGCCCTCTCCCTGCCGTTCACCTGGCCGGACCCCGACCCCATCGACCCCGAGGACACCCCCCAAGAACAACTGCGCCACCAACTGCGCACCACCGGCGAGATCATCAAGGCGTCCGTCGCCACCGGCACCCCGGCACCCGCCCGCAAACTGCCCGCCTACGCCGAGATCCTCATCATCGTCGCCGCCCTCACCATCGGCCTCACCGTCTTCACCTACGGCATCGGCACCGGGTACGACGAACTCTTCGTCGGCTTCCTCATCACCGCCGGCTTCGGCTTCGCCGCCGTCGCCAAGGCCGGACTCGTAAGCCGCGTCTCCGCCGCCACCGCCAAACACCGCAACGTGACCATGCTCGGCGCCTTCGTCGCAGCCGCCGCCTTCCCCTTCACCCAGTCCGACGACCAGTACGCCACCATCGGCGTCTACATCCTCATCTTCGCCACCGTCGCCCTGGGCCTGAACATCGTCGTCGGCCTCGCCGGACTCCTCGACCTCGGCTACGTCGCCTTCCTCGGCGTCGGCGCCTACACCGCCGCCATGGTCTCCGGCTCCCCCAGCTCCCCCTTCGACGTCCACCTGCCGTTCTGGGCCTCCGCCCTCCTCGGCGCCGCCGTCGCCATGGTCTTCGGCGTCGTCATCGGCGCACCCACCCTGCGCCTGCGCGGCGACTACCTCGCCATCGTCACCCTCGGCTTCGGAGAGATCTTCCGCATCACCGTCCTCAACATGGACGGCACCTCCGGACCCGACCTCACCAACGGCTCCAACGGCATCAGCTCCATCCCCAACCTCAACATCCTCGGCTTCGACTTCGGCGCCGAACACAGCTTCGCGGGCTTCACCATCGCCCGCTTCGCCAACTACTTCCTGCTGATGCTGCTCATCACCCTCGTCGTCGTGATCGTCTTCCGACGCAGCAGCGACTCCCGCATCGGCCGCGCCTGGGTCGCCATCCGCGAGGACGAGACCGCCGCCGAAGCCATGGGCATCAACGGCTTCCGCGTCAAACTCATCGCCTTCGCCCTCGGCGCCGCCCTCGCCGGACTCGCCGGAACCGTCCAGGCCCACGTCACCTACACCGTGACCCCCGAGCAGTACCAGTTCGCCCACGTCGTCCCGCCCAACTCGGCGTTCCTCCTCGCCGCCGTCGTCCTCGGCGGCATGGGCACCATCAGCGGCCCCCTCGTCGGCGCCGCCCTGCTCTACCTCATCCCCGCCAAGCTCCAGTTCCTCGGCGACTACCAGCTCTTCGCCTTCGGCCTCGCACTCGTCCTGCTGATGCGCTTCCGGCCCGAGGGCCTCATCCCCAACCGGCGCCGCCAGCTCGAATTCCACGAAGAGGCAGAGCCACCCACAGTCCTCAGCAAGGCAGGGGCCTGACCACCATGACCACCGACACCACCACCCAGAACACCCCCGGCGCCACCACCCCCGGCACCCCCGTCCTCGACGCACGCGGCGTCACCATGCGCTTCGGCGGCCTCACCGCCGTACGCGACGTCAACCTCACCGTCAACAGCGGCGAGATCGTCGGACTCATCGGACCCAACGGCGCCGGCAAGACAACGTTCTTCAACTGCCTCACCGGGCTCTACATCCCCACCGAAGGCGAAGTCCGCTACAAAGGCGCCATCCTGCCACCCAAGTCCTTCAAGGTCACCGCCGCCGGCATCGCCCGCACCTTCCAGAACATCCGGCTCTTCGCCAACATGACCGTCCTGGAAAACGTCCTCGTCGGCCGCCACACCCGCACCAAGGAAGGCCTCTGGTCCGCCCTCCTCCGCGGCCCCGGCTTCCACAAGGCCGAAGCCGCCTCCCGCGAACGCGCCATGGAACTCCTGGAATTCGTCGGCCTCGCCGGCAAGTCCGAACACCTCGCCCGCAACCTGCCCTACGGCGAACAGCGCAAGCTGGAAATCGCCCGCGCACTCGCCAGCGAACCCGGCCTCCTCCTCCTCGACGAACCCACCGCGGGCATGAACCCCCAGGAAACCCGCGCCACCGAGGAACTCGTCTTCGCCATCCGGGACAAGGGCATCGCCGTCCTCGTCATCGAGCACGACATGCGGTTCATCTTCAACCTCTGCGACCGCGTCGCCGTCCTCGTCCAAGGCGAGAAACTCGTCGAAGGCGACCCCGCCACCGTCCAGGGCGACGAACGCGTCATCGCCGCCTACCTCGGCGAACCCTTCGAAAACGCCCCCGGAGAGGAAGAAGCCGCCGAGGTCGCGGCCGCCGAAGCACACGCCGAGGCCAAGACGGACGCCGCGCCCGGCAAGGAGAACGACCGATGACCGCACTCCTCGAAGTCGAAGACCTCCGGGTCGCCTACGGCAAGATCGAAGCCGTCAAAGGCATCTCCTTCAGCGTCGAACAAGGCCAGGTCGTCACCCTCATCGGCACCAACGGCGCCGGCAAGACCACCACCCTGCGCACCCTCTCCGGACTCCTCAAGCCCGTCGGCGGCCAGATCAAGTTCGACGGCAAGTCACTCAAGAAGACCCCCGCCCACCAGATCGTCTCCCTGGGACTCGCCCACTCCCCCGAGGGGCGGCACATCTTCCCCCGCATGACCATCGAGGACAACCTCCGCCTCGGCGCCTTCCTCCGCAACGACCGACCCGGCGTCGAACGGGACATCCACCGCGCCTACGACCTCTTCCCCATCCTCGGAGAACGCAGGAGACAGGCCGCGGGCACCCTCTCCGGCGGCGAACAGCAAATGCTCGCCATGGGCCGCGCCCTCATGTCCCAACCCAAGCTGCTCATGCTCGACGAACCCTCCATGGGCCTCTCCCCGATCATGATGCAGAAGATCATGGCGACCATCGCCGAACTCAAGTCCCAGGGCACGACGATCCTCCTCGTCGAACAGAACGCCCAGGCCGCCCTCTCCCTCGCGGACCAGGGCCACGTCATGGAGATCGGCAAGATCGTCCTCTCCGGCACCGGCAGCAACCTCCTCCACGACGAGTCGGTCCGCAAGGCCTACCTCGGCGAGGACTAGCCAGCTCCCCTACGACGCGGAGGCCCGCGTTCCCTGATCAGGGAACGCGGGCCTCCGTGCCGCTCGACGAGGTCAGTCCTTGGCGGCCTTCTTCTCCGCCGCGTCCTGGATGACCGCCTCCGCCACCTGCTGCATCGACATCCGCCGGTCCATCGACGTCTTCTGGATCCACCGGAACGCCGCGGGCTCCGTCAGCCCGTACTCCGTCTGCAGGATCGACTTCGCCCGGTCCACCAGCTTCCGCGTCTCCAGCCGCTGACTCAGATCAGCGACCTCCTTCTCCAGCTCCTTCAGCTGCGTGTACCGCGAGACGGCCATCTCGATCGCCGGTACGACATCACTCTTGCTGAACGGCTTCACCAGGTACGCCATCGCACCCGCGTCCCGCGCCCGCTCCACGAGGTCGCGCTGCGAGAACGCCGTCAGCATCAGCACCGGGGCGATCGACTCCTCGGTGATCTTCTCCGCCGCGGAGATACCGTCCAGCTTCGGCATCTTCACATCCAGGATCACCAGGTCGGGCCGGTGCTCACGGGCCAGCTCGATGGCCTCCTCACCGTCACCGGCCTCACCGACGACGGAATACCCCTCTTCCTCAAGCATCTCTTTCAGATCGAGCCGAATCAGCGCCTCGTCCTCAGCGATGACGACACGGGTCGTCAGCGGAGGCACGTGCGACTTGTCGTCATCGGGCACGTCTACGGGCTGGGGCGACTCGGGGGCGGTCACGGGGGCGCTCCTTGTTCCGGGGCAGGCAGGTACTGCTGACAAGAGCCTACCTAGCTGAAGTCCTCAACGGTTACCGGGTACACTCCCAGCAGCGCTGTTGCCGGGTTGGCGGAACAGGCAGACGCTGATGTCTCAAACACATCTGTCCGAGAGGACGTGCGGGTTCGAGTCCCGCACCCGGCACCTCTGAAGCGGAGGATCACGTTCGCGTGGTTCTCCGCTTTCTGCTGCACGGAGTCACCATGAGTGACGCACAGTGGCCCATATGAACTACCACGGCACTACCGTTCGAGAGCAGGCGCTCACGCTCATGCGTGGCGGTACAAAGAACGCGGACGTAGCCCGCAGCCTCAACGTCCCCGTGGGTACGGTCGGCTACTGGAAGCACCGGGACCGCGCGAAGCGCGGCGAGTGTCCGGGAGCGCATCAGTCGCACTGCCCACGGTGCGAGGGCGAATTGGACGACCGCGCCTACGCCTACCTCCTGGGCCTGTACCTCGGTGATGGACACGTCATCCAGAACCGGGCCATGCGAGCCCCCAGCCTGTCCATCACCTGCGCCGACGCGCATCCGGGACTCATGGCGGAGTGTGAGACGGCCATGCGCAGCGTGTTCCCGCACAACTCGGTGTGCAGGGTCCGCCGGAAGGGGTGCCATGACGTGAAGGTCTACTCGAAGCACATGTGGTGCCTCTTCCCCCAGCACGGGCCCGGCAAGAAGCACGAACGACCCATCGCGCTGGAACCCTGGCAACAGGCAGTCGTCGACACCCACCCCTGGGGATTCGTCCGAGGCCTCATCCACTCCGACGGATGCCGCGTCACCAACTGGACGACCCGCGTCGTCGCCGGTGAGAAGAAGCGCTACGAATATCCGCGCTACTTCTTCAGCAACAAGTCGGACGACGTCCGCCGCCTCTGTACCGACGCCCTCGACAAGCTCGGCATCGAGTGGACGCACTGCGCCCGCGACGGGTCACCCTTCAACGTGTCCGTCGCCCGCAAAGCCTCCGTCGCCCTCATGGACGCGCACGTCGGCCCCAAGTACTGAGCCGCTACTGCGTCTCCTCGCCCATGTGGTGCACCCGGACCATGTTCGTCGTGCCCGGCATACCGGGGGGTGAGCCCGCGGTGATGACCACCGTGTCGCCCTCGCCGCAGCGGCCGTACCTGGTGAGCAGGTCGTCGACCTGGTTGACCATCGCGTCGGTGGAGTCGACGTGCGGTCCGATGAACGTCTCCACGCCCCAGGTGAGGCTCAGTTGGGAGCGGGTCGCCTGGTCCGGGGTGAAGGCGAGGAGCGGGATCGGGGAGCGGTAGCGGGAGAGGCGGCGGGCCGTGTCGCCGGACTGGGTGAAGGCGACCAGGAAGCGGGCGCCGAGGAAGTCGCCCATCTCCGCCGCCGCGCGGGCGACCGCGCCGCCCTGGGTACGGGGTTTGTTGCTCTCGGTGAGGGGCGGCAGGCCCTTCGCGAGGAGGTCCTCCTCCGCCGCTTCGACGATGCGGGCCATCGTGCGGACCGTCTCGACGGGGTACTTGCCGACGCTGGTCTCGCCGGAGAGCATCACCGCGTCGGTGCCGTCGATGACGGCGTTGGCGACGTCGCTGGCCTCGGCGCGGGTGGGGCGCGAGTTGTCGATCATGGAGTCGAGCATCTGGGTGGCGACGATGACCGGTTTGGCGTTGCGCCGGGCCAGTTTGATGGCGCGTTTCTGGACGATCGGGACCTGTTCGAGGGGCATTTCGACGCCGAGGTCGCCGCGGGCGACCATGATGCCGTCGAAGGCGGCGACGATGTCGTCGAGGTGTTCGACGGCCTGGGGTTTCTCCACTTTCGCGATGACGGGGAGGCGGCGGCCTTCCTCGGCCATGATGCGGTGGACGTCGTCGGCGTCGCGTCCGGTGCGGACGAAGGACAGGGCGATGATGTCGAAGCCGGTGCGCAGGACCCAGCGGAGGTCTGCTTCGTCCTTCTCGGAGAGGGCGGGGACGGAGACGGAGACGCCGGGTAGGTTGAGGCCCTTGTTGTCGGAGACCATGCCGCCTTCGAGGACGGTGGTGTGGACGCGGGGGCCGTCCACGGAGGTGACTTCGAGGCAGACTTTGCCGTCGTCGACGAGGATGTGTTCGCCGGGGGTGACGTCGGTGTGGAGGCCCTTGTAGGTGGTTCCGCAGGTGGTGCGGTCGCCCTGGGTGTGGTCTTCGACGGTGATGGTGAAGTGGTCGCCGCGTTCAAGGAGTACGGGGCCCTCGGAGAAGCGGCCGAGGCGGATCTTCGGGCCCTGAAGGTCGGCGAGGACGCCGACGCTGCGGCCGGTCTCGTCGGCGGCCTTGCGCACGCGCTGGTAGCGCTCCTCGTGGTCGGCGTGGCTGCCGTGGCTGAGGTTGAAGCGGGCGACGTCCATTCCGGCTTCGACCAGGGCTTTGATCTGGTCGTATGAGTCGGTGGCGGGCCCCAGGGTGCAGACGATCTTTGCTCGGCGCATGTGTCGACCCTAGGGCTTACCGGTGGGTAGGGAATTGGTCCGGCATGACGACTCAACGTCCTTTCGGTGAAGGGGTGTTGACAAGTGTTGAACTGTGCACCGGGTTGCTCTGATGAGCAATTGGGTGGCTGCGTTGAGAAAGCGTGGCAGGGGGTGAGCGAATTCGGCTTCCTTTTCGGTGCAGTGCGGCTAGAGGGTGGGCGGCGCCATGGTGAAGCGGGCGGTGACGGTGGCGTGGACGTGCTGGCGTCGGGGTTCGAGGTCGAGGGGTGGGGCGGGGATGTCGTCGGGGTCGCCGGAGTAGGCGATGGCGCGCGTCTCGGCGCCGCCGGAGCGGGGTCGGTGGCGGTCGGGTTGTTCGGCGCCGGTGTCGGCGAGTTCGACGAGGGCGGTGAGGGTGGTGCCGAGGGCGTCGGCGTATTCGCGGGCGCGTTGGACGGCCGCGGTGACGGCTTGCTGGCGGGCTTGCCGGTGGGCGGGTGAGTCGGGGCGCAGGGCCCAGCGGAGGTCCATGACGCGGGTGAGTTCGAGGTCGGCGAGGCGGGTGGTGAGTTCGCCGAGGGCGGTGTGGTCGGTGAGTTCGGCGGTGATGTGGACGGTGCCGTAGTGGGTGCGGACGCGTTCTTCGCGACCTTTCCGGGTGAGTTCGGGGGTGATGGTGAAGGTGCCGGTTTGGAGGCGTTCGATGGCGTCGCCGTAGCTTCTGATGAGGTCGAGGGCGGCGGTGTTGCGGCGGGTGAGGTCGGCGAGGGTGCTGCGGCGGTCCCGGCCGCGGGCGTGGACGGTGACGGCGATGCGGGCGAGTTCGGGGTCGACTTCGAGGTGGGCTTCGCCGTGGACGGCGATGCGGGGGGTGTCGGGGGTGCCGTAGGGGAGGGGGGTCGGGGTGGTCATGCGTTCCACTGTGTCAGGGGTGGGGTCACCAGATCGCAACGTTGTGGGCCTGTTGCGGTTGGTTGTGGGCGGGTCAGAATCTACGCGCGTATCTACACGCGTCACTGGATCCAGGCTCCAAGGAGTACGAGACATGCCGTTGAACCGCCGGAAGTTTCTGAAGAAGTCCGCTGCCACGGGGGCGGGGGTGGCGGTCGCGGGCGCGGCGGCGGCTCCGGCGGCGCAGGCGTCCCCGGCGCGGAAGCCCGCGAAGCGGTACTCGCTGACGGTGCTGGGCACGACTGACCTGCATGGCCGGGTCTTCAACTGGGACTACTTCAAGGATGCCGACTACGTCGACGCGGCGGGCAATTCCCAGGGTCTGGCGCGGATCTCGACGCTGGTGAAGCAGCTCCGTGGGGAGCGGGGCCGTCGTCACACGTTGCTGGTGGACGCGGGTGACACGATTCAGGGCACGCCGCTGACGTACTACTACGCGAAGGTGGATCCGATCACCGCGGAGGGTGGTCCGGTGCATCCGATGGCGCAGGCGATGAACGCGATCGGCTATGACGCGGTGGCGCTGGGGAACCACGAGTTCAACTACGGCATCGAGACGCTGCGCAAGTTCGAGGAGCAGTGTGACTTCCCGTTGCTGGGTGCGAACGCGGTGGACGCGAAGACGCTGAAGCCCGCTTTCCCGCCGTACTTCATGAAGACGTTCCGGGTGCCGGGGGCGCGGCCGGTGAAGGTGGCGGTGCTGGGGTTGACGAACCCGGGGATCGCGATCTGGGACAAGGCGTACGTGCAGGGCAAGCTGGCGTTCCCGGGTCTGGAGGAGCAGGCGGCGAAGTGGGTGCCGAAGCTGAAGTCGATGGGCGCGGACGTGGTCGTGGTGTCGGCGCACTCGGGTTCGTCGGGGACGTCGTCGTACGGTGATCAGCTGCCGTATGTGGAGAACGCCGCGGCGAACGTGGCGCGGCTGGTGCCGGACATCGACGCGATCCTGGTGGGGCACGCGCATGTGGAGATTCCGGAGCTGAGGGTCACCAACGAGAAGACGGGCCGGACGGTGGTGCTGTCGGAGCCGTTGGCGTATGCGCAGCGGTTGTCGGTGTTCGACATCGAGCTGGTGTTCAGCAGGGGCCGGTGGAGTGTGGAGTCGGTCGCGGCGGAGGTGTTGAACTCGAACACGGTCGCGGATGACCCGGAGATCACCAGGCTGTTGGCGGACGAGCACGCGAAGGTCGTGGAGTACGTCAACCAGGTGGTCGGTACGGCGACGGAGACCCTGACGACGGTGGACGCCCGGTACAAGGACGCTCCGATCATCGATCTGATCACCCGGGTTCAGGAGGATGTGGTCCGGGAGGCGTTGGCGGGGACGGAGTACGCGGCGTTGCCGGTGATCGCGCAGGCGTCGCCGTTCTCGCGGACGTCGGAGATCCCGGCGGGTGAGGTGACGATCCGGGATCTGTCGAGTCTGTACGTGTACGACAACACGCTGGTCGCGAAGGTGATGACGGGTGCGCAGCTGCGGGCGTACCTGGAGTACTCGGCGGAGTATTTCGTGCGGACGGCGGCGGATGCCGCGGTGGACGTGGGCAAGCTGACGAACGCGAACGGCCGTCCGGACTACAACTACGACTACGTGTCGGGGTTGTCGTACGAGATCGACATCGCGCAGGTGCCGGGGTCGCGGATCAGGAACCTCACCTTCGACGGTGCGGCGTTGGCTGATGAGGAGCGGTTCGTGCTGGCGGTGAACAACTATCGGGCGAACGGTGGTGGCGCGTTCCCGTTCGTGGCTTCGGCGCCGGAGGTGTGGTCGGAGTCGACGGAGATCCGGACGCGGATCGCGGAGTGGGTGACGGCGAGGGGTGTGCTGGACCCGAAGGACTTCGCGTCGGTGGACTGGAAGCTGACGCGGGACGGTACGCCGGTGTTCTAGGCCGGCGTGGCGGGTGTGGCTCGTACCGGCGGGGAGTTGTTGGTCTCCCCGCCGGTACGTCGTGTCATGCCTCCGTGAGGGTCGGGGTCCGCCGGACGCGCAGGGCGCGGGCGAGGTCGTCGAGTTGGTCGGTGAGTTTGCGGCGGAGGGCGGGGATGGGGTCGGCGTCGCGCAGGCATTCCTCGCCGAGCCGGTGGGTTTCGGGGTCGACGGTGTGGGTGGGGAACGCCCAGCGTCCGGCGGCGTCGGCGATGGCGGGGCCGCGGCGGGCGGCGAGGGCGACGGCGTCCTGGTAGTAGCGGGTGACGTAGGGCTGGAGCAGGTCGGCTTGTTCGGGTTGCCAGAAGCCGCGGGCGGTGGCGGTGAAGAGGTAGTTGGAGAGGTCGTCGTGGGTGAACATCGCTTGCCACGCGGTGTGCTTGGCGTCGGGGTCGGGGAGGGCGGCCCGGCAGCGGGCGGCGCCTTCCTGGCCGGTGGCGCTGGGGTCGTTGGCGAGTTCGGCGGCGATGGCGGTGTCGTCGGTGGCGCCGAGGACGGCGAGGCGGCCGAGGATGCGCCAGCGGAGTTCGGGGTCGAGTTCGGGTCCGCCGGGGACGGTGCCGTCGGTGAGCCAGGCGGCGAGGGTGTCGGGCTGGGCGGCGACGTCGATGGCGTGGCGGACGGCGATGAGGCGGAGGCCGGGGTGGTCGCCGTCCTCGGTGCGGCGGATGAGGTCGCGGCAGAGTGAGGAGAGGGTGGCGAGGGCGGCGGGGCGGTCCTCGGGGGTGGTGTAGCGGTCGGCGACCTGGGTGGCGGCGAAGGTGAGGACGCCGCCGGTGATGGCGAGGTCGGTTTCGCGGGGCAGGTGGGTGCGGGCGGTGTTCAGGTAGTCGGCGGGTGGGAGTTCGCCGTCGCGTACGGCGTCCCTGAGGGCGTTCCAGACGACGGCGCGGGTGAGGGGGTCGGGGAGGCCGGAGAGGTGGTCGCGGAGGGTGTGGAAGGAGTGGGGGTCGAAGCGGATCTTGGCGTAGGTGAGGTCGCCGTCGTTGGGGACGAGGAGGGCGGGGCGTTTGCCGATGGGGTGGCCGCCGTCGGGGTGGGGGATGTCGATGTCGACGCGGTCGCGGAGGGTGAGGCGGCCTTCGTCGGTGAGGTCCTGGTCGTAGAGGCCGACGGCGATGCGGTGGGGGCGGCTGCCGGTGTGGTCGACGGTGAGGGTGCACACGCCGTTGTCGCCGGGGGTGATGTGGGGGGTGAGGGTGTCGACGCCGGTGGTGCGGAGCCAGGTGTCGGCCCAGGTGTGGACGTCGCGTTCGGTGGCGTCGGCGAGGGAGTCGATGAAGTCGGCGAGGCTGGCGTTGCCGAACTTGTGGCGGGTGAAGTGGTTGTTGATGCCGGTGAGGAAGTCCTTCTCGCCGAGCCAGGTGACGAGCTGGCGGAGGGCTGAGGCGCCTTTGGCGTAGGAGATGCCGTCGAAGTTGAGGAGGGCGGAGGCGGTGTCCTCGACGGCTTCGGGGGCGACGGGGTGGGTGGAGGGGCGTTGGTCGGCGTCGTAGCCCCAGGCTTTGCGGGTGATGCCGAAGTCGGTCCAGGTGTCGGTGAAGCGGGTGGCTTCGGCGGTGGTCTGGTAGCCCATGTACTCGGCGAAGGACTCGTTGAGCCAGATGTCGTCCCACCAGCGGAGGGTGACGAGGTCACCGAACCACATGTGGGCCATTTCGTGGGCGATGACCATGGCGCGGGTCTGTCGCTCGGTGTCGGTGACGGCGGAGCGGTAGACGAACTCGTCGCGGAAGGTGACGAGGCCGGGGTTCTCCATGGCGCCGGCGTTGAATTCGGGGACGAACGCCTGGTCGTAGGAGTCGAAGGGGTAGGGCTCGTCGAACTTCTCGTGGTAGCGGTCGAAGCAGGCGCGGGTGACGTCGAGGATCTCGTCGGCGTCGGTGTCGAGGTGGGGGGCGAGGGAGCGGCGGCAGTGCAGGCCGAAGGGGAGGCCGCGGTGTTCGGTGCGGACGGAGTGCCAGGGTCCGGCGGCGACGGCGACGAGGTAGGTGGAGATGGGTGGGGTGGTGGCGGCCTGCCAGCGGCCGTCTCCGAGGTGTTCGGTGATGCCGTTGGCGAGGACGGTCCAGCCTTCGGGGGCGGTGACGGTGAGGTCGAAGACGGCTTTGAGGTCGGGCTGGTCGAAGGCGGCGAAGACGCGTTGGACGTCGTCCATGAACAGTTGGGTGTAGACGTACGTCTCGTGGTCGCTGGGGTCGGTGAAGCGGTGCATTCCCTCGCCGGTGCGGGAGTAGCGCATCCGGGCGGCGATGTGGAGTTCGTGTGGGCCGGGGGTGAGGTTTTTCAGGGGGAGGCGGTTGTCGATGAGGCTTTCGGGGTCGAGGGGGTGTCCGTCGAGGGTGGCGGAGCGCAGTTCGGCGGGCTTGACCTCGACGAAGGTGTCCGTGGCGTCCTGGTCGGCGCGGACGGTGAACCGGATGGCGGTCCGGGAGTCGAAGGTGTCGTCGCCGCTGGTGAGATCGAGGTCGATCGTGTAGCGGTGGACGTCGAGGAGCCTGGCACGGGTCTGCGCTTCGTCGCGCGTGAGGACGGACATGCAGACATGCTGCCTGATGGCACTGACAGCGCACAGGGGCGGACGGATTCGCGCTCGGTTCGGGCGTTATGTCCGTTCCCCGGCTGGTGTGGGGGGTGGGGGCGGGCAGGGTGGGGGCGCGTTGTGGGGGTGGGGCTCGCGTTGGAGGGGCACGTGCGCCCCTGGTCGGCCGGGTGTGGGGCCCTTCGGGGTGGGTGTGTCGTGGTGACCCTGGGGCGGGGCGGCGAGGTCGTTCTTGATCAGGGCGCGCAGTTCGCGGATCTCGTGTTCGAGTGCCAGTCGGTGCTGGTGGGCGTCGTAGAGGTAGCGGACCTTGGTGCGCAGGGTCCAGGGGTCGACGGGCTTGGTGACGAGGTCGGCGACGCCGAGTCCGAAGGCGGCTGCGGCCAGTTCCTGGTCCTGGGCGAAGCCGGTGAGCAGGACGACGGGGATGTGCTGGGTCTGTTCGAGGCGCCGTACGTAGCGCACGACGTCGAGGCCGCTGATGCCGGGCAGGCGCACGTCGAGGAGCAGGAGGCCGACCCGGCCGCGCAGCACCTGTTTGAGGGCTTCGTCGCCGCTGGTGGCGCTGGCGAGCAGGTGGCCCAGGGGGGCGAGGGCGCTCTCCAGCGCGTACAGCGTGTCTTCGTGGTCGTCGACGATGAGGATCCTGGCGTCCGGTGACATGCCCGCCCTCCCTCCCGTACGGCGTCCGGAACAGGCTCGGGCGCTGACGGGGTGTGCTCCTCGGCTGACAAGGAGTGCACCCCGAAGAATGCCCCCTGCGCGGCCCGCTGTCACTCCCCCGGGGCATCTGCCGAGGTCAATCGGCCACCGGCGGGGAGCCGTTCACGTTCTCCCCGGCGATGCCCTCGTGGTGGCGGATGACCTCGGCGATGATGAAGGTGAGGAACTTCTCGGCGAAGGCCGGGTCCAGCTTGGCGTTCTCGGCGAGGGCGCGCAGCCGGGCGATCTGGCGGGCCTCCCGCGCGGGGTCGGCGGGCGGCAGCTGGTGGGCGGCCTTGAGGTGGCCGACCTGCTGGGTGCACTTGAACCGCTCGGCGAGCATGTGCACGACGGCCGCGTCGATGTTGTCGATGCTGTCGCGCAGCCTGGCGAGTTCCGCGCGGACGGCGGGGTCGACGTCACCGGTACCGGTGTTGCTGGTGGTCATGGGTGCTTACCCTACGGGGGGTTGTGCGGGGGTCCACGCGCGCGTGGCTGCTGGTCCCGGCCTTACAGTGGAATGGGTTCACGGCGTCTTGGGGGTACGGGCGTGGCGAGCGACGGACCGGTCGAGCACGGCTACCCGCATCTGGAGACGGTGCGGGCCGCGATCACCGCGCTGTACAAGCGGCTGTCGTACGACACGATCCAGACGTTCGCGACCAGCGTGCCGCCGGTCGACGTGGCGTTCTGCGATACGGACGACCTGTATCTGGGCTCCCAGCGGGTGGCCCGTGAGCTGGTGCGGCACTACCGGCTGCCGGACGCCCGGCTGGTCGTCGGCTTCCGTGCGATGACGCAGGCGGCGAACGTCGAACTGGCGGCGGGTCCGGAGTACTTCGTGGAGCTGAACGACCGGTTCCGCACCCATCGGCGGGATATCGGCGCGGCGCTGGCCCACGAGATCACGCATGTGTATCTGCACCGGCTGGACCTGTCGTTTCCCGGCACCCGCGCCAACGAGATCCTCACGGACACGGTGACGACGTACCTGGGCGCGGGGTGGCTGCTGCTGGACGCGTACCGGGAGGACGCGGCGTCGTCGCAGAAGTTGGGGTATCTCACGCCGGAGGAGTTCGGGTACGTGCTGGCCAAGCGGGCGCTGCTGTTCGGTGAGGACCCGTCGACGTGGTTCACGAGTGCGCAGGCGTACACGGCGTATGTGAAGGGCAGGGCGCGGGCCCGTCAGGACGGGCGGCAGCCGCCGCTCACGGCCGCGGGGTGGGCGGGCCGTCGCCGTTACGCGCGCGACCGCCGTCACGCCCAGGACCACCGCCCCGGCGGGTCGCTCCCGCAGTCGGGCGGTTCGGACGTGCCGTACGCCTTCAGCCCGGACAGCCACGGTCCGCTGCGGGTGTCGTTCCCCTGTCCGACGTGCCACCAGCGCATCCGGGTGCCGGTGCGGGGGCGGGTCCGGGCGCGGTGCGGGTTGTGCCGGACGGTGCTGGAGTGTGACACGTAGGCGGCTTGAGTGGGACACGCGTCCGGTCACGTCGGAGCGGGTGGCGGAGCCGAGCCACACCACGAGGGGGGAGACGTTCTCCGGTGCCATGGCGTGTTGCCCGGCACCCGGGGCGCCCGCTCCACGGCCATGGAACGGGCGAGGCTCAGCCGGCTTCACGGACTTCCGGGACTTCCCGGGGGTCATGTGCGTACGGCGATCCCGTCCAGCACCGTCGACAGGTACTGCCGGGCGATCTCCTCCGGGCTGTGCTGTCCGCCGGGCCGGTACCAGGACGCGGCGACCCAGACGGTGTCGCGGACGAAGCGGTAGGTGAGCCGGATGTCGAGGTCGGCCCGGAAGGCGTCTTCGCCGACCCCGCGTTCCAGCGTGGCCAGCCACGCCTTCTCGAACCTGCGCTGTGACTCGGCGAGGAAGCGGAACCTGTTCTGCGCGGCGAGTTGTCTGGACTCCTTCTGGTAGATCGCGACGGCGGCGCGGTGCCGGTCGATCTCCCGGAACGACTCGGTGACGAGGGCTTCGAGGGTCTCCCGCGGCCCGAGTCCGGCGGCCAGGACGGTGTCGTAGCGGTCCCACAGCTCGTCGAGGAAGGTGCGCAGGATCTCCTCCAGCATCGACTCCTTGGAGTCGAAGTGGTAGTAGAGGCTGCCCGCGAGCATTCCCGCGTGGTCGGCGATGGTGCGCACGGTGGTGGCGTCGTAGCCCTGTTCGGCGAAGACCTCGGCGGCGGTGCGCAGCAGTTCGCGGCGGCGCGCCGGTGCGGCGGGGGTCACCTGGGGCTTCTTCTTGGTCGGCACGGGGTCCATTGTCGTGGCCGTCCGCGCACTGGGGGGGCTGGCCGCTGACGGAGACGACCTCTCCGGTGAGGTACGGGGAGCAGCCGGAGGCCAGGAAGACGATCCTCTGGCTCTGCCCCGCCGACGAGGTCTTCCGCGCCGAGGCCAGTGCCTGCCTGACGACGCGGGCGCCGCGCGTCACCCCCCACGGCGCCCTCTTACCTCCCGGGGCCCCTCAGTCCACGATCCCCAACCCCCGCGCCGCCGCCAGCCACTGCGGGAACTCGCCCACCAACCGGTCGTACAACTCCGCGTCGGACACCTTCCGCGGCTCCCGCCCGGCGTGGAAGAACCCGGCGTTGTCGACGACGCGCTTACCGGGCACCGCCAGTTCGTCGAGCCTGCGCAGATAGTCGAACTGCTTGCTGCGCGGGTCCCCGAAGCCGATGAACTGCCAGAACAGCGGCAGCTTGGCGGCCTTGCAGAGGTACCGTTCCGCGGCGAGCCTGCTGCTCGGCCCGCCGTCGGTCTGGAAGACGACCAAGGCGGGGTCCCGGGCGCCGCTGTCGAGGTAGTGGTCGATGACGGCGTCCATGGCCAGGTGGTAGTTGGTCCGGCCCATGTGGCCGAGCCCGGCGGCGATCCGCTCGACGCGCCCCTGGTGGCCGTCGAGGGTGATGTCGGTGACCGCGTCGATGTCGGTGGAGAAGAACATCACCGGCACGCTCCCGTCGTCGTCCAGGTGGGCGGCCAGTCCCAGCACCCGGTCGGCCAGTGCCTGCACACTGCCGTCCCCGAAGTACGGCTTCATGGACCCGGAGTAGTCGACCACGAGGTAGACGGCGGCCCGCTGCCCGCCCAGCCCGTGCTTCTCCAGCGACAGCCCGGCCTTCTTGTAGAGGTCGACGAGCGCGGGCGCGCGCTCCGCCACCTTGCTCAGACTGATCGCGGCCATAGGCGTTCCCCCTAGAACGACGGGACAAGGAAAGGACAGGGAAAGGACGAGACGAGGAAAGACGAGGACAGGACAAGATCGGTGCGGACGGCCAGCCGACCGTACGACAGCCGCCCCCGTGATCCCACCCCTACAGCTGTTCGATAGTTTTGCGCCGCCGTCCCCACCGGCTCACCCACCCGTCCCATCCCCCCTGTTCGAGGAGCCGGTCGTGGAACCCGAGTCCACCGTCACCACCTGCTACCGCCATCCCGCCGTGGAGTGCCACGTCCGCTGTATCCGCTGCGACCGGTACATCTGCCCGGACTGTATGCGGGAGGCGTCGGTCGGTCACCAGTGCGTCGAGTGCGTGCGGGAGGGCGCGAAGTCCGTCCGGCAGGCGCGGACCGCCTTCGGTGGCCGGATCTCGGCGGTGCCCCTGGTGACGTACGCGCTGATCGCGCTGAACGTCCTGGTCTATCTGGCGGAGCTGGCGCGGCCGGAGATCGTGGGCCGGTTCGAGCTGGTCACGGCGCGGCTGGTCGGCCCGGACGGGCAGTACTACGTCGGCGACGGTGTGCTGCTCGGCGACTTCGACGCCGAGGGGGTCGCCAACGGGGAGTGGGAGCGGCTGCTCACCAGCGGGTTCCTGCACCTCCCGCCGATCGAGAACACCTTCGGCATCCTGCACATCGTGATGAACATGCTCGTGCTGTGGCAGCTCGGCCGGGACGTGGAGCCGCAGCTCGGCCGGGTCCGCTATCTGGCCCTCTACCTGCTGTCGGTGCTCGGCGGCTCGGTCCTGGCGCTGCTCCTCGCCGACCCGGGCACGGCCTCGCTCGGCGCGTCCGGCGGGATCTTCGGCCTGGGCGCCGCCTCCTACGTGATGGCCCGCCGCCTCGGCGGCGACCTGGCCGAGGTCAACCGGTTCATGGGGTTCCTGCTGCTCTGGCTGCTGATATCCGCCGGGTTCACGTCCTGGCAGGGGCACCTCGGCGGTCTGCTGACCGGCGCCGCGGTGACGGCGGCGTACGCCTACGCGCCCCGCGGCCCGCACCGGACGCTGATCCAGGCGGGCGCCTGCGCCGCGTTGCTGGCGGTGCTCCTGCTGCTGACCGAGATGAGAGTCACGGATCTCACGGGAGGGCTGGGCTAGGCCCCGCCGCACGGTTGGCGCCACGTAGAGAGCCGGTTGCCTGTTCCCCGCCCGCCGTCGTGCCCGTCCTGGTGACGGCGGGGGCGTACTTCCTCGCCGTGGAGGACCTCGACGACGGCCAGGGCTACCCGGCCCCGGTATCGCGGGCTTCCGCACCGGCACCACGACCTGCTCACGCCGTGCGGCCACGCTGTCCAGCGAGCACCGTCCGCACACCGACACCAGCCGCGTCGACACCGCCCAGCGCCGCTTCCCCGGCGCCGGGAACCTGGACCTGGACACGCCCCTGGAGTGGCGGGTGTACGGGGAGACGTACCGCCTGCCCTGATCCCCGCACAGACGACAACGCCTGCCCTTACGGTCCGGTCGGGGACTGTGGGCAGGCGCTGTCTGTGTCCCGTACGCCGTTGTACGGAAACGTTTGTTGGTACCGGTCAGACCATGTCAGACCGGTTCAGACCGCCAGAGCGCGGTCCGTCGGGCGGATCGGCGCGGGCAGGTCGCTCGCGCCGGTCAGGAACCGGTCGACACCGCGGGCGGCCGAGCGGCCCTCGGCGATCGCCCACACGATGAGCGACTGGCCGCGGCCCGCGTCACCGGCGACGAACACCCCGGGGACGTTGGTCTGGAAGTCGGCGTCGCGGGCGATGTTGCCGCGCTCGTCGAGGCCCAGGGCGAACTGGTCCACGAGGCCGTTCTCCCGGTCGGTGCCGGTGAAGCCCATGGCGAGGGTGACCAGCTGGGCGGGGATCTTGCGCTCGGTGCCCGGCTTCCGGGTCAGCTTGCCGTCCACGAACTCGACCTCGGCCAGGTGCAGCCACTGCACGTTGCCGTCCTCGTCGCCCTCGAAGTGGGTGGTGGAGACGGAGTAGACCCGCTCACCGCCCTCCTCGTGCGCGGAGGTGACCTTGTAGAGCAGCGGGAAGGTCGGCCACGGCTGGGAGACGGCGTTCCGCTCGTCGTTCGGGCGGGGCATGATCTCCAGCTGCGTCACCGAGGCCGCGCCCTGCCGGTGGGCGGTGCCCACGCAGTCGGCGCCGGTGTCGCCGCCGCCGATGACGACGACGTGCTTGCCCTCGGCCGAGACGGGCGGGCTGACGTAGTCGCCCTCCTGGACCTTGTTGGCCAGCGGCAGGTACTCCATGGCCTGGTAGACGCCCTTGAGTTCGCGGCCGGGCACGGGCAGGTCACGGGCGGTGGTGGCGCCGACGGCGAGCACCACGGCGTCGTACCGCTTCTTCAGGTCGGTCGCCTTCAGGTCGACGCCGATCTCGACCCCGGTGCGGAACCGGGTGCCCTCCGCGCGCATCTGCTCGATACGGCGGTTGATGTGCCGCTTCTCCATCTTGAACTCGGGGATGCCGTACCGCAGCAGCCCGCCGACGCGGTCGGCGCGCTCGTAGACGGCGACGGTGTGCCCGGCCCGGGTCAGCTGCTGCGCGGCGGCGAGACCGGCGGGGCCGGAGCCGACCACCGCGACGGTCTTGCCGGAGAGCCGCTCCGGGATGCGCGGGGCGACGTCACCGGTCTCCCACGCCTTGTCGATGATCGAGACCTCGACGTTCTTGATGGTGACCGGCGGCTGGTTGATGCCGAGCACACACGCCGACTCGCACGGAGCCGGGCACAGGCGGCCGGTGAACTCCGGGAAGTTGTTGGTGGCGTGCAGCCGCTCGGACGCGGCCTGCCAGTCCTCGCGGTAGGCGTAGTCGTTCCACTCGGGGATCAGGTTCCCCAGCGGGCAGCCGTTGTGGCAGAACGGGATGCCGCAGTCCATGCACCGGCTGGCCTGCTTGCTGATGATCGGCAGCAGCGAGCCGGGGACGTACACCTCGTTCCAGTCCCTGACGCGCTCCTCGACGGGGCGGGACGCGGCGACCTCGCGGCCGTGGTTCAGAAAGCCCTTCGGGTCAGCCATTGATCGCCGCCTCCATCATCTTCTCGTGGGTCTCGGACTCGGAGAGACCGGCTCGCTCGGCGGCGTCCTTGGCGGCGAGCACTGCCTGGTACGTGCTGGGGATGATCTTGCTGAACCGCTCCACGGCGGCGGGCCACTCGGCGAGCAGCTTCTCGGCGACCGTCGAACCGGTCTCCTCGGCGTGGCGGCGCACCACGTCGTGCAGCCACTCCTTGTCCGCGTCGTCCAGCGTCCGTACGGCGTCCAGGTTGCCGACGTTGACGTTGTCCGGGTCGAGGTCGATGACGTAGGCGACACCGCCGGACATACCGGCCGCGAAGTTGCGCCCCGTCTCGCCGAGGACGACCGCGTGGCCTCCGGTCATGTACTCGCAGCCGTGGTCGCCCACGCCCTCGGAGACGACCAGCGCGCCGGAGTTGCGCACGCAGAACCGCTCGCCGACCTTGCCGCGCAGGAACATCTCGCCGCCGGTGGCGCCGTAGGCGAGGGTGTTGCCCGCGATCGTGGAGTACTCGGCGAGGTGGTCGGCGCCCCGGTCGGGGCGGACCACGATCCGGCCGCCGGACAGGCCCTTGCCGACGTAGTCGTTGGCGTCGCCCTCCAGGCGCAGGGTGACACCGCGCGGCACGAAGGCGCCGAACGACTGGCCCGCGCTGCCGGTGAAGGTGATGTCGACGGTGTCGTCGGGCAGGCCCGCGCCACCGAACTTCTTGGTCACCTCGTGGCCGAGCATGGTGCCGACCGTGCGGTTGATGTTGCGGATGGCGACCCGGGCGCGCACCGGCTGCGCCTCGGTGGCGGAGTCCGCGGACAGCGCGTCGGCGGCGAGCTTGATCAGCTCGTTGTCGAGCGCCTTCTCCAGGCCGTGGTCCTGGACGACGACCTGGTGCCGCGCCGCGCCCTCGGGCAGGGCGGGCACGTGGAACAGCGGGGCCAGGTCCAGGCCCTGCGCCTTCCAGTGGTCGACCGCGCGGGTCACGTCGAGCAGCTCGGCGTGGCCGACGGCCTCCTCGATGGAGCGGAAGCCCAGCTCGGCGAGGAGTTCGCGGACCTCTTCGGCGATGAACCGGAAGAAGTTCACGACGTACTCGGCCTTGCCGGAGAACCGGTCGCGCAGCACCGGGTTCTGGGTGGCGATGCCGACCGGGCAGGTGTCCAGGTGGCAGACGCGCATCATGACGCAGCCGGAGACGACGAGCGGCGCGGTCGCGAAGCCGAACTCCTCGGCGCCGAGCAGCGCGGCGATGACGACGTCCCGGCCGGTCTTGAGCTGGCCGTCGGTCTGTACGACGATCCGGTCCCGCAGGCCGTTGAGCAGCAGGGTCTGCTGGGTCTCGGCGAGGCCCAGCTCCCAGGGGCCGCCCGCGTGCTTCAGCGAGGTCAGCGGGGAGGCGCCGGTGCCGCCGTCGTGACCGGAGATCAGGACGACGTCCGCGTGCGCCTTGGAGACGCCCGCGGCGACGGTGCCGACGCCGACCTCGGAGACCAGCTTGACGTGGATGCGCGCCTTCGGGTTGGCGTTCTTCAGGTCGTGGATCAGCTGGGCGAGGTCCTCGATGGAGTAGATGTCGTGGTGCGGCGGCGGCGAGATGAGGCCGACACCCGGCGTCGAGTGCCGGGTCCTCGCCACCCACGGGTAGACCTTGTGGCCGGGCAGCTGGCCGCCCTCGCCGGGCTTGGCGCCCTGGGCCATCTTGATCTGGATGTCGTCCGAGTTGACCAGGTACTCGCTGGTCACACCGAAGCGGCCGGACGCGACCTGCTTGATCGAGGACCGGCGGGCCGGGTCGTACAGGCGCTCCGGGTCCTCGCCGCCCTCGCCGGTGTTGGACTTGCCGCCCAGCTCGTTCATCGCGATGGCGAGCGTCTCGTGGGCTTCCTTGGAGATGGAGCCGTACGACATGGCGCCGGTGGAGAACCGCTTGACGATCTCCGAGACCGGCTCGACCTCCTCGACGGGGATCGGCGCGCGACCGGACCTGAAGCCGAACAGGCCGCGCAGCGTCATCAGGCGCTCGGACTGCTCGTTCACCCGGTCGGTGTACTTCTTGAAGATGTCGTACCGGTTGGCGCGGGTGGCGTGCTGGAGGCGGAAGACCGTCTCCGGGTCGAACAGGTGCGGCTCGCCCTCGCGGCGCCACTGGTACTCGCCGCCGATCTCCAGCGTGCGGTGCGCGGGCGCGATGCCGGAGGCGGGGTACGCCCTGGCGTGCCGGGCGGCGACCTCCTTGGCGATGACGTCGATGCCGACGCCGCCGATCTTGGTGGCGGTGCCGTTGAAGTACTTCGCCACGAAGCCCTGGTCGAGACCGACGGCCTCGAAGACCTGGGCGCCGCGGTAGGAGGCGACGGTGGAGATGCCCATCTTCGACATGACCTTGAGGACGCCCTTGCCGAGGGCGTAGATCAGGTTGCGGATGGCCTGCTCGGGCTCGATGCCGGGCAGGAAGGTGCCCGCGCGGACCAGGTCCTCGACGGATTCCATCGCCAGGTACGGGTTGACGGCGGCGGCGCCGTAGCCGATGAGCAGGGCGACGTGGTGGACCTCGCGGACGTCACCGGCCTCGACCAGCAGACCCACCTGGGTGCGCTGCTTGGTGCGGATGAGGTGGTGGTGGACGGCCGCGGTGAGCAGCAGCGACGGGATCGGCGCGTGCTCGGCGTCGGAGTGCCGGTCGGAGAGCACGATCAGCCGGGCGCCGTTGTCGATGGCGGCGTCCGCCTCGGCGCAGATCTCCTCGATGCGCGCGGCGAGCGCGTCACCGCCGCCGTGCACCCGGTACAGGCCGGAGAGGGTCGCGGCCTTGAAGCCGGGCATGTCGCCGTCGGCGTTGATGTGGATGAGCTTGGCCAGCTCGTCGTTGTCGATCACCGGGAAGGGCAGCAGGACGGTGCGGCAGGACGCGGCGGTCGGCTCCAGCAGGTTGCCCTGCGGGCCCAGCGACGAGCGCAGGGAGGTGACCAGCTCCTCCCGGATGGCGTCCAGCGGCGGGTTGGTGACCTGCGCGAACAGCTGGGTGAAGTAGTCGAACAGCAGCCGGGGGCGCTCGCTGAGCGCGGCGATCGGCGAGTCCGTGCCCATGGAGCCGATCGGCTCGGCGGCGGCCTTGGCCATCGGCGCCAGGATGACCCGCAGCTCCTCCTCGGTGTAGCCGAAGGTCTGCTGGCGGCGGGTGACGGAGGCGTGGGTGTGCACGATGTGCTCGCGCTCGGGCAGGTCGCCCAGCTCGATCTCACCGGCCTCCAGCCACTCGGCGTAGGGCTTCTCGGCGGCGAGCTGCGCCTTGATCTCGTCGTCCTCGATGATGCGGTGCTCGGCGGTGTCGACGAGGAACATCCGGCCCGGCTGGAGGCGGCCCTTGCGGACGACCTTCGCGGGGTCGATGTCGAGGACGCCGACCTCGGAGCCGAGGACGACGAGGCCGTCGTCGGTGACCCAGTAGCGGCCGGGGCGCAGACCGTTGCGGTCGAGTACGGCGCCGACCTGGGTGCCGTCGGTGAAGGTGACGCAGGCGGGGCCGTCCCAGGGCTCCATCATCGTGGCGTGGAACTGGTAGAAGGCGCGCCGGGCCGGGTCCATGGAGTCGTGGTTCTCCCACGCCTCCGGGATCATCATCAGCACGGAGTGCGGCAGCGACCGGCCACCGAGGTGGAGCAGTTCCAGGACCTCGTCGAAGGAGGCGGAGTCGGAGGCGTCGGGGGTGCAGATCGGGAAGACGCGGTCGATCTTCTCCTGGTCGCCGAAGAGGTCGGAGACGATCTGCGACTCACGGGCCGCCATCCAGTTGCGGTTGCCCTTGACGGTGTTGATCTCGCCGTTGTGCGCCACGAAGCGGTACGGGTGGGCGAGCGGCCAGGACGGGAAGGTGTTGGTGGAGAACCGGGAGTGCACGAGCGCGATCGCGGAGGCGAAGCGGCGGTCGGACAGGTCCGGGAAGAAGGGCTCCAGCTGGCCGGTGGTCAGCATTCCCTTGTAGACGATCGTGCGGGCCGACAGCGACGGGAAGTACACCCCGGCCTCGCGCTCGGCGCGCTTGCGCAGCGCGAAGGCCCTGCGGTCGAGGTCGATGCCCTTGCTGGCGCCGTCCGTGACGAAGATCTGGCGGAAGACCGGCATCGTCGAGCGGGCGGTGGCGCCGAGGAGTTCGGGGGCGACCGGGACGTCACGCCAGCCGAGGACGGTGAGGTTCTCCTCCGCGGCGATCTTCTCGATCCGTGAGACGGTCTCGTCGGTGCCGTCGCCCGGCAGGAAGGCGATGCCCACGGCGTAGCCACCGGCCTCGGGCAGGTCGAATCCGGCCACCTCGCGGAAGAAGGCGTCGGGGACCTGGGAGAGGATGCCCGCACCGTCGCCGGAATCGGGCTCGGAGCCCGTGGCACCGCGGTGCTCCAGGTTGCGCAGGACGGTCAGGGCCTGGTCAACAAGGGTGTGGGACGCCTCGCCGGTGAGGGTGGCGACGAAGCCGACGCCACAGGCGTCGTGCTCGTTGCGGGGGTCGTACATACCCTGCGCAGCAGGGCGAGCATCCATGAACGTCCAGTTCTGGCCGTTCGCGGAGTGCTGGGACGGCTGGCGCGGCGTACGCATCGGCTCTCCCGTCGTCGTCAAGTGGCTGAAGGTCTCTCCGGGGCCGAACGGCCTGGAGAGGCAAGGCGCAAGGGACGACGTTGGCCCTCTGCGTAGATGCAAAATTTCGTGCAGGTTACATGATGGAGCGGTTCTCGGGAACCGGATACTCCGTTCCAACATGCGGACGCCGCTGGTCGCGGCGGGGGTACCGCGCACGGGCGGCGGGAGCAAGGGGGACCGATGCGGACAGATCGATGCCCGTCGGCCCGAGGGCGAGGGGGCGCGTCGTCGCTGACCCCTCGGGTGCGCGGCAGGCGTCATTGCCCACAGCGCTTACGGCTCATGCCCCGCGGTTAAGCCTTCGAAACCACCGAGTAACGGTTATTTATGCGGCCCAACGCATAAGTGCGGGTCTCCCTATCCTAGGGCGATGCCGAACAGGCTGCCCAGGGCGTACGTCACACCGGCCGCCGCGCCGCCCAGCGCGAGCTGCCGCAGCCCGCTGTACCACCAGCTCCGCGCGGTCACCTTGGCCACCACGGCACCGCAGGCGAACAGCCCGGCCAGGGCCAGCAGCACCGCGGGCCACAGGGCGCTGGCGCCCAGCAGGTACGGCAGTACGGGCAGCATCGCGCCCAGCGCGAAGGCGCCGAAGCTGGACACCGCGGCGACCAGCGGCGAGGGCAGGTCGCCGGGGTCGATCCCCAGCTCCTCGCGGGCGTGTATCTCCAGCGCCTGCTCGGGGTCGCGGGACAGCTGCCGGGCCACCTCGCCCGCCAGCTCGGGCTCGACGCCCCGGGAGACGTACAGCGCGGCCAGCTCGGCCTCCTCGTCCTGGGGGTGCTTGCGCAGCTCACGGCGCTCGACGGCCAGCTCCGCCTCGACCAGCTCACGCTGGGAGGCGACCGAGGTGTACTCGCCGGCGGCCATGGAGAAGGCGCCGGCGGCGAGGCCCGCGAGCCCGGTCAGGATGATGGTCTGCTGGCCGACCGAGCCACCGGCGACACCGGTCATCAGCGCGAGGTTGGAGACCAGACCGTCCATGGCGCCGAAGACGGCGGGGCGCAGCCAGCCGCCGTTGACGTCCCGGTGCGTGTGGTTGTCGCGGTGCGCCACATGCAGCGCCGCCTCGGTCTCGATGATGGCCACGGGGTCCCCCCAGAGAGCGTTCTTAGACTTAATCCACTTCTCGACAACATTGAGATTACGCCCCTGATTCCGTGCCCGCCAGCAAGGAGAGCCTGCGCTAACCTGCGGTTTTGCACGACGAAGGCGCCCGGGGGACCCCGGGCGCCTTCGTGTGTTCATGGCCAGCCGTCAGCCTTTCTTGGCCGAACCGGCGCCGTCCTTGGCGCCTTCGCCGTCCTTGGCGTCCTCGCCGTCCTTGGCGTCAGCCTCGGCCTCGGGCTCGGCGTCGGGCTCGGCGTCGGGCTCGGCGTCGGGCTCGGCGTCGGCCTCGGGCTCGGCACCGGTGTCCTTCTCCAGGTCCACCTTGGCCTCCGCTCCGTCCCCGTCCCCGTCGGCGGCGCCCGGCTCCACCACCGGCTCCCGGCCCGGACGCTTCCGCGCCGAGATCACGATGTAGGTCACGGCGAGCAGCAGGACCAGCAGCGCGGTCCAGTTGTTGAGCCGCAGACCGAGGATGTGGTGCGCCTCGTCGACGCGCATGTACTCGATCCAGAACCGGCCCGCGCAGTACGAGGCGACGTACAGCGCGAACGCCCGGCCGTGGCCGAGCTTGAAGCGCCGGTCGGCCCAGATGACGAGCAGGGCGACGCCGACGCACCACAGGGACTCGTACAGGAACGTCGGGTGGTAGTACCCCGGCACCCGGCCGTCCGTGGAGGAGGTGATGTGCAGGGCCCACGGCAGGTCCGTCTCCTTGCCGTACAGCTCCTGGTTGAACCAGTTGCCCCAGCGGCCGATGGCCTGCGCGAAGGCGATGCCGGGGGCCACGGCGTCGGCGTACGCGGGCAGCGGGATGCCGCGGCGGCGGCAGCCGATCCACGCGCCGAGCGCGCCGAAGGCGATCGCGCCCCAGATGCCGAGGCCGCCCTCCCAGATCTTGAAGGCGTCCACCCAGTCACGGCCCTCGCTGAAGTACAGCTCGTAGTCCGTGATCACGTGGTAGAGACGGCCGCCGATCAGGCCGAAGGGCACCGCCCAGACCGCGATGTCGGCGACGGTGCCGACCCGGCCGCCCCGGGCGATCCAGCGCCGGTTGCCGAGCCAGACGGCCACGAAGACGCCGATGATGATGCAGAACGCGTAGCCGCGCAGCGGAACGGGGCCGAGGTGCAGCACTCCGCGCGACGGGCTGGGGATGTAGGCAAGTTCCATGGCAAGGCTGACGCTACCCTGCCGGACCCGCCGCACGGCGGGCAGCCCGGCTACGGGTCCATAACAGGCGCCCCCCACTCACCCCCGCGCCCCGCTCAGCCCCGCGCGGCCTGCTCCTCCACCAGCTGCTTCAGCTTCGCCGGGGTCATGGTGCGGTCCTGGACGATGTTCTTCCCGCCGAACAGCACGGTCGGGGTGCCGGTGAAGCCCCCCGCGCGGAACGCCTCGTTGGACTTGTCGACCCAGCTGTGGTGCTTGCCGTTCTCCACACAGGCGCGGAACGCCGGGGTGTCGAGGCCCTTGACCTTGCCCGCCAGCTCGATGAGCCTGCCGGTGTCGGCGAAGGCGTCGTCGGTCTCCGGGGGCTGCTGGTCGTAGAGCACGTCGTGGTAGGCGCTGAAGTGCCCGGCGTCCTGGGCGCAGGCCGCCGCGTTGGCGGCCTCACGGGAGCCGCTGCCGCGCATGTTGCCGTCGATGATGGTGGCCAGGTGGTAGTCGACCTTCAGCTTCCCGGCGTCGGTCAGCTCGTGGAGCACCGGGCGGTAGGTCACCTCGAAGGACTTGCAGGCCGGGCAGCGGAAGTCCTCCCAGACGGTGAGCGTCGACTTCGCGCTCTCCTCGCCGACCGGGATGGCCAGCCCGTCCTTGCCCCGGGCGCCCGAGGGCGCCACGACCGGGCCCGCCTTCCCACCCCCGTCGTCCTTGCCCGCGTTGGCCGCGACCACGCCGACCACCGCCGCCAGCCCGAGGACGCCGACCACGGTGACGCCCACGATCAGGCCGCGCCGCCGCTTCTCCGCGCGCTTCTGCTTCTCACGCTCGACCGCCAGCCGCTCCCGGGCGGTCCGCTTTCCCTCACGGTTCTTCTCGCTCACACCCCGCAGAACGAACCGGGGAGGCGCAGCGCGCCTCCCCGGCCCCAGGTCCACCCGTTCGAGCGACCCCCAGCACAAGCGGGCCCGTCCTACGCCTGTCCGCGCACGCCCTTCGCCAGCTCCCCGGCGAGGTCCCGCACGGCCCGCACGCCGGCGGCGTCGTCGGGCGCGTCCAGCATCCGCTTGACGAAGGCCGAGCCGACGATCACGCCGTCCGCGAAGCCCGCGACCTCGGCCGCCTGGGCGGCGTCGGAGACGCCGAGGCCGACGCAGACGGCCAGGTCGGTGCCGGTGGCGCGGGTGCGCTCGACCAGGTCCTGGGCCTGCGCGCCGACCGACTCCCGGGTGCCGGTGACGCCCATCAGGGAGGCGGCGTAGACGAAGCCGCTGCCCGCCTCGGTGATCTCGGCGAGCCGTGCGTCCCTGCTGCTGGGCGCGACCACGAACACCGTGGCGAGCTGGTGCTTCGCGGCGTGCTCGCGCCACAGCGCCGACTCCTGCACCGGCAGGTCGGGCAGGATGCACCCGGCCCCGCCCGCCTCGGCAAGCTCCGCGGTGAACCGCTCGACGCCGTAGCGGTCGATGGGGTTCCAGTACGTCATGACGAGCACCGGCTTCCCGGTGGCCTGGTGCGCCTCGCGCACCGTCCGCATCACGTCGGCGATCTTCACGCCGCCGCGCAGGGCGATGTCGTCGGCGGTCTGGATGACGGGACCGTCGAGGACCGGGTCGCTGTGCGGCAGCCCGACCTCGACGACGTCGGCGCCGCCGTCGAACGCGGCCCTGACCGCCTCGATGCCGCCGTCCACGGTCGGGAACCCGGCCGGGAGGTAGGCGATCAGCGCGGCGCGCCCCTCGGCCTTCGCACCGGCGAGGGTGTCCGTCAACAGCTGGATGTTGCCGCTCACTTGGCGTCCCCCTCGATCTCGGCGGTGCCCGAGGCGTCCTCGGCGACCTCGGCGTCCGTGTCGTACAGCCCGAAGTACCGGGCGGCGGTGTCCATGTCCTTGTCGCCGCGCCCGGACAGGTTGACGACGATCAGACCGTCCTCGCCCAGTTCCCTGCCGACCTCCAGGGCCCCGGCGAGGGCGTGGGCGCTCTCGATGGCCGGGATGATGCCCTCGGTGCGCGACAGCAGGCGCAGCGCCTGCATGGCGGCGTCGTCGGTGACCGCGCGGTACTCGCCGCGGCCGGTGTCCTTGAGGTAGGAGTGCTCGGGGCCGATGCCCGGGTAGTCCAGGCCCGCGGAGATCGAGTACGGCTCGGTGATCTGGCCCTCGTCGTCCTGGAGGACGTAGGACCGGGAGCCGTGCAGGATGCCGGGCTCGCCCGCGGTGAGGGTGGCCGCGTGCTCGCCGGTCTCGACGCCGTGCCCGGCGGGCTCGCAGCCGATCAGGCGGACGGACGCGTCCGGGATGAAGGCGTGGAAGAGGCCGATGGCGTTGGAGCCGCCGCCGACGCAGGCGATCGCGGCGTCGGGCAGCCGCCCGGCCGCCTCCAGCAGCTGGCGGCGGGCCTCGACGCCGATGACGCGGTGGAAGTCGCGGACCATCGCCGGGAAGGGGTGCGGACCGGCGACCGTGCCGAACAGGTAGTGGGTGTGGTCGACGTTGGCGACCCAGTCGCGGAACGCCTCGTTGATGGCGTCCTTGAGGGTGCGGCTGCCGGACTTCACGGCGATGACCTCGGCGCCGAGCATCCGCATCCGGGCCACGTTCAGGGCCTGGCGGCGGGTGTCGATCTCACCCATGTAGATCGTGCAGTCCAGGCCGAACAGCGCGCAGGCGGTCGCGGTGGCGACGCCGTGCTGTCCGGCGCCGGTCTCGGCGATGACCCGGGTCTTGCCCATCCGCTGGGTGAGCAGGGCCTGCCCGAGGACGTTGTTGATCTTGTGGGAGCCGGTGTGGTTGAGGTCCTCGCGCTTGAGGAAGACCCGGGCGCCCCCCGCTTCCGCGGCGAACCGGGGGACCTCGGTCAGCGCCGAGGGGCGGCCCGTGTAGTGGACGAGCAGGTCGTCCAGCTCGCGGGCGAACTCGGGGTCGTGCTTGGCCTTGTCGTACTCGACGGCGACCTCGTCGACGGCGGCGACGAGGGCCTCCGGGATGAACTTGCCGCCGAACGCGCCGAAGTAGCCTTCGGCACTCGGGACCTGGCCCTCCGGGTCGGGGACGAAGAACTCGCTGGGCATGGTGGTACCTCACGGTGAGTGTTCTGCGTGAAAACGAATCGCCGTGGGGGCGGAGGCGTCAGCCGACCAACCGTCGTGGTGGGCTGGTCGCGCAGTTCCCCGCGCCCCTTTCAGGGGCGCTGCCATCGACGGCCGTTGACCTGCCCGGGTTCGTCGCCGATCACGTACCGCACCCGGCGCCCGTGGACGCGCCGCGCGGGCGCGCGGCAGCCGCGGGGACGGCAGCCCCGGGCCAGCCGGGCGTACGGGTCCCTGGTCGCCAGGGTGATCGGGAGAGTCATCGAGAGAAAGAGTAGCGGCGTACGGCCGTCCGGGTCAGTCGCGGCCGTGCCGCAGCGCCGGGTGGGTGCCCGCGGCGACCAGGTCGGCGACGGCGGCCTTGGGGTCGCGGCCGGTGACGAGGGACTCGCCGACGAGGACGGCGTCGGCGCCCGCGTTGGCGTAGGCGATGAGGTCGTGCGGGCCGCGGACGCCGGACTCGGCGATCTTCACGATGGTGTCCGGGATCTCGGGGGCGACGCGGTCGAAGGTCGTGCGGTCGACCTCCAGCGTCTTGAGGTTGCGCGCGTTGACGCCGATGACCTTGGCGCCCGCGTCGACCGCGCGGTCCACCTCGTCCTCGTCGTGCACCTCGACGAGCGGGGTGAGCCCGATGGACACGGCGCGCTCGATCAGCGACTCCAGGGCCGCCTGGTCGAGCGCCGCGACGATCAGCAGCGCGAGGTCGGCGCCGTACGCGCGGGCCTCCCACAGCTGGTACGACGTGACGATGAAGTCCTTGCGCAGGACGGGGATGTCCACGCGCGCGCGGACGGCCTCCAGGTCGGCGAGCGAGCCGCCGAAGCGGCGCTGTTCGGTGAGGACGGAGATGACGGACGCGCCGCCCGCCTCGTAGTCCGCGGCGAGTCCGGCCGGGTCGGCGATGGCGGCCAGCGCGCCCTTGGACGGGCTGGAGCGCTTGACCTCGCAGATCACCTTGACGCCGTCGCCGCGCAGGGCGGCGGCGCCGTCCCGGGCCGCGGGGGCCTTCGCCGCGCGCTCCTTCAGCTCGTCGAGGCTGACGCGCGCCTGCCGCTCCGCGAGGTCGGCACGGACTCCGTCGATGATCTCGTCGAGCACACTCACGCGAGCGGCCCCCTTCCAAGCGGCACTGATTTCGGCGGAAAACCTATGGTCACTGCGATGGTAGCCGCAGGACGGCTGAGGCCCCGCATCCGGTTGACGCCGGTCCCACTACCTGGACCTTCCCCACATGATCAAGGATGAAGCCAGCCACCGAACGGCAGGTTCCGGACAACGGTGAACACCAGCAGCAACGCCCCTGCGGTCCACAGCTGCGCGTTCCGCAACTCGATCCGCAGCGGCCGTCCGCGGACCGCGCGGACGACCCAGACGGCCCAGACGACGGCGAAGAGGGCGTAGCCCGCGACGGCCACCGCGTTCGCCTGGAGGGCCGCCGCGAAGTCGCCGTGCACCACGGCGTGGGCGCTGCGCAGCCCGCCGCAGCCGGGGCAGAACACGCCGGTGGAGTACAGCAGCGGGCAGGCGGGGTAGTGACCGGGCTCGTTGGGGTCGATGGCGCCGACGTACGCGAAGGCGGCGGCGACGGCGGCGAGCATTCCGGCCGGGACGGCCAGTCGCCCGGCCAGGCTCCCCGCGACGGGCGGGGTCACGCTCGGGTGGTCGGCATTCACGCTTGGCATTGTGCCCCGCGCGGGCCCGGAACGCGCCAGCGGGGACCGCCAGCCGGGGGGACACGCCTGAGGGGCGGCACCGGTGTCCGTGCCGGCCGCCCCCCGGGGAGGTCGGGTCAGCTGCTGGCGCCGGCCGTCGTGGACTCGGTCATCTTGAGGGGCTGCGCCTTGGGGGCGCCCATGCCCATCGCCCGCATGATGCCGCCGACGACACCGCCGAGGGCGATGACGGCCATCCCGGCCCAGAAGCCCACCGGGCTGTCCGCCACCATGAAGAGGCCCGCCACGCAGAACCCGATGAAGACGATGATGACACCCGCCCAGGCGGCCGGGGTGTGACCGTGACCGTGGCTGCTGCCCGCCATTGCTTGCTCCTCGTTGCCGTGTACTTGGGTGAGCCTGCCGCTCACAGGGCCCATTGTCCCGTACCGGTGCGCGCGGTGTGAGCGGGGGGCACCAGTACGCTCACGCCGGGTCCGCGCCCGCCGTCGGGTCCTCGCCGCGGTCGAGGGCCTTCCACAGGTCCTCGGGGCGGTCCGGGTCGGCCGCGGTGGCGGCGCGGCGCGCGCGGGGGGCGCCGGAGCGTTCGTAGCGGCCGGACATGGCGGGCCACAGGCGGCCGTAGCGCAGCGCGAGGAGACCGGCGACCAGGAGCAGCGCGCCGCCCGCCGCGGCGACGTACGGCCAGGCGGTGTGGCTGAGGGCGTCCACGGTGGCGGAGGTGTCGCCGGAGACCCGCGCGGCCTGCTCGTCGAGGGCGGCGCTGTCGGAGGCGCCGAGCAGCGCGGTGACGAGCGTGCCGACGCCGGAGAGGGCGAGCAGCGCGGCGACCGCGTACCGGCCACTGCGGCGGACGGCGAAGACGGCGACGAGCGCGGCGAGGCCCACTATGGCGAGGGCGGCGGGGACGCCGGTGACGTCACTGCCCTTGGCGGTCAGCGGGAAGGCGCCACCGGCGACGGTCGCGGTGCCCTCCGACCACCGCTGGCGGGTGGCCAGCAGCGCCACGGCCGCGCCGAGGGCGCCGCACAGCAGCGCCGCGGCGAGACTCCGGCGGCTGGCCCGCGCGGGTTCCGCGGCTTCGGAAGGGGGGTGAGGTACGGCAGTCACGTACTCCACTATGGCGTGCGCCGTGCGTGAACCCGTACCCGGGTTCACGTGAGAAGCGCCCCATTTTCACGCGCGGTTGGCCTCCGGCCGTCCCAGTCGGCCCGCCGTGTGGACCGCGCGCAGCACCGCCGCGGCCTTGTTGCGGCACTCGTCGTCCTCGGCGACGGGGTCGGAGTCGGCGACGATCCCGGCGCCCGCCTGCACGTATGCCGTGCCGTCGCGCAGCAGGGCGGTGCGGATGGCGATGGCGGTGTCGGAGTCGCCCGCGAAGTCGAGGTAGCCGACGCAGCCGCCGTACAGGCCGCGCCGGGACGGTTCGAGTTCGTCGATGATCTGCAGGGCGCGCGGCTTGGGCGCGCCGGAGAGGGTGCCCGCGGGGAAGCAGGCGGTGAGCACGTCGAAGGCGGTGCGGCCGGGGGCGACCCGGCCGGTGACCGTGGAGACGATGTGCATGACGTGGGAGTAGCGCTCGACGGACATGAAGTCGACGACCTCCACGGAGCCGGGTTCGCAGACCCGCCCGAGGTCGTTGCGGCCGAGGTCGACGAGCATGAGGTGCTCGGCGCGCTCCTTGGGGTCGGCGAGCAGTTCCTCGGCGAGGGCCTGGTCCTCCTGTGGGGTGGCGCCGCGGTGCCGGGTCCCGGCGATGGGGTGCACCATGGCCTGCCCGTCGGCGACCTTCACCAGTGCCTCGGGGGACGATCCGACGACGTCGAAGCCGTCGAAGCGGAACAGGTACATGTACGGGGAGGGGTTGGTGGCCCGCAGCACCCGGTAGACGTCGAGCGCGCTGGCCTCGCACGGCGTCTCGAAGCGCTGGGAGGGGACGACCTGGAAGGCCTCCCCCGCGCGGATGCGTTCCTTGATGTCCTCGACGGCGCGCTGGAAGTCGGGGCCGCCCCACAGGGCGGTGTACTCGGGCAGTTCGGAGGGCGGCAGGACGGCGGGCGGCTGGGCGACCGCGCGCGTGAGGTCGGCCTCCATCGCGTCGAGCCGGGCCACGGCGTCGGCGTGGGCCTCGTCGACGCCGGTGTCCAGGTCGTTGTGGTTGATCGCGTTGGCGATCAGCAGGACCGAGCCCTCCCAGTGGTCCATGACGGCGAGGTCGCTGGTGAGCAGCATGGTCAGCTCGGGCAGTTTCAGGTCGTCCCGCTCGCCGGGGCCGATCTTCTCCAGGCGGCGCACGATGTCGTACCCGAGGTAGCCGACCATGCCGCCGGTGAAGGGCGGCATGTCGTCCTGGTGGGGGGTGTGCAGGGCCTCGATGGTGGCGCGCAGGGCGGCGAGCGGGTCGCCGTCGACGGGGACGCCGACGGGCGGGGTGCCGAGCCAGTGGGTCTGTCCGTCGCGCTCGGTGAGGGTGGCGGCGGAGCGCACCCCGACGAAGGAGTACCGGGACCAGGAGCGGCCGTTCTCCGCGGACTCCAGCAGGAAGGTGCCGGGGCGCTCGGCGGCGAGCTTGCGGTAGAGCGCGACCGGGGTGTCACCGTCGGCGAGGAGCTTGCGGGTGACGGGGATGACGCGGCGGTCGGTGGCCAGCTTGCGGAACGTGTCGAGGTCCATGGCGGCCGACCCTACTGATCCGCGGCGGCCGGGGAGCCGTCCTCGAGCAGCACGTCGGCGTCGAAGCAGGTGCGGGCGCCGGTGTGGCAGGCGGCGCCGACCTGGTCGACCTGGACGAGCACGGTGTCCGCGTCGCAGTCCAGGGCGACGGACTTCACCCACTGGAAGTGCCCGGAGGTGTCGCCCTTGACCCAGTACTCCCGGCGGCTGCGGGACCAGTACGTGCACCGGCCGGTGGTCAGCGTCCGGTGCAGCGCCTCGTCGTCCATCCACCCCAGCATCAGCACCTCACCGGTGTCGTACTGCTGGGCGATGGCGGGCAGGAGACCGTCGGCGCTGCGCTTGAGGCGCGCGGCGATCTCGGGGTCCAGGCTGCTGGACGGCGGAGTGCTGGTCATGGGTGCCATTGTGCCGGGCGCCACTGGCATCCCCGGCGGGATGTCCACTGGGCGGACCGCGGCGCCGGTCATAGGCTGAGCCCATGTCAACCTTTGCCCAGCGTGAACGGCTCCTTCTCGCCGACCTCCTGGAGACCGCGGGCCCGGAGGCCCCGACTCTCTGTGAGGGCTGGCAGACCCGTGACCTCGCCGCACACCTCGTGGTGCGCGAGCGCCGCCCCGACGCCGCCGGGGGCATCCTCATCAAGCAGCTCGCGTCCCGCCTGGAGAAGGTGATGGACGAGTTCGCGGCCAAGCCGTACGAGGAACTGATCCAGCTCATCCGCACCGGCCCGCCGCGCTTCTCGCCCTTCTCCCTGAAGCAGATCGACGAGGCGTCGAACACCGTCGAGTACTACGTCCACGCCGAGGACGTCCGCCGCGCCCAGCCCGACTGGTCGCCGCGGGAGCTGGACCCGGTCTTCCAGGACGCCCTCTGGTCCCGTCTGGAGCGCTCGGCCCGGCTGATGGGCCGCGGCGCCCCCACCGGCCTCGTGCTGCGCCGTCCGGACGGCCAGACGGCGGTCGCCCACCGGGGCGCGCCGGTCGTCACGGTGACCGGTCAGCCCTCCGAGCTGGTGCTGTTCCTGTACGGCCGCCAGAGCGCCGCCAAGGTGGAGCTGGACGGCGACGAGAACGCGATCGCCAAGCTGCACGGGAGCAAGCAGCTGGGGATCTGAGCGGGCCCCTTCAGCGCGGGAGCTCGGCGCGCCGCAGCTCCCGCGCGCACAGTACGACGACCCCGCCGAGCCCGCAGACCGCCGCGCTGCCCACGAACACCGGGCCGGTGCCCCAGGCGCCGACGGCCGTGGCGGTCAGCGGCATGGTCAGCGGGGCCAGTCCCAGGCTGACCAGCGCGGCGACGGCGGTGACCCGGCCGAGGCGGGCGGGGTCGGACTGGGTCTGTATCAGCGCGCCGCACAGGGTGCCGCTGAGCCCGGCGAGCAGCCCGACGAGCAGGGCGATGCCGACGGCGGCGACGACGCCGGGCGCGTAGGCGAGCGCGCCGATGGCGACCGAGCCCGCGAGGATGGCGTACGCGGCGACGTGCCCGGCGTGCGGCAGCCGTCCGCGCACGGTGAGCAGCAGGGCCGCGGCGCCGGCGCCGGTGGCGAACCCGGCGACGATCCAGCCGAGCCCGGAGGCGCCCCAGCCGCGTTCCTCGGCGAGCAGGGTGACGCCGACGTTGAGCGGTCCGACGAAGCCGAGGTCGCCGAGGGCGATGGCCAGCATCAGCGGGGCGAGGACGCGGTGGTGGCGGATGTAGCGCAGCCCGGCGACCAGGTCCCGCCAGGCGGTGCCGCCGTCCCCGGCGTCGGGCGGCGCCTTGCGTACCCGGACGGAGACCAGCAGCGGTACGGATACGGCGATCAGCAGCCCGGCGACCGTGAACGCCGCCGCCGCGCCGCCGACGGCCACGGCGATGCCGCCGAGCGGCGCCCCGACGACGCTGGCGCAGCGGCTGGCGAGGCCGCGCATCCCCTGCACCCGCGCGAGCTGGCCGTGGTCGGTCACGCGCGCGGGGAGGGCGCCCACGGCGGGCAGGAAGACGGCGTCGACCGTCCCGAAGACGAGCGCGAGCACGGCGAGCGCCCACAGCCCGGGGCCGGCGAACGCCAGCAGCGCCGCCACCGCGAGCACGGCCGCGCACCGCGCCACGTCGCTGCCGATGACGACCCGGCGCGGCCCGAACCGGTCGGCGATCACTCCCCCGCCAAGCAGCAGCACCGCCCGCGGCAGCGCGCTCACCGCCATCACCGCCCCCGCCTCGGCGGCGCTCCCGGCCTGCACGGCCGCCCAGGACAGGGCGATGTAGTAGACGTTGTCCCCCACCATGGAGGCGGTGTACGCGGCGACCCACCGCAGGACGTTGCCGTCCCGGTGGGCGGGTCTGGCCGGATCAGCGGTGGCCGACGGTATGTCGGCCTCGGTGGTCACGAGGCCCAGTCGCGCAGCAGGCGGGCAGTCTCCTGGAGACCGGCCTTGCCGCCTCGGACGTCTCGCACGAGTTGGACCATGGCGCCTGGCGGTGGCGAGAGCGGGGTGCCGGACTGCTCCATGTACTCCCATGCGCACATGGCGCCGATCAGGCCGTTGTAGTCCTCGAAGGGGGCGAGCAGCACGATCGTGTGCAGCAGCACGGCCGCGCGGGTCGGCGTCTCCTCGTAGTACGCCTCGTCAGCGAAGCGCTCGAACTTGTGCCGCTCCACGGCCGCGTGCAGTGCGCCCCAGTCACGCAGCGCGGGATCCGTCGGCGTGCTGCCGTACTGGACCCCCAGGATCCAGCCCGCGTCGATGTGGAGGATCACCGGTCGCCCTCCGGGAAGGCGTCCAGGAACTCGGGGGCGAGCGTCTGGAACTTGGCGCTCGCCCCCTCGATGAACTTCTGCCGCTGCCGCCGCCGCACGACGTCCTCGGTGAGTATGTCGTGCGCCAGCCGCTTGATCGCGACGCCTTGCTCCCTGGCCTCCGCGCGCAGCTCGGCCAGCTCTTCCTCGGTGAACTCGATCGTGATTCCAGGCATACGGGCACCCTAGGGCGACCGGTACCTCGTCCGCTACCGAGTCCGCTACCGCGGGCGCTGGACCGAACTGACGTCCGACCTCACCGCACCGGGTGCCCCGCCCCCCGCAGCGTCTCCTTCACCTCGCCGATGCGCAGGTCGCCGAAGTGGAAGACCGAGGCGGCCAGGACCGCGTCGGCGCCCGCTTCGATGGCCGGGGGGAAGTGGGCGAGGGCGCCCGCGCCGCCGGAGGCGATGACCGGGACCGTGACGTGCTTGCGGACGGCGGCGATCATCTCCAGGTCGTAGCCGTCCTTCGTGCCGTCGGCGTCCATCGAGTTCAGCAGGATCTCGCCCGCGCCCAGCTCCGCCGCCCGGTGCGCCCACTCGACGGCGTCGATGCCGGTGCCGCGGCGGCCCCCGTGGGTCGTCACCTCGAAGGAGCCCGACCCGGTACGGCGCGCGTCCACCGACAGGACCAGGACCTGGCGGCCGAAGCGTTCGGCGATCTCCCGGATCAGCTCGGGGCGGGCGATCGCCGCCGTGTTGACGCCCACCTTGTCCGCGCCCGCGCGCAGCAGCTTGTCGACGTCCTCGGCCGCGCGGACGCCGCCGCCGACGGTGAGGGGGATGAACACCTGCTCGGCGGTGCGGCGGACCACGTCGTACGTCGTCTCGCGGTCGCCGGACGAGGCGGTGATGTCGAGGAAGGTCAGCTCGTCGGCGCCCTCCGCGTCGTACACCTTGGCCATCTCGACGGGGTCGCCCGCGTCGCGCAGGTTCTGGAAGTTCACGCCCTTGACGACCCGGCCGTTGTCGACGTCCAGGCAGGGGATGACTCGGACCGCCAGGGTCATGGATCCACGGCTCCTCGATGTTCCTGAAATGTTCTGGGGCGTCCCTGAGGTCCCAGAAACGCCTCTATCTCTACTTCGACCAGGATGCGCGGGTCGACGAAGCCCGCCACGACCAGCAGCGTCGAGACCGGGCGGACCGTGTCGAAGAGTTCCCGGTGGGCCCGGCCCGCCGCCTCGACGTCCCGCGCGTGGGTCAGGTACATCCGGGTGCGGACCACGGACTCCACGCCGAGCCCGAACCCGGCGATCGCCTCGATCGCGCTGGTGAAGGCCACCTTCGCCTGTTCGTACGGGTCGCCCTCCCCGTACAGCACGCTGCCCTTGAAGGACGTCGTGCCCGCCACCAGCACCCGGTCGCCCGCCGCGACGGCACGCGCGAAACCGAAGGTCTCTTCCCAGGGACTCCCGCTCTGCACGCGCCGTACGGCGTCGGACGTCATGACGACACAGCCTCCAGGGCCTCTTCCAGGGTGAACGCCTTCGCGTACAGGGCCTTCCCGACGATCGCGCCCTCGACACCGAGGGGGACCAGGCCGGAGAGGGCGCGCAGGTCGTCCAGGGAGGAGACGCCGCCGGAGGCCACCACCGGGCGGTCCGTCGCCGCGCAGACGTTCTTCAGCAGCTCCAGGTTGGGGCCCTGGAGGGTGCCGTCCTTGGCGATGTCGGTGACGACGTACCGCGCGCAGCCCTCCTCGTCGAGGCGCGCCAGCGTCTCGTAGAGGTCGCCGCCGTCCCGGGTCCAGCCGCGTCCACGGAGGGTGGTGCCGCGTACGTCCAGACCGACCGCGATCTTGTCGCCGTGCTCGGCGATGACCTTGGCGACCCACTCCGGGGTCTCCAGCGCGGCCGTACCGAGGTTCACGCGCGTGCAGCCGGTGGCGAGCGCGGCGGCGAGGGAGGCGTCGTCGCGGATGCCGCCGGACAACTCCACCTTGATGTCCATGGCCCCGGCGACCTCGGCGATCAGCTCCCGGTTGTCGCCGGTGCCGAACGCGGCGTCCAGGTCGACCAGGTGCAGCCACTCGGCGCCCGCCCGCTGCCAGGCCAGGGCGGCCTCCAGGGGGGAGCCGTACGACGTCTCCGTACCGGACTCGCCGTGCACCAGGCGGACCGCCTGGCCGTCGCGGACGTCCACGGCGGGGAGGAGTTCGAGCTTCGAAGGCATCAGAGGGTTCCGATCCAGTTGTTCAGCAGCTGCGCTCCGGCGTCGCCGGACTTCTCGGGGTGGAACTGCGTCGCCCACAGGGCGCCGTTCTCCACGGCGGCCACGAAGGGCTTGCCGTGCGTGGACCAGGTGACCTTGGGCGCCGCCAGGGTCGGGTTGTGCGCCTCCAGGTTCCAGTCGTGGACGGCGTAGGAGTGCACGAAGTAGAAGCGGGCGTCGGGGGCCAGGCCCGCGAAGAGTTCGGAGTCGGCCGGGGCGTCTACGGTGTTCCAGCCCATGTGGGGCACGATGTCGGCCTGGAGCGGTTCGACCGCGCCGGGCCACTCGTCGAGGCCGTCGGTCTCGACGCCGTGCTCGATGCCACGGGCGAACAGGATCTGCATCCCGACGCAGATGCCCATCACGGGCCGGCCGCCGGACAGCCGACGGTCGATGATCCAGTCGCCGCGGGCCTTGGTCAGCCCCCGCATACAGGAGGCGAAGGCGCCGACGCCGGGGACGAGGAGCCCGTCGGCGTTCATGGCCCTGTCGTAGTCACGGGTGATCTCGACGTCGGCCCCCACGCGCGCGAGGGCGCGTTCGGCGGAGCGGACGTTGCCGAAGCCGTAGTCGAAGACGACGACCTTCTTGGGGGTGGTGCTCAATTCCACACCTCCAGCCGCAGGACGCCCGCGACCAGACACAGCGCGGCGCCGAGGGAGAGCAGCACGATCAGGCCCTTGGGCATCTGCTGCCGGGCGAACGAGTAGACGCCGCCCGCGAGGAACAGGCCGACGAGGATGAGGGCGGTCGAGGCGCCGTTCACAGCGCGCCCTTGGTGGAGGGGAGGATGCCCGCCGCGCGCGGGTCCCGTTCGGAGGCGTAGCGCAGGGCCCGCGCGAGCGCCTTGAACTGGCACTCCACGATGTGGTGCGCGTTGCGTCCGTAGGGCACGTGCACGTGCAGCGCTATCTGCGCCTGGGCGACGAAGGACTCCAGGATGTGCCGGGTCATCGTGGTGTCGTACTCGCCGATCATCGGCGCCATGTTCTCGGGCTCGGTGTGCACGAGGTAGGGGCGGCCGGACAGGTCCACGGTGACCTGGGCGAGGGACTCGTCCAGGGGGACCGTGCAGTTGCCGAAGCGGTAGATGCCGACCTTGTCGCCGAGGGCCTGCCGGAACGCGGCGCCGAGGGCGAGGGCGGTGTCCTCGATGGTGTGGTGCGAGTCGATGTGCAGATCGCCCTCGGTCTTCACGGTGAGGTCGAACAGACCGTGGCGGCCGAGCTGGTCGAGCATGTGGTCGTAGAAGCCGACACCGGTCGCCACGTCGACCTTCCCGGCGCCGTCGAGGTCGATCTCGACGAGGACCGAGGTCTCCTTGGTGACCCGCTCCACGCGTCCCACGCGGTTCATGCGCTCTGCTCCTTCTTCAGTTCACGGGCCGCGTCGAGGAACGCGTCGTTCTCTTCGGGCGTCCCGGCGGTGACCCGCAGCCACCCCGGCACGCCGTTGTCCCGGACCAGGACGCCCCGGTCGAGGAGGTGCCGCCAGGCGGTGTGCGCGTCGTCGAACCGGCCGAACTGCACGAAGTTCGCGTCGGACTCCGTGACGTCGTAGCCGATGGCGCGCAACTCGGCGACCAGCCGGTCCCGTTCGGACTTCAGCTGCTCGACGAAGCCGAGCAGGGTGTCGGTGTGCTCCAGGGCGGCCAGCGCGGTCGCCTGGGTGACCGCCGACAGGTGGTACGGCAGCCGGACGAGCTGGACGGCGTCGACGACGGCCGGGTCCGCGGCGAGGTAGCCGAGGCGCAGGCCCGCCGCGCCGAACGCCTTGGACATGGTGCGGGAGACGACCAGGTGCGGACGGCCCTGAAGCAGCGGCAGCAGCGAGTCGCCGTGGCTGAACTCCACGTACGCCTCGTCGACGACGACGATCGACGGCTTCGCCGCCTGCGCGGCCTCGTAGAGCGCGATGACGCTCTCGCGCGGGACGGCGTTCCCGGTCGGGTTGTTCGGGGTGGTGAGGAACACCACGTCCGGCCGGTGCTCCGCGATGGCCCGCCCGGCGGCCTCCACGTCGAGGGTGAAGTCGGCGGCGCGGGGTCCGCAGACCCAGCCCGTCCCGGTGCCGCGCGCGATCAGGGCGTGCATCGAGTACGACGGCTCGAAGCCGATCGCGGTACGGCCGGGCCCGCCGAAGGTCTGGAGCAGCTGCTGGATGACCTCGTTGGAGCCGTTGGCGGCCCACACGTTGGCGCGGCCGACCCGGTGGCCGGTGGTGTCGGTCAGGTACTCGGCGAGCCGGGTGCGCAGCTCGACCGCGTCCCGGTCGGGGTAGCGGTTGAGGTGCCGGGCGGCGTCGCGGACCCGCTCGGCGATCCGCTCGACCAGCGCCTCGGGCAGCGGGTAGGGGTTCTCGTTGGTGTTCAGCCGTACGGGGACGTCCAGCTGGGGCGCGCCGTAGGGGGACTTGCCGCGCAGCTCGTCCCGTACGGGGAGATCGTCCATGCGGGTCACTTGCTCTCGGGTACCTTCCAGTCGAACCGCGCCTTGATCGCCGCGCCGTGCGCGGGCAGGTCCTCGGCTTCCGCCAGCGTCACCACGTGGTGCGCGACCTCGGCGAGCGCCTCGCGCGTGTAGTCGACGAGGTGGATGCCGCGCAGGAAGGACTGCACGGACAGGCCGGAGGAGTGGCAGGCGCAGCCGCCGGTGGGCAGCACGTGGTTGGACCCGGCGGCGTAGTCGCCGAGCGAGACGGGCGCCCAGGGCCCGACGAAGACGGCGCCCGCGTTCCGCACCCGGTCGGCGAGGGCGGTGGCGTCGGCGGTCTGGATCTCCAGGTGCTCGGCGCCGTAGGCGTCGCAGACGCGCAGGCCCTCCTCCAGGCCGTCGACGAGCACGATCGCGGACTGCTTGCCGCTGAGGGCGGGCACGATCCGGTCGTCGACGTGCTTGCTGGCCGCGACCTGCGGGGCGAGTTCCTTCTCGACCGCGTCGGCCAGCGCCGGGGAGTCGGTGACGAGCACGGACGCGGCGAGCGGGTCGTGCTCGGCCTGGCTGATCAGGTCGGCGGCGAGGTGGACGGGGTCGGCGGTGTCGTCCGCGAGGACGGCGATCTCGGTCGGCCCGGCCTCCGCGTCGATGCCGATCCTGCCGGTGAAGTAGCGCTTGGCGGCGGCGACCCAGATGTTGCCGGGGCCGGTGACCATGTTGGCGGGCGGGCAGGACTCGGTGCCGTACGCGAACATCGCGACCGCGGTGGCGCCGCCCGCCGCGTACACCTCGTCGACGCCGAGCAGCGCGCACGCGGCGAGGATGGTCGGGTGCGGCAGTCCGCCGAACTCGGCCTGCGCGGGCGAGGCCAGCGCGATCGAGGGGACCCCGGCCTCCTGCGCGGGGACGACGTTCATGACGACCGACGACGGGTAGACCGACCGGCCGCCCGGCGCGTACAGCCCGACCCGGTCGACGGGGACCCACTTCTCGGTGACGGTGCCGCCGGGCACCACCTGGGTCGTGTGCGTCGTACGGCGCTGGGCGCGGTGCACGAGGCGGGCGCGGCGGATGGACTCCTCCAGGGCGGCGCGGACGGCCGGGTCGAGGGCGTCCAGGGCGTCGGTGAGCGCCTGGGCGGGGACCCGGACGGAGGTGAGGCGGACGCCGTCGAACTTCTCGGCGAAGTCGATCAGCGCCGCGTCACCCCGATGATGCACGGCCTCGCAGAGGGGACGCACCTTGTCCAGGGCGGCCGCAACGTCGAAGTCGGCTCGGGGCAGCAGGTCGCGCAGGGCGGGACCCTCCGGGAGGGCGTCGCCGCGCAGATCGATTCGGGAGATCACAGCACCAATTCTCGCAGACCCGCGCGGGCCGCCGTGCGCGCGTATCAGGTGCTGATACGGCCCGCGGAACATTGTGCTCACTTTCTGTGTTCACGACGTCACTCAGAGGGAATGAACAGGTGTACGAACACAAGAGGCGCGCACACGCGAACGAGGAGGCCGAGCAGCACGTGACCGAAGGGACCCGGGTCCGGGACGGGCATCAGGCACCGCCGGAGGAGCTGACCGCCGTCGAGGCCGGAATGTGGCAGGCGTTCCGCAACGGCACCATGTACGACCTGCGCTGTGGCGACGCGGCCGTCGACGATCCGCACGGCGGACGGCCCTGGGGCGACGACCGGACCGTGCGGGCCCGCGTCGTGTGCTGGCTGCTCCTCGACGGGCCCCCGGCGCTGGCGGGGCGGGTGTCCGCGCTGAAGCTCACCGGGGTGCTCATCAGCGGCAGCATGGACCTCGCGGGCGGCACGGTGGTGCCGTACGTCGAGCTCCGGGGCTGCCGCTTCGAGCGCGAGGTGCTGCTGCCCGAGGCGCGCTTCACGACCGTGCGGCTGGTGGACTGCGCGGTGCCGCGCCTGGAGGCGGCCCGGCTCCAGACGGAGGGCGACCTGCACCTGCCGCGCTGCCGCTTCCACCGCGGCATACGCCTCACCGACGCCCAGATAGGCACCGACCTGCTGCTCAACCAGGCCGTCGTGGACCGTGACCGGGGCGGCCGGTCCATCGCCGCGGACGGGCTGAGCGTCGGGCAGGACCTCCAGGCCGATCTGCTGGAGTCGCGCGGCGAGCTGAGCCTGCGCAGCGCCACCATAGGCGTCTCGCTGAGCCTGCGCGGCGCCCTGCTGTCCAACCCGTACGCCCGGCTCGCCCTGAACGCCCCCCAGCTCACCGTCGAGCGCACGCTGTACCTGACCCCGGCGGCCGTGGGCGGCACCCAGCCCAGCGGCGTCACACCGGTGCGCGGCACCCGGGTACAGCGGTTCGAGTGCCGGGGCGGGATACGGCTGGACGACGGCCGGTTCGGCGACGCCGTCGACTTCGAGCGGGCCCGGTTCGCCCTCGGCGACGACCACGAGCTGTCGCTGCGCCGCGTCCAGGTGCCCGAGCTGCGCTTCCTCGGGGAGCGGCCGGAGCGCGGCCGGGTGGTGCTGTCCGGGGCGCGGGTCGTCAACCTCGTCGACCGGGCGAGCAGCTGGCCCGGTCCCGGCGGCCTCCAGATGAGCGGCTTCAGCTACGAGACGCTCGTGCCGCGCGGCCCCTTCCCGCTCACCGAGCGGCTGCGCTGGCTGGCCGCCGCGACCGCCGAGTACCACCCGGAGCCGTACGAGCGGCTGGCCGCCGTCCTGCGGAGCAGCGGGGAGGACGAGGACGCGCGGGAGGTGCTGCTCGCCCGGCAGCGCCGCCGCCGCGAGACGCTGCCGCTCGGGCCCAAGCTGTGGGGGTACGCGCAGGACTGGACGGTCGCCTACGGCTACCGGACCGGCCGGGCGGCGGTGTGGCTGGCGGTGCTGTGGGCCGCGGGCTCCCTGGCCTTCGCCAGCGCGGGCCGCCCCGGCTCGCCGGAGGGCGCCGGGGCACCGCCGTGGAACCCGGCCCTGTTCGCCCTCGACCTGCTGTTACCGGTGATCGACCTGGGGCAGGTCGCTTTCTGGCACCTGGACGGCGGTCTGCAGTGGCTCGCGGCGGCGCTGGTGCTGCTGGGCTGGGTGCTGGCCACGGCGGTGGCGGCGGGGGCCACGCGGCTGCTGCGCCGCAACTGACCGACCGGCCTTTCCCGGGCCCGGTCCGCCCACTGTGCGGGCGGGACGGACGAGTCCGGTCCGCCGACCATTAGGCTTTGGCGCCGTGACCACCGTCCGGCTGCCGCTCTTTCCCCTGAACTCGGTGTTGTACCCGGGGCTCGTCCTTCCGCTGAACGTCTTCGAGGAGCGTTACCGCGCCATGATGCGCACGCTGCTGAAGGTTCCGGAGGACGAGCCACGTCGGTTCGCCGTGGTCGCGATCCGTGACGGCCACGAGGTGGCCCCGAGCGCGCCGGGGATGCCCGACCCGACGGCGCTGCCCGAGCGGGGCCCCGGCGCCGGGTTCGGCGCGGACCCCGCCAAGGCGTTCCACGCCGTCGGCTGCGTCGCCGACGCCGCGACGATCCGGGAGCGGTCCGACGGCACGTTCGAGGTGCTGGCGACCGGGACGACCCGGGTGCGGCTGCGCTCGGTGGACGCCTCCGGGCCGTTCCTCACCGCCGAGCTGGAGGAACTCGCCGAGGACCCCGGCGACGAGGCGGGCGCGCTCGCGGAGGGCGTGCTGCGGTCGTTCCGGCAGTACCAGAAGCGGCTGGCGGGGGCGCGGGAGCGGTCACTGGCGACCGGCGGCGAACTCCCGGACGAGCCGAGCGTGGTGTCGTACCTGGTCGCGGCGGCGATGATGCTCGACACCCCGACCAAGCAGCGGCTGCTCCAGGCCCCCGACACGGCGTCCCGGCTGCGGGACGAGCTGAAACTCCTTCGCGCCGAGACGGCGATCATCCGTAATCTGCCGTCGTTGCCCGCGGCCGAGCTGACGCGGGGCCCGACCAGCCTGAACTGAGAACTGACGGCGAAGACGGCGGAGATGGCGAAGAAGTCCAAGAAGCAGCAGCAGTCCGGCGGTACGCCCGCCACGGTGGCCCTGACCACGGCAGGCGTGCCGTTCACCCTCCACGCCTACGACCACGACCCCGCCCACCCGTCCTACGGCGAGGAGGCGGTGGAGGCCACGGGGGTCTCCCCCGACCGGGTCTTCAAGACGCTGGTGGCCGACGTGGACGGCGCCCTGACGGTGGCGGTGGTCCCGGTGGCGGGCTCGCTCGACCTGAAGGCCCTCGCCGCGGCGGTCGGCGGCAAGCGCGCCGCGATGGCCGACCCGGCCCTCGCCGAGCGCACCACCGGCTACGTCCGGGGCGGCATCTCCCCGCTGGGCCAGCGCAAGCGGCTCCGCACGGTCCTGGACGCCTCGGCCGACGCCCACGCCACGATCTACGTCTCGGCGGGCCGCCGGGGCCTGGAGGTCGAACTCGCCCCCGCCGACCTGGCCACCCTCACGGAGGCCACCGTCTCCCCCATCGCCCGCGCCTGACCCCTCGACGGACGCCCTTTCCTCGACTAGAGAGAAAGGGCATGTCGAAGCGCACCCGCAAGCGCAAGTGGCGCACGAGGAAAGGCAACTCCAACCACGGCCGCCGCCCCGCGTGACCAGACGCCCCAGGGCGTGTGGCGGGAGTCCCGCGTGCCGCCCGGCGCCTGGCACTCCCCCGAACTCTTCGAGCAGGGGGACCCCACTCGCCGCACCGGGCGAAAGACCACGCATGACCAGGACGAGGGCTTCCGCCCGGCACGCCGGGAGCACGCTCCCCCAAGCTCTCGGCTCCGCCTGAGCAGGGGGACCTCCATGGCGTCGCTCGGCCCGCCCCGCGGGCGGACGACGGGACTTCCGCCACACGCCCCGGCCGCGGGCAGTCGTGCCGCGGGGCGGGACGGGTGGGCGCGGCGGCACCCCGCGGCGCCGGGCCGCGCGTACCCGCCCCGACGCCGGCGGCCACGCCGGGCACCCCTCAGACGGACCCCTTCTCCGCCCCGTACCCCGGCACCTCAGGATCCCGCGGCCCGAACAACGCCGTAAGCCCCAGATGCACCAGCAACGCCCCCACAGGCCACGCCAGCAACGCCCCCTTCGCCCCCAGCTCCAGCGGCGCGGAGAACGTCACCCCCTGCCCCACGTCCTTCGCCCGCCCCAGCACGTCGTCCGAGGGCCCGAGCCACACCCCCACCCGCCAGGCGAGCAACGCCCCGAGGAGTCCCCCGACCCCCAGCGCCACGACCAGCGGCACACCCCCACGCCGCCGCAGCAGGAACACCACGGCCGCGCTGACCGCGCCGAACCCCAGCGCCAGCAGGGTGAACGTCCCGTCCACCCCGATCCGCTGCTCGCCCTCGGTGTCGCCGAGGTAGACGACCCAGCCGCCGTCCACCACCTGGCCCACCAGCGGCACGCTCGGTGCCAGCCAGTTCCACAGCACGCCGAGGAGCACCCCGCCGAGCGCCGCGACCACCGTGACGACGGCGGCCTCCCGCACTTCGGTCTTCATACCGGGCCCGTCCTGTCCGTATCCGTACCCGGCGGGCGACGACGGTGGCCACGCCCGCGACGAAAACTGAGCGGACTGATCATGCGGCGGCGGAGGCGGAGTCAACGGAGCGGTCACCCCGACATCGTGCCAGGCCGCGCGGCGCCCCGCGTCACCGGACGGCCGCCCGGCGGTAAGCCCAGGTCGCCACGGCCAGCGACAGCACCCCGACCCCGGCACAGACCGCGAGGTCACCGGCGACGAGCGCCCAGTCCGGGTGCGCCGAGAAGGTCCGCGCGTACGCCTCGACACCGTACGTGGACGGCAGCAGGTCACGCAGCAGCCGTACCGGCTCCGGCATCCGCTCGGCGGGCAGCACCCCCAGCAGCAGCGCCGCCGACATGCCGAGCTGCCCGAGCAGCGTGGCCAGTTCGGGCCGCGGCGCGAGCAGCCCGAAGGCCGCGCCGAGCCCGGAGAGCGCGGCGCCCGCGAGCGGGATCACCGCCAGCAGGATCCACAGGTGGGTCAGCGGCAGCCCGAACAGGACGCACCCGAACAGCGCGGTGACGACGGTCCCGGGCACGGTGAACGACGCGTACGCGCCCGCCGCCCCGAGGACCACCGCCGCGGGCGGCACCGGCAGGGTGGCGAAGTGGTCGAGGCCGCCGGTGGCGCGCAGCTGGCCGAAGTACTGCGCGAGCAGGTTCAGCGCGACGTACGCGACGACGACGATGGACGCTCCGGCGACCACGGCCTGCGCCTCGCTGCCGCCGTCCACCACGCCCCGCATCATGACCATGATGCCGACGGACTGGAAGGTGGCGACGAACAGCAGCGGGATCCGCGCCACCCGCGCGCGCGACAGCTGCGCCCGGTAGACGGCGGCCAGACACGGCCACAGCCGCGCCCGCGGCCCCAGCTCGGCCGCGGTCGCGGTCGGCTCCTCGACGGCCAGGGCGCTGCCCGGCAGTACCTCCGCGGGTACGACACTCACGTCGCGCTGCTCCCTTTTCCAGGGGTCTGAGGGGTCTGAGGGGTCTGGAGGGTCTCTGGGTATGCGTGCACGGGGTCCCGGTCGCTCACGCCTTCACCAGCCCCTGCCCTGCCGCGCCGCCGAGCGCCAGGTAGACGTCCTCCAGGCTGGGCGTGGTGAGGGTGAAGTCGTCCAGGGCGGCGAAGGCCGTGCCGCCGGTGACGGTGGAGACGACCGCGCGGGCCTCCTCGGGGCCGAGCCGCAGCGTCCAGCGGCGCCCGGACTCCACGGCGCGTCCGCGCAGCGCGGCGACCTCGGGCACGTCCAGCGGCGCCCGTTCCCGCCACACCAGGTCGACCCGGACCTCCCCGGCGACCCGCTCCTTCAGTCCGGTGGGCGTGTCGCAGGCGATGACCCGGCCGCGGTCCATGACGGCGACCCGGTCGAGGACCGTCTCGGCCTCGATGACGTTGTGGGTGACCAGCAGCACCGTCGTACCGCGTTCGGCGCGGCGCCGGTCGACGGCGGACCACACCGCGCGGCGCGCGACCGGGTCCATGCCGGTGGTGGGCTCGTCGAGGACGAGCAGCGGCCGTTCCCCGACCAGCGCTGCGGCGAAGCAGGCGAGGCGGCGCTGGCCGCCGGAGAGCCTGTTCAGGGCGCGCCCGGCGATCGCGGTGAGGCCGAGTTCGTCGAGTACGGCGTCCCGTTCGGCGCGTGCCGAGCGGACGTCGAGTCCGCGCAGCCGTCCGGTGGTCTCGGCGGCGAGGGAGACGGTGAGCTCGTCGAGGGCGCTGGACTCCTGCCCGAGGTAGGCGAGGATGCGCGAGGCCCGCTCGGGGTGGCGCACGATGTCGTGGCCGAGGATCCGCACGCCGCCGCTGTCGGGCCGCATCAGGCCGGTGAGCTGGCGGACGAGGGTGGACTTGCCCGCGCCGTTGGGCCCGAGCAGTCCGAAGATCTCGCCGCGCCGGACGTCCAGGCGTACGTCGTCGGTGGCACGGACCTCGGGGGTGCCGGGGGTGCCGCGCCGGCCGCGGACGGCGGGGTAGGTCTTGGTCAGCCCGCGCACGGCACACGCGACCTCGTCGGGGTCCGGGTGTGCCTGTGCCGCGCGTTCACTCACAAGGAACGAGCCTAAGGGGTCGGCGGGCACCGACCGCGCGCGGGTCGGCTTGCACGCCCCCTCTTCGTGACTCTGGGTCACCTACCGGCCACTACTCGGCGGCGGGGGCGTGCTCCGCGGCCGTCGGTACGTCGACCTCCCGCCAGAAGCCCGCCCGGATGGCGTAGCGGTCGTGTTCGTCGATCTGGTCGTCCTTGTGGGCGAGCAGTCCGAAGCGGGCCGCGTAGCGCAGCAGCTCGCCGTCGATGCGGTGCGGGATGCGCGGGTAGAGCGTGGACAGCCGCTGGAGGTGGACCGGGTCGCCGAGCCGGGAGATCCAGCGCCGGGCGAAGACCTGCCCGACCTCGTACGGGTCCCCGCCGACGGTGGTGATGTCCTCCTCGCGGTCCGCCCAGCGCTGCTCGGCCGTGGTGAGCTGGGCGAGCGTCGGCATGGAGGCCGCCTCGGGCGGTTCGGAGGTGGCGCCGGGGCGGTCCACCCAGCCCTTGTCGGAGGACCAGCGCAGGGTCGCGGTGGGCGGGGGCTGGGTGACCTGCGGGCCGGGGGCGCGCAGCGCGGCGAGGTCCTTGGGGGTGGGCACGCCGCCCTTGGTGGCGGGGCCCCGGTCCTCGGCGGGGCGGGCGGTGGTGGCGGCCGGGTGCGGGGGTTCCTCGTCGCGCCGCTCGCCGGACCCGGACAGCGCGGACTCGGGCAGCGGCGCGGAGAGGATGGCGGCGATCTCGGGGCGTGGCACGGGCGGCGGCGCGCACACGCCGGTGAGTTCCTTGGCCCGTACGGCCTGGGTGATCCAGGCCCGGTCCAGGACGCGCCGTTCGTCGGCCTCGGCGACCAGGTCCTCGGACTGGTTGTAGTCGCCGTCGGCGGCCTGCACGGCCCACAGGTGGACGGCGACCCCGTGCTCCTTGGCGGCCATCATGCCCGGCAGCAGGTCGCCGTCGCCGGTGACCAGGACGATGTCGGAGCAGGCGCGGTTGCGGGCCAGCTCGGTCAGCTCGGCGTGCATGGCCGCGTCGACGCCCTTCTGCGCCCAGCGGCCGTCGCTGCGGGTGAGGGCGCCGAGCCGGACGGTGACCCGGGGCATCACCCGCAGTCTGCGGTGTTCGGGCTGGGGGACGCGGTCGGGGGCGCCGTCGAACCAGTAGATGCGCAGCAGCTGCCGTTCGGTGTCGGACTCGGCACGGTCGCGCAGCCCCTGGACGAGGGCGGCGTGGTCGACGGTGATCCGGGACCGCGAGGGCTCCCCGGCGAGGAGGCTGGCGGCGGCTCCCAGCAGATACCCGGCGTCCACCAGGACGACGCAGCGGTCCACGCGACTCACCCTCTTCCCGGGAGGTTTGCTCTGGGCTTCCTTCGAGTCTGCCCGACCGTGCGGAGGTTAACGGTCCGAACTCGATCTTCGGCGTGGCGTTTCGGGCGCGCGGACGGCGACCACCCCTGTCACACACGGTAATTGTCCGACATGCGCGGCGTGTCGGCGTATGTGAATCTGGTCCCGGCCCTGGCCCCTAGATCCCCCACAGGAGGCAGATCACCATGGCCAAGAACAAGAACCGTGACCGTAAGCAGTCCCAGCCCGAGCGCGCCCGACAGGACGCCCAGGACCCGGCGATGGTGCCGTCGTCCGAGGAGCGCCTGACCCCGACGACCCCGGGCGACGTGGCACGCAAGGGCCGCCAGAAGCGCTTCGGCCACAACTGACCTTCGCTGACGGGCGGTTACCGCCCAGGCATGAACGAGGGGCGCGTCCGCTGCCGGACGCGCCCCTCGCGCACGTCGAGTGCCTGCCGCGGCCGGGCTCAGCCCGCCAGGCAGGACGGGCCCAGCAGCACCTTGAGGTCGCCGAAGAGCGCCGGGTCCGGCTTGACCCGGTGCCGGTCGAGCCGGAGCACGGTCGTCCTGGTCGGGCCCTGGAGCTTGATCCGCACCTCGCTGTCGCCCTTGTGGTGGCTGAGGATCTCCCCGAGGCGGCTGACCATGGGCGGGGTGACCCGGGTGGCCGGGATGGTGAGCACCACGGGCGCGTTGGTGCCCGCGTTCGACAGGTCGGGGACCATCAGCTCCATGGCGACCAGCCGGGGCACGTCCTCCCGCTTGTCGAGCCTGCCCTTGACGAAGACCACGGCGTCCTCGACGAGTTGGGTGGACACCAGTTGGTAGGTCGCGGGGAAGAACATGCACTCGATGGACCCCGCGAGGTCCTCGACGGTGGCGATGGCCCAGGCGTTGCCCTGCTTGGTCATCTTGCGCTGGAGGCCGGAGATGATGCCGCCGATGGTGACGACCGCGCCGTCCCCGAAGTCACCGCCGGTGAGCTGGGAGATGCCCGCGTCGGCCTTGTCGGAGAGCACGTGCTCCAGGCCGAAGAGGGGGTGGTCGGAGACGTAGAGACCGAGCATCTCGCGCTCCTGGGCGAGCAGGTAGGTCTTGTCCCACTCGTCGGTGGTGAACTCCACGTCGAGCCCGAAGCCCGGCTCGCTGGTGTCCTCCTCGCCCATGCCGCCGAAGAGGTCGAACTGGCCCTCGGCCTCCTTGCGCTTGACCGCGACCACGTTGTCGATCATCGGTTCGTACTGCGCGGTCAGGCCCTTGCGGGTGTGGCCCAGGGTGTCGAAGGCGCCCGCCTTGATCAGCGACTCCGTGGTGCGCTTGTTGCAGGCGACCGCCTCGACCTTGTCGAGGTAGTCGGGGAAGGAGGCGTACTTCCCCTTCGCCTTGCGACTCCTGATGATCGACTCGACCACGTTGGTGCCGACGTTGCGCACCGCCTCCAGGCCGAAGAGGATCACGTCGTCGCCCTGCGCGGCGAAGTTGTGCACCGACTCGTTGACGTTCGGCGGGAGCACCTTGATGCCCATGCGGCGGCACTCGTTGAGGTAGATCGCCGACTTGTCCTTGTCGTCCTTGACGGAGGTCAGCAGCGCCGCCATGTACTCGGCGGGGTGGTTCGCCTTCAGGAAGGCCGTCCAGTACGACACCAGGCCGTACGCCGCCGAGTGCGCCTTGTTGAACGCGTACCCGGCGAACGGGACCAGCACGTCCCACAGGGCCTGGATGGCCTCGTCGCTGTAGCCGTTGTCGCGGGCACCGGCCTGGAAGATGGTGAAGTTCTTCGCCAGTTCGTCGGGCTTCTTCTTGCCCATCACGCGGCGGAGGATGTCGGCCTCGCCGAGCGAGTAGCCCGCGATGATCTGGGCGGCCTTCTGCACCTGCTCCTGGTAGACGATCAGGCCGTAGGTGACGTCCAGGACCTCCTTGAGCGGGGCCTCCAGCTCCGGGTGGATCGGCGTGATCTCCTGCTGGCCGTTCTTGCGCAGCGCGTAGTTGGTGTGCGAGTTCATGCCCATCGGGCCCGGCCGGTACAGGGCCGACACGGCGGAGATGTCCTCGAAGTTGTCCGGCTTCATCAGCCGGAGCAGGGAGCGCATCGGGCCGCCGTCGAACTGGAAGACGCCGAGGGTGTCGCCGCGCTGGAGGAGTTCGAAGGTCGTGGGGTCGTCCAGCGGGAGGGAGAGGAGATCGATGTCGATCCCCTTGTTGGACTTCACCATCTTGACGGCGTCGTCCATGATCGTCAGGTTGCGCAGGCCCAGGAAGTCCATCTTCAGCAGGCCGAGCGACTCACAGCTCGGGTAGTCCCACTGCGTGATGGTGACGTTGTCCGTGTGCCTGACCCAGACCGGGACGTGCTCGGTGATGGTCTCGCTGGACATGATCACGCCGGCGGCGTGCACGCCCATCTGCCGGACCAGGCCCTCGACGCCCTTGGCGGTGTCGATGACCTTCTTCACGTCGGGCTCGTTCTCGTACATCGCCCGGACCTCGCCCGCCTCGCTGTAGCGGGGGTGCTCGGGGTTGGTGATGCCGTCGAGGTTGATGCCCTTGCCGAGGACGTCGGCGGGCATGGCCTTGGTGATCCGGTCGCCCATCGCGTACGGGTAGCCCAGCACGCGCGCGGAGTCCTTGATGGCGTTCTTCGCCTTGATGGTGCCGTAGGTGCCGATCATGGCGACCTTGTCGGCGCCGTACTTCTCCGTCACGTACCTGATCACCTCGACGCGCCGACGCTCGTCGAAGTCGATGTCGACGTCGGGCATCGAGATGCGCTCGGGGTTGAGGAACCGCTCGAAGATCAGACCGTGCGGGATCGGGTCGAGGTCGGTGATGCCCATGGCGTAGGCGACGATCGACCCGGCCGCGGAGCCCCGGCCGGGGCCGACGGCGATGCCGTTGTTCTTGGCCCACATGATGAAGTCGGCGACGACGAGGAAGTAGCCGGGGAAGCCCATCGAGATGATGACGTCCATCTCGTACTCGGCCTGCTTCTGGCGGTCCTCGGGGACGCCGCCGGGGAAGCGGCGCTCCATCCCGCGGCGGACCTCCTCCTTGAACCAGGTGACCTCGGTGTAGCCCTCCGGGATGTCGAACTTCGGCATCAGGTCGCGCTTCTCGAACATGCCGGAGGTGTCGACCATCTCGGCGACCAGGAGGGTGTTGGCGCAGCCCTCCTGCCAGGCGTCCGAGGAGTCGATCGCGTACATCTCGTCGGTCGACTTCAGGTAGTAGCCGGTGCCGTCGAACTTGAAGCGGTCGGGGTCGGAGAGGTTCTTGCCGGTCTGGATGCACAGCAGCGCGTCGTGGGCGGTCGCCTCGTGCGCGTACGTGTAGTGCGAGTCGTTCGTGACCAGCGGCGGGATGCCGAGCTTCCTGCCGATCTCCAGGAGGCCCTCGCGGACCCGGTGCTCGATGTCGATGCCGTGGTCCATCAGCTCCAGGAAGTACCGGTCCTTGCCGAAGATGTCCTGGTAGTCGGCGGCGGCCTTCAGGGCCTCGTCGAAGTGGCCGAGGCGCAGCCGGGTCTGCACCTCGCCGGAGGGGCAGCCGGTGGAGGCGACGATCCCCTCGGACCACTGGGAGATGGTCTCCTTGTCCATCCGCGGCCACTTCTGCAGCCAGCCCTCCGCGTACGCGTCCGAGGAGAGCCGGAAGATGTTGTGCAGGCCGGTCTTGTTCACCGCCCACATCGTCTTGTGGGTGTAGCCACCGGAACCCGAGACGTCGTCCCGCTTCTGGTGCGGCTGCCCCCACTGGATCTTGCGCTTGTTGCGCCGGGACTCCGGGGCGACGTACGCCTCGATCCCGATGATCGGGGTGATCCCGGCCTTCTGCGCGGAGTGGAAGAAGTCGTACGCCCCGTGCAGGTTGCCGTGGTCGGACATGGCGATGTGCGTCATGCCCATCTCGTTGCAGGCGTCGAACATGTCCTTCAGCCGCGCGGCACCGTCCAGCAGCGAGTACTGGGTGTGGACGTGCAGGTGCGTGAACGGCGGTTTCGACACGTTCGGCCTCCTAGGAGAACAGTCGGCGACAGGCTGCGGACAGTCTGGGGGGACAGCGTCGAAGTCTATGCCCCGGCACTGACACCCACGGGCCTCATCCGCGTACCTTCGGGCGGGGGTCGCGGGCACTCGGTCGCGTCCTCGGACGTTAGGACGGTGACGGCTGCCGGTGCCACGGAAGGCGCGGGCGCCGTCACCCTCAGCAGCCAGCACCAGGAGGCACCCAGCGATGTCGGTCCCGCAGCTCAGCGACGAGCCCCGCGGCGAGGAGATCCTCACCGTCTTCGACACCGCGTTCGGCGAACTGCTCGCCGCGGACCCGGCCGCGTTCCGGGTGAAGTTCCGCAAGATGGCGGCCTCCGCGTTCGCGTTCTACCGGGGCACGGCGTGCCTCTTCTACCACGACCTGGAGACCGAGAAGCGCGACGGCCCGTTCCTGGACGACCGCACCTCCCGCGTGTGGATCCACGGCGACCTGCACGCCGAGAACTTCGGCACGTACATGGACTCCACCGGCCGTCTGATCTTCAACGTCAACGACTTCGACGAGGCGTACGTCGGCCCCTTCACCTGGGACCTCAAGCGCTTCGCCGCCTCCGTCGCCCTCGTCGGGTACGCCAAGGCGCTCAGCGACGCGCAGATCACCGAGCTGGTGGGGGTCTACGCCGCCGCCTACCGGGAGCGGATCCACGCCCTGGCGACCGGCGCCAAGCGCGACGAGGTGCCGCCGTTCACGCTGGACACCGCCGAGGGCCCGCTCCTTGACGCGCTGCGTGACGCCCGTTCGCTGACCCGTTTCGGCCTGCTCGACTCGATGACGGAGATCCGGGACTTCGAGCGCCGCTTCGCCCCCGGCGGCGGCTCCATAGAGCTGGACGCGGCCACCCGCTACAAGGTGCTCGCCGCCTTCGACGGCTACCTGGAGACCCTGCCGGAGTCCTCGCTGGCCCGCCCCGACTCCTACCGCGTCAAGGACGTCGTCGGCCGCCGCGGCATCGGCATCGGCTCGGCGGGGCTGCCGTCGTACAACATCCTGCTCGAGGGCAACAGCGACGCCCTGGAGAACGACGTCGTGATCTACGTCAAGCAGGCCCAGACCCCGGCGGTCTCCCGGCACGTCACCGACGCCGCCATCCGCGACTACTTCGTGCACGAGGGCCACCGCACGGTGATCTCCCAGCGCGCCCTCCAGGCGCACGCCGACCCCTGGCTGGGCTGGACCGAGCTGGGCGGAGCGGGCCAGCTGGTCGCCGAGGTCTCGCCGTACGCCGTGGACCTGGACTGGGACGACATCGACGACCCGGAGGAGATCGCCGCGGTCGTCGCCGACCTGGGCCGGGCGACGGCGACCATGCACGCGGCGGCGGACGACACCTCCGGCGAGTCCCTGGTGCCGTTCTCCACCGAGCGGGCCATCGACGCGGCGATCGCCGCCGACGAGGAGGGCTTCGCCCCGCTGCTGGTGGACTTCGCGCACGCCTACGGCGCCCGCGCCCGCGCCGACCACCAGCTCTTCGTCGACCTCTTCCGCAATGGCCGGATACCGGGCCTGTGACGGGTTCCGCACACCTCACAGGGAGACTTTAGGGGTCTCTTACAGCGGTCCGTGCCACACTTTCAGCGCGATGGACATATCAGGGACCCAGCTACGAGCCGTACGCGCGGCGCTCTTCACGGCAGTGGTCGTGACGCTCAGCACCGCGTCACACGTGGTGCTGTCCCGCGTCCCGCTGCCGCTGGGCACCGTCGCCGCGATCGCCGCGGCGGTGTTCACCCTGGCCTACGCGTTCGCGGGCCGCGCCCGTGGCTTCGGCCGGATCGCGGCCCTGCTGATCCCGCTGGAACTGGCCGCCGACACGGTCTTCACCACGGGCCAGCACGCCTGCTACGGCGCCGCGGGCGGCCCGGTGGCGGGCCCGCTGCGCGCCTTCGGCCTGGACGTGCTCTGCGCCGGTGAGGTCGGCGGCCCGCTGGCCCAGGTGGCCGGCACCGGCCAGGACCGCTTCGCCGCCCTGCTGGCGCACTCCCACCCCGGCACCGCCTGGCTGCTGCTGGGCGCGCACGTCGGCGTCGGGCTGCTGGCCGCCTGGTGGCTGCACCGCGGTGAGCGGGCCCTGGAGCGGCTGCTGCGGGCGGCGGCCACCGCCACCTTCCGGCCGTTGCTGCTCGCCGTCGCCGCGGTCGGCGGGCGCCGGGCCCCGGCCCGCGTCCGGCTGCCGCGGCCCGCGCACCGTACGGCCGTGGCCCGTGAGCTGCTGCGCACCCACGGTCTGGGACGGCGTGGACCGCCGCGCCGGGTCGCCCTCGGCTGAGGGCTCCCCGGCACGGCCACCCATCCACGCATCCCGCGCACCCGCGCGTGCGCGTCCCACCACGGAGAGCATCACCATGAGCAAGCGGAACAACCAGGCGGCGAAGCAGGCGGCCCGCGAGCGGCTGCGCCAGGAGCGCGAGCGCCAGGCCAAGCGGGACAAGGTGAAGCGGCAGCTCGTCGTCGCCGGTTCGATCGTCGCCGTCCTGGCGATAGCGGGCGGCATCGGCTACGCGGTCGTCCAGAACAACCAGCCCACCGAGTGGGAGGAGGCCGCCAAGGCGACGGTGGTCGCCCCGGCCAACACCTCCGGCAAGAACGGCACCACCGTCCTGATCGGCGACTCCGAGACCGACCACGTCGTCCACCTCTACGAGGACCCCCGCTGCCCGGCCTGCGCCTCCTTCGAGCAGAACATCGGCGAGACGGTCAACAAGGGCGTGACCGACGGCGACTACAAGCTCTCCGTCACGCTCGGCACCTTCCTCGACGGCAACCTCGGCGGCGAGGGCTCCAAGAACGCGCTGAGCGCGCTGGGCGCCGCGCTGAACGTGAGCCCCGAGGCGTTCCTCGACTACAAGGCGGCGCTGTACTCGGCGAAGTACCACCCGGAGGAGTCCTCCGACGAGTTCTCCGACGACGCCTACCTGATCAAGGTCGCCGACACGGTCGACGCGCTGAAGAACAACAAGGAGTTCCAGAGCGCCGTCGAGAAGGGCACCTACGACGCCTGGGCGATGCGGATGAGCAAGTCGTTCGACGACACCGAGGACGTCAGCTCGACCCCGACCATCAAGATCGACGACAAGAAGATCACCAACCCGGGCAGCGTCGAGGAGTGGCAGACGGCGCTCAAGGACGCGGGCGTCACCCAGTAGCGCGCCCGGCGCAGGACACGGGAACGGGCGGACCCTCCGCGGGTTCGCCCGTTCTTCATGTCGGTGGTCTTACCGAGGCACTTACCGGCAAGTAATCTGACCCGCCGTGACCCGTAGCCACAGATCCCACACGGACCCCAACCCGCCCACTCCGCGCCGCCGTACGGTCGTCAAGGCGGCCGCCGCCGGAGCCGTACTCGCCGCCCCGCTGGCCGCGGCGCTGCCCGCCAGCGCGGTCGCCCAGGCCCCCGCCTTCCTGCACGGCGTCGCCTCCGGCGACCCGCTCCCGGACGGCGTGCTGCTGTGGACCCGCGTGACGCCCACCGAGGAGGCCGTGCCCGGCTCCGGGCTCGGCCCGGACGTGACCGTCTCCTGGACCGTCGCCACCGACCGGGCGCTGACCAACGTCGTCACCGAGGGCACCACCACCGCGACCGCCGCCTCCGACCACACCGTGAAGGCCGACATCCGCGGCCTGAGCCCCGCGACCGACTACTGGTTCCGCTTCTCGGCCGGCGGCACGCACTCGCCGGTCGGCCGGGCCCGCACCGCCCCGGCCGTCGACGCCGCGGTTCCCGGCCTGCGCTTCGGCGTGGTCTCCTGCGCCAACTGGGAGGCCGGGCACTTCGCCGCGTACCGCCACCTCGCCGCCCGCGGCGACCTCGACGCCTGGCTGCACCTGGGCGACTACATCTACGAGTACGGCACCGGCGAGTACGGCACCCGCGGCACCGTCGTACGGCCGCACGCGCCCGCGCACGAGATCCTCACGCTCGCCGACTACCGCGAGCGGCACGGACGCTACAAGACCGACCCCGACCTCCAGGCGCTGCACGCCGCCGCGCCCGTGGTCGCCATCTGGGACGACCACGAGATCGCCAACGACACCTGGTCGGGCGGTGCCGAGAACCACACCGAGGGCGCGGAGGGCGCCTGGGCCGACCGGCAGGCCGCCGCCAAGCGGGCCTACTTCGAGTGGATGCCGGTGCGTCCGGCCCTCGCGGGCACCACCTACCGGCGGCTGCGCTTCGGGAAGCTGGCCGACCTGTCGCTGCTCGACCTGCGGTCCTTCCGCTCCCAGCAGGCGGCCTTCGGCAACGGCTCGGTGGACGACCCCGAGCGCACCCTGACCGGGCGGGCGCAGCTGGACTGGCTGAAGTCGGGGCTGGCCGCCTCCGACACCACCTGGCGGCTGGTCGGCAACTCCGTGATGATCGCGCCGTTCGCCATCGGCGCGCTCTCCGCCGAGCTGCTCAAGCCGCTGGCCAAGCTGCTCGGGCTGCCGCAGGAGGGCCTGGCGGTCAACACCGACCAGTGGGACGGCTACACCGACGACCGCCGGGAGCTGCTGGCACACCTGCGGTCGAACGCCATCCGCAACACCGTCTTCCTGACCGGTGACATCCACATGGCGTGGGCCAACGACGTGCCGGTCCACGCGGGCACCTACCCGCTGTCCGCGTCGGCGGCGACCGAGTTCGTCGTCACCTCGGTGACCTCCGACAACCTGGACGACCTGGTGAAGGTCCCCGAGGGCACCGTCTCGGCGCTCGCCGCCCCGGTGATCCGCGCGACCAACCGGCACGTCCACTGGGTCGACACCGACCGCCACGGCTACGGCGTCCTGGACCTGACCGCGGACCGCGCGCAGATGGACTACTACGTCCTGTCCGACCGCACGAAGGCGGACTCCGCGGCGTCCTGGGCGCGCTCCTACCGCACCCGCAGCGGCACCCAGAGGGTCGAGCGCACCTACGACCCGGTGTGATCCCCCCGCCCGACCGTCGATTTCCAGCCAACCGCGGCGTGTTTGCGTCCGGTTAAAAGAAGATCACATCGCTACGGCGGGTGGTGCGGGCCGTGGCCCGAATGCGGACACACCACCCGCCCCGGTCACCGTCCTCGTTACGTCGGGATCTCAAACTTCGGACGGACCGCCAATTCATCCCCCCAATCATCCCTGTTCGCCGGTTATTTGATTGGGCTTGATCACTCCTCTTCTGCGCTAGTCATGTCCACGTAATCTCCGGGCGGATGGCCAGGAAGACCCCTGAGCCCGTCTCCCCACCGCATCCGCCAGGAGTCAACATGCGTGCGCTTGCCCGGATATCACCCCTCACGAGCAGACGCCTTCTCGGCACCGCAGCCGTGGCCGGAACCCTGCTGCTCGCCCCGCTGTCGGCCCCCACCGGCGTCGCCGCGGCCAGCACCCCGTCGGCCGCCGAGTGCGCCGAGGACACCGGCGCCCACGCCGCCGCCCGCGAGGCCCGCCCCGGAGCCGGCGAGCACATCGCCGAGCCCAACGAGATCAGCACCGCCCGCGCCCAGGCGATGGACGCCGACCTGCGCAAGAAGCTCGACAAGCTGCCGTCCAGCCGCCGCGGCCTCGAAGCCGCCGCCTCGACCAGCATCCCGGTCTACTTCCACGTGATCCACGACGGCACCACGGGCAAGCTCTCCGCCACCGACGTCAACGCCCAGATGAACGTGCTGAACGCGGCGTACGCGGGCCAGGGCAGCGGGAACACCGACTCCGGCTTCCAGTTCACCCTGGCCGGGACCGACTACACCGACAACGCCTCCTGGTACACCGTGGGCTACGGCTCCCAGGAGGAGAAGGCCATGAAGTCCGCCCTGCGCCAGGGCGGCGCGGGCGCGCTCAACATCTACACCGCCAACATCGGCGGCGGCCTCCTCGGCTGGGCCACCTTCCCCAGCTCCTACAACTCCAGCCCCTCCATGGACGGCGTCGTCATCCTCGACGCCTCCCTGCCCGGCGGCTCGGCCACCAACTACGACGAGGGCGACACCGCGACCCACGAGGTCGGCCACTGGATGGGCCTCTACCACACCTTCCAGGGCGGCTGTAACGGCAAAGGCGACTACGTCGACGACACCGCCGCCGAGAAGAGCCCGGCCTACCAGTGCCCGACGGGCCGGGACACCTGCACCCGCAAGGCGGGCGCCGACCCGATCCACAACTTCATGGACTACACCTACGACTCCTGCATGTACCAGTTCACCTCCGGCCAGGTGACGCGGATGCAGCAGAGCTGGGCGGCGTACCGGGCCGCCGGCTGAGCCAGCCGCTACAGCGTGCCGAGGAAGCCGAGCGCCACCCGCCAGGTGGCCTCGGCGGCCTCCGCGTCGTAGTCCGGCAGACCGGGGTCGGTGTAGAGGTGACCGGCCCCGGCGTACCGGTAGACCTCCACGTCGGCGCCTGCCCGGCCCAGCTGGAGGTACCAGGCGCTCAGCCAGTCGTCCGTCTCGAACGGGTCCGGCTCGGCCACGTGCAGCTGCACCGGCAGCCCGTCCACGGCCGCGTTCGGCGCGATGTCCGAGGTGCCGTGCAGGAGCAGCAGGCCGCGCGCCTTCTCGTCGCCGAGGGCCAGCGTCTGCGCGACGGAGGCGCCGAAGGAGAACCCGGCGTACACCAGGCCGCGCTCCGAGTACGGCGCGGCGGCCAGCACCGCCCGTCTGAGCAGCTCGTCCTTGCCGATCGCGTCCTTGTGGGCCATGCCCTCCTCGACCGTCTCGAAGGTCGCGCCGTCGAACAGGTCCGGCGTCCACACCTCGTGTCCGGCCGCGCGCAGCCGGTCCGCCGCGTCGCGCACCGCGGGGCGGAGTCCGTAGGCCGAGTGGAAGAGCATGATGTTCATGAGGCCATGGTGCCAGCCGGGTCTGACACCCCACGCGCGCTGCCCTACCCGGAACGTACGCGAAGTCACATGTTCAGGGCCGCCCGACGGCGGTTACGTTCGAAGGCATGGAGAATCTGCTCCGCCCGCTCATCGTGGTCGGCGGCTCGGTCGTCCTGACGCTGTTCATCGGCTGGGTCACCGACCGTCTGCTGTGCAAGGCCGACCGACGGCACCCCGAGACCCCGCTGTGGGGTCTGCTCAGGCGTGCCCGCATCCCCTACCAGCTGGTGCTGTGCGCCGCGCTGCTGAGAGGCTCCTACGACTCGGCCCAGCTGACCGAGGAGCACGAGGTCGGCATCGGCAGGACGCTGACGCTGGTGCTGATCGGCTCCGCGGCCTGGCTGGTGATCAGGATCGCGGGGGCCGTCGTCGAGACGACGTACACCCGCTACGCCAACCACCGCGCCCAGCGCGACCCCGCGCGGGTACGCCGGGTCCGCACCCAGGTCTCCCTGATCATGCGGGTGGTCTCGGCCGTCGTCGGGGTGGTCGCGGTGGCGGCGATGCTGCTCACCTTCCCCGCGATGCGGGCGGCGGGCGCCTCGCTGCTGGCCTCGGCGGGCATCATCGGCATCGTCGCCGGTGTCGCCGCGCAGTCCACGCTCGGCAACATGTTCGCCGGGTTCCAGATCGCGTTCGGCGACATGGTGCGGCTCGGCGACACGGTCGTGGTGGACGGCGAGTGGGGCACCGTCGAGGAGATCACCCTGACCTACCTCACGGTCCGCACCTGGGACGAACGCCGGATCACCATGCCGGTGTCGTACTTCACGTCCAAGCCGTTCCAGAACTGGACGCGCGGCACCTCGCAGCTCACCGGCGTCGTCTACTGGCAGCTCGACCACTCGGCGCCCCTGGAGGCGATGCGCGAGCGGCTCCGCGACATCCTGCGCAACTGCCCGGCCTGGGACGGCCGCGACTACGGCCTGGCCGTCACCGACAGCACCCCGAACACCATGGAGGTGCGGGCGCTGATGACCGCCAAGGACGCGGACGACGTCTGGACGATCCGGGTCACGGTCCGGGAGCAGATGATCACCTGGCTGGTCCGGGAGCACCCCTACGCCCTGCCGCGCGTCAACACGGCCGACGCGGTCCTGCCCCACGGCGTCCCCCGGCCGTCGTCCTCCCCGGACGGCTCGCCGCCGCGCCGGGCGCACACGACGCCCCACACCTCCCCGCGCCCGAGCCGCCCCTGAGACGGGGGGCCGCTCAGCCGTACGTCTCGGTCCGCACCTGGTCGAGGGCCCGCTGGAGGTCCTCCGGGTAGTCACAGGCGTACTCCACCCACTGGCCGTCGCCGGGGTGCTCGAAGCCGAGGCGTACGGCGTGCAGCCACTGCCGGGTCAGGCCGAGCCGCTTGGCCAGCGTCGGGTCCGCGCCGTAGGTGAGGTCGCCGACGCAGGGGTGGCGGTGGGCGGCCATGTGGACGCGGATCTGGTGGGTGCGGCCGGTCTCCAGCTTCACGTCGAGCAGGGAGGCCGCGCGGAACGCCTCGATCAGGTCGTAGTGGGTGACGGAGGCCTTGCCGTCCGCGGTCACCGCCCACTTGTAGTCGTGCTGCGGGTGGCGGCCGATGGGCGCGTCGATGGTGCCGCTGGTCGGGTCCGGGTGGCCCTGCACGAGCGTGTGGTAGCGCTTGTCGACCGTGCGCTCCTTGAACTGGCGCTTCAGCGAGGTGTACGCGTACTCGGACTTGGCCACCACCATCAGGCCGGAGGTGCCGACGTCCAGCCGGTGCACGATGCCCTGGCGCTCGGCGGCGCCGGAGGTCGAGATGCGGTACCCGGCGGCGGCCAGACCGCCGATCACCGTCGGCCCGGTCCAGCCCGGCGACGGGTGCGCGGCGACGCCGACCGGCTTGACGATCACGACCACGTCATCGTCGTCGTGCACGATCTCCATGCCCTCGACCGGCTCGGCCACCACCCGCACCGGGGCGGCGGCCCCCGGCATCTCGACCTCCAGCCAGGCACCGCCGTGGACGCGCTCGGACTTGCCGACCACCGCGCCGTCCACCAGCACCTTGCCCGCCGCGGCCAGCTCGGCCGCCTTGGTACGGGAGAAGCCGAACATGCGGGAGATGGCGGCGTCGACGCGCTCGCCCTCCAGGCCGTCCGGCACGGGCAGGGTACGGATCTCGGGAATCGTGCTCACCCGTCGAGTATGCCGGACGGGTCCGACACTCCCGTACGCGCGCTCAGTCCTTGTGGACAGTGCCGTCCGGGTCGAGCCCCCGGAACGACAGCAGCACGATCAGGACGCCGCCGCACACGATCGCCGAGTCGGCGAGGTTGAAGACGGCGAAGTGCTTGGGCGCGATGAAGTCGACGACCGCGCCCTCGAAGACCCCCGGCGCCCGGAAGATCCGGTCGGTGAGGTTGCCGAGCGCGCCGCCGAGCAGCAGCCCGAGCGCGATCGCCCAGGGCAGGCTGTAGAGCTTGCGGGCGAGCCGGGCGATCACCACGATCACCACCGCCGCGATCACCGTGAAGATGACCGTGAACGCCTCGCCGAAGCCGAAGGCCGCGCCCGCGTTGCGGATCGCCTCGAACCGCAGCCAGTCCCCGATGATCTCGATGGGCTCGTGGTGCTCCAGCTTGGCGACCACGATCATCTTGCTGACCAGGTCGAGGGCGTACGCGAAGACGGCGACCGCGAACAGCACCGCGATCCGCCGCCTGCCGCGCGGCTCCCCGGCCGTGCCCGTCCCCCCGGACGGGGCGGACGCGGCGGAACCGGCGTCCGTCTCCGGGCCGCCCGCGCCGGACCGCTCGCCCGACGCCGTGCCGTCGCCGCGCCGCTCCCGCTCGGCCCGCGCCGCGTCCGGGGTGTCCGGCGTACCGATGATGCGCTCCGCCTCTGCCACGTGAGTCCCTCAACCTAGGTGCCGACTGAGCACGAGGGTACGACACACCGTGCGGGACCCACGTGCTCGCCTCAGTACCGGCGTTCCTGCTTCTGCTTGCACTCCACGCACAGTGTCGCCCGTGGGAACGCCTGCATCCGCGCCTTGCCGATGGGCTTGCCGCAGCTGTCGCACAGGCCGTAGGTGCCCGCGTCGAGCCGCTCCAGGGCGCGCTCGGTCTGGGTGAGCATCTCGCGCGCGTTGGCGGCCAGCGCCAGCTCGTGCTCACGCGTGATGTTCTTGGCGCCGGTGTCCGCCTGGTCGTCGCCCGCGCCGTCGCCGGAGTCCCGCATCAGGCCCGCCAGGGACTGCTCGATCCCGTCGATCTCGGAGCGCAGCCGGTCCGCCTCGGACACCAGCTCCGCGCGCGCCTCCGCGACCTCGTCCGGGGTCCAGGGGTCCTCGCCGGGGCGCACCGCCAGCTCGCCGGGCTCCACCGCGGCGATCCGCGCCTTGGGAACGGCGGTCTCGGCCGCCGTGGCCGTGCCAGGGGTCTTCTTCGCAACCACCGTCGTGGCTCCCGTCTGCTCCGCGGCCTGCGCCGCGCCCGCCTTCTTGGCCGTGCTCTTCCTGGCCGTCGCCTTCTTGGCCGTGGCCTTCTTCGCCGCGCGCTTGGTGGTGCTGTTCCCCGTGCTGTTCCCCGTGCTGCTCTCAGTGCTCTTCTCAGTGCTCTTGGTGGCCGTCGCCTCCTTGACGGCCGTCTTCCTGGCGACCGTCTTCTTCTCGGCGACCGCCTCCTGACCGGGGGCCTCCTCCTGACCGGGGGCCGCCTTCCTCTTCGCGGCCGTCGTGCTCTTCTTCCCCGTCACGTCCTTGGCCGCACCTCCGGATGCCGTCGTCGGCCTTCCGGAGGACGCCGGCTGCTGTACGGCGGTCTTCTTCGCCACCATGGCCGCGGCCCCTTCACATATTGTGATCTTGCACGCGAATCGTGCTGGGACGATAAATCGACTTCACTCCCGCGGCAACCGGGCACGCCGCCCGATTCGCCCGGCCCGCGACCCCACCGCGACCGACATGCATCCGTTGTGCCCAGCTCCCCGCCGGGTAACCACCCGGCGGTACCGCCCCGAAAACCGGTCGGCCGCGGTCGGCGGAGCGCCGTACACTGGGCGGAGCGAGAAGCGTCGATGGGGACGAGTAGCGTCGTACGCAGCCCAGAGCGACCCGGGGACGGTGTGAGCCCGGGGGCGAGCGCGGCGTGAAGATCACCCCGGAGCCGCCGGAAGAAAGCCCGAACCCACCCGGTGACGGCGAGTAGACCCGGCATCGCGACCCCAATGAGGGGGCTCACCGGTGCACACCCCGCACCGGAGGGCCAAGGAGGGTGGTACCGCGGGAGCGCGCCGAGACCGGCGCAGGAAGACACGGCTCTCGTCCCTCCGGACGGAAGGCAGCAAGTCCGCCGGAGGAAGCTCGCTGATGACATCGCCTACGTACCGCCAGGTGCCCGCCCAGGTCGACCTGCCCGCGCTGGAGCACGCCGTGCTCGACTTCTGGCGCGAGCAGAAGATCTTCGCCAAGAGCCTGGAGCAGTCCGAGGGTCGCCCCGAATGGGTGTTCTACGAGGGCCCGCCCACCGCCAACGGTATGCCGGGCGCCCACCACATCGAGGCACGCGTCTTCAAGGACGTCTTCCCCCGCTTCCGCACCATGCGCGGCTACCACGTCGCCCGCAAGGCCGGCTGGGACTGCCACGGCCTCCCGGTGGAGCTGGCGGTCGAGAAGGAGCTGGGCTTCAGCGGCAAGCAGGATATCGAGGCGTACGGCATCGCCGCGTTCAACGACCGGTGCCGGGAGTCCGTGACCCGCCACACCGACGCCTTCGCCCAGCTGACGACCCGCATGGGCTACTGGGTCGACATGGACGAGGCGTACCGCACGATGGACCCCGAGTACATCGAGTCGGTCTGGTGGTCGCTGAAGGAGATCTTCACCAAGGGCCTGCTGGTCCAGGACCACCGCGTCGCCCCCTGGTGCCCCCGCTGCGGCACCGGCCTCTCCGACCACGAGCTGGCGCAGGGCTACGAGACGGTCGTCGACCCCTCGGTCTACGTCCGCTTCCCGCTCACCTCCGGCCCGCTGGCGGGCGAGGCGTCCCTGGTCGTCTGGACGACCACGCCGTGGACGCTGGTCTCCAACACCGCGGTCGCGGCCCACCCCGAGGTCACCTACGTCGTCGCCACCAACGGCGAGGAGAAGCTCGTCGTCGCCGAGCCGCTGGTCGGCAAGGCGCTCGGCGAGGGCTGGGAGCCCACCGGGCGGTCCTTCACCGGCGCCGAGATGGAGCGCTGGACCTACCAGCGCCCCTTCGAGCTGGTCGAGTTCCCCGAGGCGGCGCACTTCGTCGTCAACGCCGAGTACGTCACCACCGAGGACGGCACCGGTCTGGTCCACCAGTCCCCCGCCTTCGGTGAGGACGACCTCAAGGTCTGCCGCGCCTACGGCCTGCCCGTGGTGAACCCGGTCCGCCCCGACGGCACCTTCGAGGCGGACGTCCCCCTCGTCGGCGGCGTCTTCTTCAAGAAGGCCGACGAGAAGCTCACCGAGGACCTCGGCGCACGCGGCCTGCTCTTCAGGCACCTGCCGTACGAGCACAGCTACCCGCACTGCTGGCGCTGCCACACCGCGCTCCTCTACTACGCGCAGCCGTCCTGGTACATCCGCACCACCGCCGTCAAGGACCGCCTCCTCCAGGAGAACCAGAACACCAACTGGTTCCCCGACACGGTCAAGAACGGCCGCTACGGCGACTGGCTCGACAACAACATCGACTGGGCGCTCTCCCGCAACCGCTACTGGGGCACCCCGCTGCCGATCTGGCGCTGCGAGGACGACCACCTCACGGTCGTCGGCTCCCGCGCCGAGCTGACCGAGCTGACCGGCACCGACCAGTCCGGACTCGACCCGCACCGCCCGTACATCGACGAGGTGACCTTCGCCTGCCCGAGCTGCGCGAAGACGGCCACGCGCGTGCCGGAGGTCATCGACGCCTGGTACGACTCGGGTTCCATGCCGTTCGCGCAGTGGGGCTACCCGTACAAGAACAAGGAGCTGTTCGAGTCCCGCTACCCGGCGCAGTTCATCAGCGAGGCCATCGACCAGACGCGCGGGTGGTTCTACACGCTGATGGCGATCGGCACCCTGGTCTTCGACAAGTCCTCGTACGAGAACGTCGTCTGCCTCGGGCACATCCTCGCCGAGGACGGCCGGAAGATGTCCAAGCACCTGGGCAACATCCTCCAGCCGATCCCGCTGATGGACCAGCACGGCGCGGACGCGGTGCGCTGGTTCATGGCGGCCGGCGGCTCCCCCTGGGCGGCCCGCCGGGTCGGCCACGGCACCATCCAGGAGGTCGTCCGCAAGACGCTCCTCACGTACTGGAACACGGTCGCCTTCCAGGCCCTGTACGCCCGCACGTCGAACTGGGCGCCCTCCGCGGCCGACCCGGCCCCGGCGGACCGCCCGCTGCTCGACCGCTGGCTGCTGTCCGAACTCCACGCGCTCACCGACCAGGTGACGCGCTCCCTGGAGGCCTACGACACCCAGCGCGCGGGCAAGCTGCTCTCCGCGTTCGTCGACGACCTCTCCAACTGGTACGTCCGCCGCTCCCGGCGCCGCTTCTGGCAGGGCGACAAGGCGGCGCTGCGCACCCTGCACGAGGTCGTCGAGACGGTCACCAAGCTGATGGCCCCGCTGACCCCGTTCATCACCGAGCGGGTATGGCAGGACCTGGTGGTGCCGGTCACGCCGGGCGCCCCGGAGTCGGTGCACCTGGCGTCGTGGCCGGAGGCGGACCTCACCGCCATCGACCCGGAACTGTCGCGGCAGATGCTGCTGGTGCGCCGCCTGGTGGAGCTGGGCCGGGCCACGCGCGCGGAGTCGGGCGTCAAGACCCGCCAGCCGCTGCGCCGGGCCCTGGTCGCGGCGACGGGCTTCGACGCGCTCTCCCCCGAACTGCACACGCAGATCACCGAGGAGCTGAACGTCGAGTCCCTCGCCTCCCTCAGCGAGGTCGGCGGCAGCCTGGTCGACACCACCGCGAAGGCCAACTTCCGCGCGCTGGGCAAGCGGTTCGGCAAGCGCGTCCAGGACGTGGCCAAGGCCGTGGCGAACGCGGACGCGGCGGCGCTCTCCCTCGCCCTGCGCGAGGGCACGGCGTCGGTCGAGGTCGACGGGGAGACCATCACCCTCGCCCCCGACGAGGTCATCATCACCGAGACCCCGCGTGAGGGCTGGTCGGTGGCGTCCGACGCGGGCGCGACGGTCGCCCTCGACCTGGAGATCACCGAGGAGCTGCGCCGGGCCGGTCTCGCCCGGGACGCGATCCGGCTGATCCAGGAAGCCCGCAAGAACAGCGGCCTCGACGTGGCCGACCGGATCGCGCTGCGCTGGACCGCCACGGACCCGGCGACCGTCGCCGCGCTCACCGAGCACACGGGCCTGATCGCCGACGAGGTCCTCGCCACGGACTTCGCGCGGGGCGAGGCGGACGACAGCTACGGCTCCGCCTTCACCGACGAGGGTCTGGCGCTGACGTTCCGACTGCGCAAGGCGTAGGCGGGCGGGGGGGGCGGGGGGGGGCCCCCCCGCCCCCCCCCCCCCCCCCCCCACCCCCCGCCCCCAATACGGGGATATAGAGGGGGGGGCCGCGGGA